>JBBDQR010000025.1:0-10694 GCA_040905885.1 Gaiellaceae bacterium | reverse complement strand
GCGGCCGCGTGCCTGATCGGGCTGAGGCGATGAGCCCGGTCTGGACGGTGGTCGCCGCGGTCGGCGCGGCGACGATCGCGATCAAGGCCACCGGCCCGTTCGTACTCGCCGGCCACAAGCTGCCGCCGCGGCTCGGCGCACTCGTCGGCCTGCTCGCACCCGCCGTGCTCGCCGCGCTCGTCGTCACCTCGACCGAGGGCGACGCGAAGCGCGTGCTCGGCGTGGCGGCCGCCGCGGTCGCCGTCCTGCTGCGGGCGCCGATGCTGGTCGTCGTCGTGGTCGCCGCGGTAGTGTCGGCTGGTGCTCGCGCACTGGGATGAGATCGAGGGCCACCACGCCGAGCTCGGCCACCTGGCCGGCACGTGGCGCGATCTCGGCCGCGCGGCCGGCTCCGTCACGATCGGGGTCAAGCGGATCGAGGTCGACCCGGGCAAGTGGTCGACGCCCGTCCACCGTCAGACCGGGGAGGAGGAGATCTTCTACGTGCTCGGCGGCGGCGGCGTCTGCCTCCAGGACGAGCTCGCCTACGAGGTCGGCCCCGGCGACTGCCTCGTCTTCCTGGCGCGCGGGCCGACGCACTCGCTGAAGGCGGGCCCGGAGGGCCTCGACGTGCTCGCCTTCGGCATGCGCATGCCGACGGAGATCGGCCACCTGCCGCGCGCCGGTATCGCCTGGATCGGCGGCTCGTGGACGGACGTCGGCGGGGGCGACCATCCCTGGGACCGCGAGGTCGCCGCGGGCGAGCCGGAGCTGCCGAAGCTCTCGGAGCGGCCGGCGAACGCCGTCCACCTCGACGACGTCGACGGCGAAGAGGGCGAATCGTGGAAGCGCCTCGGCCGCGCCGCCGGCGCGCAGCGCACGGGCCTCAACTGGGGCCGGCTGGCGCCCGACGAGCTGGACGAGAACGAGCACTGCCACTCGGCCGAGGAGGAGCTCTTCGTCGTGCTCGAGGGCGGCGGGACGATCTTGCTCGGCGGCGAGCCGCACGCCGTGCGCGCCGGGAGCGTGATCGCGCGTCCCGCCGGCACCCGCGTGGCGCACCACTGGCAGGCGGGCCGGGAAGGCCTGACCGCGCTCTTCTACGGCACGCGCGAGCCGAACGACATCATCTGGTACCCGAGGACGCGCGAGCTCTTCGTCAAGGGCGTCGGGGTGAGCCTGAAGGTCCCGGAGGGCTAACCGACGCGCGTGTAGGTGAGGTCGAAGTCGTGCTCCCAGCGGGAGCCGTCCTCCGAGATCTCCCAGGTGCCCTCGATCGTGTCGCCGTCCTCGCTGAAGGTGCCCGTGAAGCGCTGCGAGAAGTCGTCGCAGCGCCGCGAGAGCTTCCAGACCTTGCCGTCGAGCGTCATCTCGTACACGCGCGCGATGCCGCGCGAGTCGAAGTAGTGCTGGAGATAGGTCGCCCGCTCCTCGTCGTAGCCGATGATCGCGATGCCGTCGGGAGCCTCGGGAAGCTCCACCTCCCAGCGCTGGACGAGGAACCGCCTGCCGGGCAGCCACTCGAACGTGCAGCGGGCGCGCGGCGGCTGGGGCAGCTCGGCGGCGAGCGAGGTCGACAGGCTCCACTCGCCGGCGAAGACGTCGAGTGCTTCCATCGCGTCCATCTCGGGAAAGACTGCCCGAGCGGGCCTACGTCATCGGTTCATCGGTTAGACGAGGACCGGCTCCAGCGCCGCGACGCGGTCGCCGAGCCGCTCGAGTGCCGCGACGACCTCGACGAACGGGTCGGCGCCGAAGAGCCCGTACTCGTGCGTGAAGTCGACGCAGCCGTTGAGCTCGAGGACGATCCAGCCGGCGCCCGAGGGCAGCAGGTCGACCCCGACGAAGCCGCCGCCGACCGCGCGTGCCGCGGCGATCGCGATGGCCCGCGCCTCGGGCGGGGGCACGACGGACTCCCGGTGCCCGCCGAGGGCCACGTTGGTGCGCCACTCACCGGGCGCGGCCACGCGGCGGACGGCGCCGACGACCCCTCCGGCGGCGACGAGCACGCGCAGGTCGTGCCCGCGCGGCGGCACCAGCTCCTGGACGAGCGCGCCTTGCCGCTCGAACCAGGTCCGGCCCACGAGCTGCGCCAGCAGCGACCGCAGCTCGTTCTCGCTCTTGCACCGGTGGACGTCCCGCCCCCAGCTCCCGAAGCGCGGCTTCACCACGACCGGAAACGCCGGGTGACGCCCGCGTTCCGGCTCCTCCTGGCCGACCTGCGCGGTTCGCGGGTGGGGGACGCCTGCGGCCGCCAGCCGCAGCGCCGTCGCGAGCTTGTCGTGCGCTGCGACGATCGTCCCCGCCCCGTTCACCACTCGCACACCCCGCCGCGCCAGGCCGTCCAGCAGAGAGAGCCCAGGCTCGATCCCGTCGAGCGTGGGGAGGACGTCGAGGCGCGGCAGGACGACGTCGCCGGGCGGGGCCCGGGTGGCGGCTAGCTCGGAGGGTAGTAGGACAGCATCCGTCCCTAGCTCGCGTGCCGCGTCGAGCAGGGCGACGTTCGTGGGCGTCAGCCGGCCGGCCAGGAGGAGTGCCACGGGGGAAGGGTCGCCCGACGCGGGTGAAGGATGGGTCGAGGTTTCTTCAAGGTTCCTTCACGCTGGGGAGGAGCGCTGCGCGGCGTGAGCCATACTCGAACCGTGAGCACGGCCCGTTTCGGGATCGGGATGCGCTGGTGGCTGGCGCTCGCCTTCGCCGCGATCGCCGCGGTCACGGCCGTCGCCGTCTGGCAGATCGTCTCCAGCCGCGCCGAGGCCGCGTTCCACAGCCACGCGCAGGAGCTCGCGCTCGGCAACGCCACGGCCGCCTCGGGTGCGATCACCCGAGCGCTCGCGCGCGGCGAGAAGCTCGAGGAGGCCGTGCCGCTGATCGCCATGCGGCGCGACCTCCCCCTCTTCGTCGTCAACCGCTTCCGGCTGCTGATCACGCCCGAGCGCGTGCGCCGCACGGACTTCGGCGCGATCCCGCTGCGCGAGGACGCGATTGCGGCGGCGCTGCGCGGGGAGACCTTCGTCCGCGTGTCCGCGGACGAGCGCGCGACCGTGGTCGCCCTGCCGCTCGACGTCCCCGAGGGCGGCGTGCTGCTCGCCTACGCGCCCCGGCCCGACCTCGCCGCCGGCCTCGGCATCGCTCAGGAGAAGATCGCCCAGACGGCGCTCTGGGCTGCGATCATCGGCGCCTTCGCCGGGCTCGTGGTGGCTGCGCTCCTGACCGCGCGGCTGCGGCGGATCAACGCGGCCGCGGCCGCGATCGAGCAGGGCGACTTCGACGTCGTCATCCGCCCCGGCTTCCGGGACGAGCTAGGCGAGCTCGCCGACTCGGTCGACCGGATGCGCCTGCGGCTGAAGGAGTCGTTCTCGCTGCTCGCCTCCGAGCGCGACCGCCTGCACCTCCTGCTCGAGCGGCTCCGCGAGGGCGTGCTCACCGTCGGCCCCGACCTGCGGATCGAGTATGTAAACGCCGCCGCCCGGCAGATGCTGGGGCTGGACGACGACGCCGCCGGCACGCCGCTCCCGGACCCCTGGCCGGGGGTGAAGCTGCGCGCGCTCGCCGGCGCGCTCTTCGAGCCGGGCGCCGACGTCGTCGAGGCCCGCGCCACTCCCGACGCCGACCACATCTACTCCGTCGCCGGCATCCCCGCGCTGGAAGCGCTGGTGGCCGTGATCGTCGTCACCGACATCTCGGAGCGCGAGCGGCGCGAGCGGGCGCAGCGGGAGTTCGTGGCGAACGCGGCCCACGAGCTGCGGACGCCGCTGGCCGTGATCGCCGGTGCGGTGGAGATGCTCCAGTCCGGGGCCAAGGACGAGCCGGCGGAGCGCGACCGCTTCCTCGACCACATCGCCAAGGAGTCCTCGCGGCTGGGCCGGCTCGCGCGCGCCCTGCTCCTGCTCGCCCGCGCCGAGTCGCGTGCCGAGACGATCCGCCTGGAGCCGCTGCCGCTGCGGCCGCTGCTCGAGCAGGCCGCCGGCGCCGTCGCGGCCAGGCCGGGGGTGGCGGTCGAGGTGGACTGCCCGCCGGACCTGGCCGTCGAGGCGCAGGCCGAGCTGGCGGAGCAGATCGTCTCCAACCTGGCGGCGAACGCGGCCAAGGTGACCGAGCAGGGGCGGATCGTCCTGCGCGGTCGGGCCGTGGCGGGCGACACTCGCCGTAGGCTCGACGGAGGCGGGCAAAGAGCGCAGGCGCCGGCTCTGCCGGCGCCGGAGCGGGAATGGGTGGCGATCGAGGTCGAGGACACCGGCCCGGGCATCGCCGAGGCGCGCCGCGAGGCTGTCTTCGAGCGCTTCTACGGGGAAGGGTTCGGGCTCGGCCTGGCGATCGTGCGACAGGCGGTGCGCGTGCTCGGCGGCCGCGTGGAGCTCGACTCCGAGCCGGGCGAGGGCACGATCGTTCGCGTTGTCCTCCCGCGCGCCGAGGCTCGCGTGCTCGTATGAGGCGGATCCTGCTCGTCGACGACGAGCCCGGGATCGTCGACTTCGTCAGCTACGGACTCCAGCGGGAGGGGTTCGACGTCGTCGCCGTGGAGGACGGGGAGGCGGCGCTCGAGCGCGCCCGCGGCGAGCGCTTCGACCTGATGGTGCTCGACGTGATGCTCCCGAAGCTCTCCGGCACGGAGGTCGCCCGCGTGCTGCGGGCGGAGAGCGACCTCCCGATCGTGATGCTCACCTCCCGGGACGCCGAGACCGACCTCGTCGTCGGCCTCGAGGTCGGCGCCGACGACTACGTGACGAAGCCGTTCTCGATGGCGGAGCTCGTGAGCCGCATCCGCGCGCTGCTGCGGCGGCGCGAGCTCGACCTCCGCGCCGGGGGCACGGTGCTCGAGTCGGCGGGCATCCGCGTCGATCTCGCGCAGCACGAGGTGACGGTGGACGGCCGGCGCGTGCTGCTGACCCCGTCCGAGTTCCGGCTGCTGGTGCTGCTCGCCGAGCGGCCGGGCCGGGTCTTCTCCCGCCGCGAGATCCTCCAGCACCTCTGGTCGAGCCCGCACGTGCCCCACGAGCGGACCGCCGACGCGCACGTCTCCAACCTGCGCCGCAAGCTCGGCGCGGGCGAGCGGATCGTGACCGTCCGCGGAGCCGGCTACAAGCTGGCCGGCTAGCTCTCGGCGCAGTTCTCCGCGCCGAGCTCGGTCGCGATCTCTTCGGACTCCTCGTTGAGCGCGTCGCCCTCCTCCGCGATCTCCCCGGCCCGCTGGAGGTCGTCGTCCTCCGCCGCCTCGACCAGTTCGCCGATCAGCCTCTGCGACTCGTCGGCGATCTCGAGGAAGCGGTCGGCGTCCTCGGCGATCTCGGCCGGGGGGTCGCCGAGGTCGCGGATACGCTCGATCGCGGCCTCGAACTCGTCCTGGACGCGCGGGCCCTGCTCGACGATGTCCTCGAGGCTCTCCGGGTCGCCGATCTCCTCCTGCTTCGCGTTGAAGTCGGCGCAGATCTGGTCGAGCTGCGCGACGAACTCCTCTTTCGTCAGACCACCCGCCTCGCCGCCCCCGCAACCGGCCGCGAGGAAGGCGACGCAGCCGAGCAGGGCGAGACGCGTCATGGGCTCACCCTAACGCCCCGGAAACCCGCCTGGGAAGTACCAAGGACTCTGATACTTTGAGCCGAAAGAGACGCCCCATGGCGCTCTCTCGCCTTCTGCCGCGGCCTGCACCGCGAACCAAACCCATGCCTCACGCTCGCGTCATCGCTTTGGCCAACCAGAAGGGCGGCGTGGCCAAGACCACGACGACCCTGAACCTGGCCGTCGCCCTCAAGGAGCAGGGCAAGCGCGTGCTCGCGGTCGACCTCGACCCGCAGGGCAACCTGACGATGAGCCAGGGCATGAACCCGGACGAGATCGAGCGCTCGATGTTCGACGTGCTCGTCCACCGGCTGCCGATCGGCGAGGTGGTCCACGAGGCCGAGGTGGACGTCGCCGTATCGTCGATCGACCTCGCCGGCGCGGAGCTCGCGCTCTCCTCGATGATCGGCCGCGAGCGCGCGCTCGAGAAGGCGCTGCTGCCGGTGCGCGACCAGTACGACTTCATCCTCATCGACACACCGCCGTCGCTCGGCCTGCTGACGATCAACGCGCTCGTCGCCGCGAACGGCGTGATCGTGCCCGTCCAGTGCGAGTACCTCTCCCTGCGCGGCCTCGTCCAGCTCCAGAACACGCTGGAGATGATCCGGGAGAACCTGAACCCGGGCGTCGGGATCGAGGGGATCCTGCCGACGATGTTCGACCGCCGGCTGCTGCACGCGCGCGAGGCGATCGAGATCCTCCAGGAGAACTTCGGCGAGCTCGTCTTCAACACGAGGATCCGCAAGACCGTGCGCTTCGCGGAGGCGCCGGTGAAGGGCCAGTCCGTGCTCTCCTACGATCCGACGAGCCAGGCAGCGGAGCTCTACCGCGACCTCGCCAAGGAGGTGCTCAATGGCGCGAAAGCGCGCCAGCATGCGTGACGGTCCGCTGGCGGAGCTCTTCCGCCGGACGGAGCAGCAGGAGACGGGTGCCGCCGCGCCCGAGCCGACCGAGCCGCCCGAGCAGACGGTCGAGCACATCGACGAGCCGATGCCGCCTCGGCCCGAGCCGGTCCCGGAGCCGCCGCCGGAGCCTGCTCCGCCCGTGCCCGAGCCGCCGCTCCCGGCGGCCGAGGCGCCCGTGATCGCGCCGCCGGTCTCGGCGCCTGCGCCCCCGCCCGAGCCGCGCTACGAGTACTTCCCCGAGCCCGCGCCGCGCCTGCACCAGGCGGTCGGCGCGCCCACCGCGTCCTACCTCGCCGTCATCCGGGTCGTCGGCGTCGGCGGCGCCGGCCTGAACGCGATCAACCGGATGGTCGACGCGGGCATCAGCCAGGTGGAGTTCGTCGCCGTGAACACCGACCACCAGCAGCTGCGGATGAGCGACGCGCCGGTGAAGATCCACATCGGCCGCGAGCTGACGCAGGGGCTCGGCTCGGGCTCCGACCCCGACATCGGGCGGCGCGCGGCCGAGGACCACTACGACGAGATCAAGGACGCGCTGCGCGGCTCGGACATGGTCTTCGTGACCGCCGGCGAGGGCGGCGGCACCGGTTCGGGCGCCGCGCCGGTGGTGGCGCGGATCGCGCGCGAGCTCGGCGCGCTGACCGTCGGGATCGTGACCCTGCCGTTCCGGTTCGAGGGCACCCGGCGGCGCGCGTCCGCCGAGACGGGCACGGAGGCGCTGCGCGAGGCGTGCGACACGCTGATCGTGATCCCCAACGACCGGCTGCTCGAGGTGCTCGACCGCTCGACCTCGATGCTCGAGGCGTTCAAGATCGCCGACGACGTCCTCCGCCAGGGCGTCCAGGGCATCACCGACCTGATCACGATGCCCGGCCTGATCAACCTCGACTTCGCCGACGTGCGGACGATCATGTCCAACGGCGGCTCGGCGCTGATGGGGATCGGCTTCGCCTCGCAGGGCGAGAACCGGGCGCGCGAGGCGGCCGAGCGGGCGTTGCGCTCGCCGCTGATCGACACCGAGGTGATCGGCGCGGGCGGGATCCTGCTCTCGATCGCCGGCGGCAGCGACCTCTCGCTCGTCGAGGTGAACGAGGCCGCCGAGGTGATCCGCCAGGCTGCCACGGACGACACGAACATCATCTTCGGCGCGACCGTCGACGACCGGCTGACCGGCCAGGTCTGGGTGACGGTCGTCGCGACCGGGCTCGGCGGCCGCCGCCGGCGCTACGAGGGGCCGGCCACGCCGGCGACCCCGCGGCGCGAGGAGGATCTCCTCGAGCCGCCCAGCTTCCTGCGCGGCTAGAGTCGCCCTTCCACCCCGCTCGCGGAAAGGAGGCGGCCATGGTCGCCCGTGTCGCACGCTTCGAAGGAGTGAACATCGCGGAGGCCCAGAGGACGATGGACGAGGCCGACTCGATCATCGCCCCGCTCGTCGAGGGGCTCCAGGGGTACCGCGGAGACCTCTTCCTCGCCTCGCAGGGCGGCGACGTCCTCTCCCTCTCGTTCTTCGATTCGGCGGAGGACGCACAGGCCGCCGAGCCCACCTTCGACGAGGAGATGCCCCGCGCCCTCGGCGACGTCTTCCAGGGCTGGGAGGGGCGCCGGGTCTCCGTCGGCGTCTACGAGGTGGTCTCGGACTCGCGCGCGTAGGGCCTCTTGAACCCGGGCGGGCGCCGATATACGGTCCCTGAGTGCGCAAGGTCGTCCTGCTCGCGCTCGGCGCCTTCCTGGCCTTCGCGGCCTATGCCGCGGCCGAGCCGCGCGACTCCGTCTCGCGCCAGTTCCCGCTCTACGAGAACGGCGGCAAGGCCGACCTGACCGTCGACCCGAAGCGCTTCGTCTCGCAGATGGAGATCGTCGACCGCTGGTTCGACGCCGGCAGCTGCGAGCTCGTCGAGGGCTCGGTCAACGGGTCCGGCTACCGGCGGATCCTCCGCTTCGACACCGTGATCATCAACGCCGGCGGCGCCGACCTCGCCCTCGGCAGCCCGACCGACCCCGACAACCCGTACGTGCAGGCCGGCGTGTTCGAGTTCTCGCCCTGCCACGGCCACTACCACATGAGCGGCTTCGCGGACTACCAGCTGCTGACGACCGACGGGGCGGTCGCCGCCCCCGGTCACAAGCAGGCCTTCTGCTTCATCAGCACGCTGAAGTACTCGAACGACCTCAACGGGCAGGACAAGCCGAGCTACTCGTGCGCCGACCAGGGCATCGCCCGCGGCTACGGCGACTGGTACTACAAGCAGCTCTCCGGCCAGTGGATCGACATCACCGGCGTGCCGGAGGGCGACTACGTCGTCCGCGTGGCGATCAACGCGGCCGGGAGCTTCGACGAGGGCGAGAACCGCTACACGAACGTGGTCACGACGACGATCCACGTGCCGGATCCGCGCAAGAAGGTCGCGAGCTCGACCGAGTCGCTCTCGTACGAGCCGTAGCGCCGTTACTCTCCGGGGGTGCCGCAGAACGTCACGCGGGACGACGTCCAGCGCCTGATCGAGGAGGGCGCGCAGGTGGTCGACGTGCTGCCCGCGAAGGAGTACGAGGAGCGGCACATCGCGGGCGCGGTCAGCATCCCGCTCCGCGAGCTGGGCGAGCGCGCGCCGCGCGAGCTCGATCCGTCCCGGCCGGTCGTCACGTACTGCAACGACTTCCTCTGAGACGTGAGCGCGCGGGCCGCGTGGCGGCTCGAGACGCTCGGCTTCCGGCACGTCTACCGGTACCAGCCCGGCAAGGACGACTGGTGGGTCGCGCGGCTGCCGATGGAGGGGACCGAGGCGGGCACGACGAGCGCCGCCGACGTGGCCCGGCCCGACGTTCCGACCTGCGGTCTGGAGGATCCCGTCGCCGAAGTGGCGCGGCAGGTTCGCGAAGGCGACTGGCCGCTCGCGGTCGTCGTGGACGAGCGGCGGATCGTCCTCGGCCGGCTGCGCCCCAGCGATCTCGAGGCGAATCCCGAGGCGACCGCCGCGGAGCTGATCGTCGACGGCCCGCGGACGATTCGCGGCACACGCCCTGCCAGGACGATGGGCTCTTGGCTCGACGAACGGCACGTCCGCGGAGTGCTGGTGACGACGGCGGACGGAGAGCTGATCGGCTACGTGCGCCGCGAGGATGTTGAGGGGCGCGGGACGGAGTTGTAGGCTCGGCCGGATCCCACTCTCCCTCGGAAGGAACTCTCAGATGCGACTGAAACTGCTCTCGCTCGCGGCCCTGCTCGCCGCGCTCGTCCTCGGCCTCGCGGCGTGCGGCGGCGACGACGAGTCCGCCTCGACCACGCCCACCACGGAGGGCGAGAAGACGCTCGCGGTCTTCGGCGCCTACGCCACGGCGATCGAGGAGCCGTGGGACGGCGTCATCCACTCGGCCCTCCAGGCCGAGCAGGACGCCGGGCGGATCGAGTACAAGTTCGTGGACGACATCGGCTACGCCGGCGACATGGAGCGCACCCTGCGCGAGGTCGCCACGCAGGACAAGCCGGACGTCATCTTCGGCGACGCGTTCGGCAACGAGGAGGCCGTGCGGCGCGTGGCCGCCGACTTCCCCGAGATCGCCTTCGTCTTCGGCTCGGGCGGCGGGCCCGCGGAGCCGAACTTCTCCGTCTTCGACAACTGGATCCACGAGCCGGCCTACCTCGCCGGGCTCGCGGCCGGGAAGCTGACGAAGTCGAACACGCTCGGCGTCGTCGGCGGCTTCCCCGTGCCCGAGGTGAACCGCCTGATCAACGCCTTCGTCCAGGGCGCCCAGGAGGCGAACGACGCGACCCAGGTCAAGGTCACGTTCATCAACAGCTGGTTCGACCCGGCGGCCGCGAAGGAGGCCGCGCTCGCGCAGATCGCGGCCGGCGCGGACGTCCTCTACGCCGAGCGCTTCGGCGTGATCGAGGCGGCGCAGGAGAAGGGCCTGCTCTCGATCGGGAACATGTCCGACCAGTCGGAGCTCGCGCCGGACAGCGTGATCACGAGCGCGGTCTGGAGCATGGGGCCGACCGTGAAGTTCGTGATCGACCAGGTGCTCGCGGGTGCCTACACCGCGCAGGACCTGAAGGACTTCTCGATGTTCGCCAAGGGCGGCGCGAGCCTCGCCCCGCTGAACGACGGCATCAAGGGTGGCCTCCCCGCGGACGTCAAGAGCCTCGTGGAGGAGAAGGAGCAGGCGATCAAGGACGGCCTGTTCCGCGTGGACATCTCCGAGCGGCAGCCGCCCGGCTCGGTCGTTGCCGGCGGCTAGAACGGCACTCGACGGCGG
>JBBDQR010000024.1:0-1765 GCA_040905885.1 Gaiellaceae bacterium | reverse complement strand
GTCAAAGACCTATCGACGTCCTCCCAACTGTCGGGAGAACTCGGAGACAGACCAGGTTAGAGCGCGTCTCTGCCGAGGACGAGGTAGGAGAAGAGCTCCACGTTCGTGCGGTTCCACTCTCCTGCGCCGAGCCCAGTTTGATGCAGCAGAGCCGCCGCCACGCGACCGCCTGGACTACATGCTTGAGTCGTCGACTCGCTCAGACGCGGGCGACATCAAGCGCTTCATGATCCACGGACGTTCGCGCCTGCGGTTCGCCTGACCGCGCGTGGACGCGATATGTGTCTGGCGTCCTCTCTCCGGCGCCTTACTTCAGCGCTTCGACTCGCTTCGCCGCGCGATCGCGGCGAGCATCCCCCGGAAGACGAGTTCGTGCAGCGGCAGCAGGGCGTACCAGTAGACGAGCCCGGCGAGCCCGACGGGGTCGTAGATCGCGGTCTGGCGGATCAGCGACCTCCGTTCGTCGCCGTCGACCTCGAACTGCAGCCAGGCGCGGCCGGGTAGGCGCATCTCCGCCCGCAGGCGCAGCAGCCGGTCGGGCTCGTAGGCCTCCACGCGCCAGAAGTCCAGCGGCGAGCCGACGATCGGCGTTTCGGGATCGCGGCGGCCCCGGCGCAGCCCGACGCCGCCGGCAAGCAGGTCGAGGAAGCCGCGCAGCTGCCAGAGGGGGTTGCCGTAGTACCAGCCTGCCCTGCCACCGATCCGCCGGATCGGCGCGAACGCGCGGGCGGGCGGTACGGGAACCTCGACCGTGCGGGAGTCGATCAAGCGTCCCCGCGGGCGTCCGGCGGACGCGCGCTCTCCGCCCACGCCTGCGCTGAGCGCGTCCGACCAGAGCGTCTCCGCCAGCTCGCGGTCCTCGTTCGCCAGCGACCGGGCGATCGCCTCGCGGTAGCCGCGTGGCCGGACGCCGAAGCGTTCGTCGGCGCCGCGGTCGCGGACGATCGTCTCGTTCGGCAGGCTCTCGATCAGCTTTCGCCCCACGCGTGCGTAGACCGGCGTCACGAGCCCGAGCCAGAGGCTCGAGAGCCTCGGCGTCAGCACGGGAACGCGGACGAGCAGCCGGCGGAGGCCGCGCTGGCGCGCGTACTCGCGCATCAGCTCTCCGTAGGTGGCGACGTCGGCGCCGCCGATCTCGAACACCTTGCTGCCGCGCGATTCGAGGTCGAGGGCCTCGACGAGGTAGGCGACGACGTCCTCGACCGCGATCGGCTGCGCCCGCGTCCAGACCCAGCGCGGCGTCACGAGCACCGGCAGCCGCTCGACCAGCGCGCGGATCATCTCGAACGAGAGGCTGCCGGAACCGAGCACGATCGATGCCCGGAACTCGATCGTCTCGACGCCGGTCGAGGCGAGGATGCTCCCGACCTCCTGCCTGCTTGCGAGATGGCTCGAGAGGTCGGCGCCCTCGCCGAGCCCGCCCAGGTAGACGATCCGGGCCACGCCCGCCTCGCGCGCGGCTCGCGCGAAGGTCGCCGCGGCGCGCCGGTCTCGGTCCTCGAATTCGCTCGAGCCGAGCGAGTGGATCAGGTAGTAGGCGGTCTTCACGCCGTCGAGCGCGCGGCGGACGGCATTCGCGTCGAGCACGTCGCCGGCAACGACCTCGAGCCCGGGCGCGGACGGTAGCGCCTCCGGCCGCCGGGCGAGGCAGCGGATGCGCTCGCCGCGCTCGAGGAGCGCGTGCAGGAGCCGCCCGCCGACGTAGCCGGTCGCGCCCGTGAGCAGGATCGGCGGCCCGGCGGCGATTCCGGGCATCAGCCGCCGG
>JBBDQR010000023.1:0-10877 GCA_040905885.1 Gaiellaceae bacterium | reverse complement strand
ACTACACCAAGGGCCATCCGACGATCGAGGCGAACAACCACCCGATCCGGCACGGCGCCGTGGTCGGGATCCACAACGGGATCATCGTCAACGACGAGGACGTGTTCGCCGAGTTCGGGTTCCGGCGCGCGGAGCCCGAGATGACCGTGGACTCCGAGGCGATCTTCGCCCTGCTCGAGTGGGACGACTCGCCGCGCGTCCTCGAGCGGCTGCGCGGCACGATGGCGACCGCCTGGCTCGACGAGCGCAAGCCGGGCGAGCGCCGGCGCGCGCGTGGCGTCGGCCGGCCGCTGTGGCTCGGCCGGGCGCGGAACGAGACGTTCTTCGCCTCCACGCGGGAGGCCCTCGAGGTCGTCGATCGCGCGCTCGGGATCGGTCTGAAGAAGCGCGAGGTCGAGGAGGGCGCGCTGCTCGCGCTCCAGGACGGCGACGTTACGGAGATCGGCTCCTTCGAGCCGGACCGCTCGTACGTCGAGGAGCACCCGCTGCCGGCGGTGCGCGCCGCCGACGAGGGCCTGCGCTGCCTCCAGCGGCTGGCGGCCCTCGCGTCGCTCTAGCCCAGACGCCCTTCGGGGCTCACGTTCACGCCCTCCTCCCCCAGGCGCTCGGCGACGAGGAACTGGAAGGTCGCCCACGCCCCGCGGCCGGACTCGAACAGCCGGTAGACCTGCCATTCGGTGAGGAGGCTCTCGTCCGAGCGGCGCGCCTCGGCCCAGTCGGCGAACTTCGGCAGCCGGCCCAGGCTCCGCGCGAGCTTCACGCCCTGCTCCACCGCCCGCGCCACGCGCTCCTCCCCCACCGGCACGTCGAACCCCGCCTCGCGCAGCGCGTGCGTCAGCGAGCCGAAGGTGTGCCAGTAGAGCGACTTCGACGGCATCGAGCCGCGCCGCTCGTCGATGTCACGCGCCGTCGGCGGACGGCCGAGCTCCTCGCCGAGCTCGCGCAACAGGCGCAGGAGCTCCTCCCTGGTGGCGAAGCGGCGTGGGACGAGTCCCGCCTCCCGCTTGGCCGCGTTCCAGCTGCCGTAGTGCTCGATCACCGTCTGCGGATGCACCGTCGTCTCCGCGTCCGCGGCGAACTCGCGCATCGTCGGCGACCGCCCCAGGCGCCTCGCGCAGGCGCGGAGCTGCTCCAGGATCTCCTCGTCGGAGTAGCGGCGCCGCAGGCCCGCCTGGAAGGCCGCCAGCCGGCCGGGATCGATGCGCGGCACCGTCCGGGAGCTCCGGGAACGCGCCATGCCAAGAATGGTAGAGCAAATCGGCCACTTTGCAAGAGCGGCCGAGCATCATGTACGGTGCGGACTAGCCCGAGGAGACCGCGACCAGCTCGGCCGGGGGCTCGGGATCCCCGGCGCTGAGGCCGATCCCCTCGAAGCCCTGCAGCTCGAGGATCCGCTCCAGCGCCCCGACGGTGCGCGGGCAGAACTGCGTCCCGGCGGCGCGGCGGAGCTCGTCGAGCGCCTCGGCTGCGGGGCGCGCGGCGCGGTAGATCCGCGTCGTCAGCATCGAGTCGAGCGCGTCTGCGACGTGGATGATCCGCGCGCCGAGCGGGATCTCCTCCCCCTTCAGCCGGTCGGGATAACCGGAGCCGTCCCAGCGCTCGTGGTGGTGGCGGATCGCCGGCACCGCGTCGCCGAGGAAGCCGAGGCGGTCGATGATCCGCGCGCCCTCCTCCGCGTGCCGCTGCATCAGCGACCACTCCTCGGAGGTGAGGCTCGCGGGCTTGAGCAGGATCGAGTCGGGCACCGCCAGCTTGCCGATGTCGTGGAACAGGGCCGCGTGCCCGAGCAGGTCGAGCTCCGCCTTCGAGAGCCCGAGCTCGCGGCCGATCGCGAGGGCGAGCTGCTGGACCCGGCGCGAGTGGCCGGCCGTGTACGAGTCGCGAGCATCGACCGTGGCCGAGAGGCTCTCCATCGCCGCCGTGGAGCGCTCCTTGAGCAGCCGGTTGGCCTGCTCGAGGGAGACGTTCTGGGTCTGGATCGTCTCCGCGGCGCTCCGCAGCTTCTGGGCGCTCTTCTGCGTGTGGGCGATGTACGCCTCCTGCGAGCGCCGCATCAGCAGCAGCGGCAGCGCGAAGACGGCGAGCGCGTAGAGGCCGGCCGCCTCGTAGCCGATCGCGATCACGCCGCCGATGAAGCCGTAGACGAGGTAGAACGGCAGCAGCCAGGCGAACCGCTCCTTGAACACGCTCCGCCAGCTCTCGTGGCCCTGCATGGCCAGGGCGAGGCTGACGAGGCCCATGTTGACGCCGAAGTACGCCGCGCCGGCGAAGAGGCCCGCAGCGGCCAGGAAGATCCGGTTGTCCGGCGAGAGGGCGAAGACGCCGACCGCCGCCAGGGAGGCGAGCGAGATCGACCCGACGTTGAAGAAGACCGTGTGCATCTGCGTCCGCCGGGCGCTCCACTCGACCGCGACCATCGCCACGGCGAGCGGCAGCGCAGCGCGGCCGCCGAACATGGCCACGCCGGCGAGCGCGCCGACTGCGGAGACGGAGATCGACCACTCGCCCGCGGACACGGTCAGCGCCTGGCTCGCGCCCACGAGCGCGACGACTGCGATCAGCCCGATCCAGTCCGTGGACGTGCCGAAGACGACGGCGAGCGTGCCGGCGGCGGCGCCCGCGATCCCGATCATCGCGACGAGCGACGCCAGGCCTCGCGACAGCGCGAGGAAGCGCGGCCCGTGGAGGGCGTGCGGGCGGGGATGCGCGCGGCGCTCGGAGGGGGGCATGACCTCGGGCGCGCCGGGCAGCGGCTCGCGATGGTCCCCGTCCTCGGGGACGACCGCCATCAGCCGCGGGCTGCGGTCGGCCGGGATCAGCAGCGGCTCGGCGCTCACGCCCAGCACGCGGTTGCGCCCCTGCAGCTTCGCGCGGTACACGGCCAGGTCGGCCTGGTGGATGAGCTCGTTCGCGTCGGTTGCGTCCTGCGGGAAGCTCGCGACGCCGATCGAAACCGTGACGCCGATCGGCTCGCTGGACGTCTCCACCTCGAACTGCCGGGCCGCAACGGAGCGCCTGATCCGCTCGGCGATCTCGAGCGCCTGGTCGGCGGTCGTCTCGGGGAGCAGGATCGCGAACTCCTCTCCCCCGAACCGGGCGGGGACGTCGTAGTGCCGGAGCTGCTGCCGGAAGTTCTCCGCGATCCCCTGGAGGACGGCGTCGCCGGCGAGGTGCCCGTAGCTGTTGTTGATGTCGCGGAGGAGATCGAGGTCGGCCATGATCAGCGACAGCGGCCGGTTGAACCGGACCGCGCGCGCGAGCTCCTCCTCGAGCGCGTTGGCGAAGTGGCGGGCGTTGAAGAGGCCGGTCTTCGCGTCGACGCGCGCCTCGGCCTCGAGCGCCGGCACCGAGAGCGAGCGGTGGACGACGAGCAGCGGGCTCAGCGCCAGCGGGATGAGCCACGGATTCTCGAGCCAGAAGGTGGCGAGGACGACGCCCAGCGCCGTCAGCACGAGCTCGATCGTGAAGCTCTCGGCGGTGAACAGGCCCGTCTCGCGAAGCGAGTGGCCGCGGGCGAGCCGGAGCATCGTCGCGAGCACGACGTGGTTCAGGAGGACGAAGACGCCGCAGGCGGCCAGCCCGCCCAGCGCGAACCCGACCTCGCTTCCCAGGCCGCTGTGCTCGCTGACCAGGGTGAACGCGCCCCACGCGCCGAGCATGTTCAGCGTGAAGTTGAAGATGTTGAAGCTCTGGATGTACCAGGGGTAGCGCTCCTTCAGCCACTCCGGCACGTTCGCGACCAGGCCGACCAGGATGATCAGCTCGGGCGGGAGCAGCAGCGCCGAGGCGACGAAGAACGCGTACGAGGTGTGGTACGACTGGTTCCGCGGGGAGCGGACGACGAAGAGCTGTGCCAGCGCCGCTCCGGCGGCCAGCGCGGCGAACCGCTCCCAGTCCCTGACGTCGGGCCCGTTCAGCAGCTGGCTGTAGAACGGAGCCGTCGCGGCGAGCGTGACCGCGCCCAGCAGGGCGAGATAGAGGGCCGCGGAGCGCGTGAGGCCACTCGACCCCTTTCCGGGCGCCGGCGGCGCGTGGATCTCTGTGGGGAGGGTGGTCACGTGACCGCAGCGTCCTCCGGGGCGAACGCACTCACCAAGGGCCTATCGGCCGCACGGTAGAGCGGCTTGAGGTGGCGGCGAATCCCCCGGCCGGGGTAGCTCCTCGGGTTCCCCCGATCGGGGTACGCTCGGAGGATGCGCCTCGGCATCCCCCTCTCGCTCGAGATCGCGGCCGCGCGGGCCACCGCCGGGCTCTCGCGGCTGGCCGGCACGGGCGGCGGCACGACCATCCCGGGGAAGCTGCTCTCCAAGCTCGATCCGGGCGCGATCGACAGGCTCGCGGCGCGCCTGCCGCTCGGCACGGCGATCATCTCCGCCACCAACGGCAAGACGACCACGGCAGCGATGACGGCGGAGATCCTCCGCCCCAGGCTGCGGCTCGCCCACAACCGCTCGGGTGCGAACCTGATCAGCGGCGTCGCCTCCACCCTGCTCGACTCGCGCGGCGCCGAGCTCGGGCTGTTCGAGGTCGACGAGGGCGCGCTGCCGGAGGTCGCGCGCCGCGTGCGGCCGCGCGTCCTTTGCCTGGGCAACCTCTTCCGCGATCAGCTCGACCGCTACGGGGAGCTCGAGCTCGTGGCCGGCCGCTGGCGCGACGTCGTGCGCGTCCTCGGGCCGCAGACGACCGCCGTCGTGAACGGGGACGATCCAGTCGTGGGCGAGCTCGCCGCCACCGCCGCCCGCGCCGTCACCTTCGGGCTAGACGACCCGGCGCAGGCGCGGCCGGCGCTCCAGCACGCCGCCGACTCGAAGTACTGCGTGCGCTGCGGGACGCCGTACGAGTACGCGGCCGCCTACGTCGGGCACCTCGGCGACTACCGCTGCCCGCGCTGCGGGCACGCCCGGCCTCCGCTCGACGTGGTCGCGCGCTCGATTGTGCTCGAGGGGCTCGAGCGGGCGACGTGCGAGCTCGCACTCGGCGCCGAGAGCCGCCGCGTGGAGCTCGGGCTGCCCGGGCTGTACAACGTCTACAACGCGGTCGCCGCCGCCGCGCTCGCCCGCGAGCTCGGCGCCTCCGCGGACGAGATCGTCGCGGGCCTCGGCCGCTTCAGCGCCGCCTTCGGGCGGGCGGAGCGGATCGCCGTCGGCGGCAAGGGCCTCCTCGTCCTGCTGATCAAGAATCCCGCCGGCGCGAACGAGGCGGTGCGGACGCTCGTCGCCGCCGGTCCACCCCGCGTCGCGGTCGTCGCCCTCAACGACGCGATCGCCGACGGCCAGGACGTCTCCTGGATCTGGGACGTCGACTTCGAGCCGCTGATCGACGGCCTCGACCGGCTCGTCGCCTCGGGCGACCGGGCGCCGGAGCTGGCGCTGCGCTTCACGTACGCGGGCATGGCCGGCGAGGCCGTCGAGGTCGTCCCCGAGCTCGGCCGCGCCCTCGACCGCGGGCTCGAGCTGACGCCCGAGGGCGGCGAGCTGGTCGTCCTCCCCACCTACACGGCGATGCTCGCGCTCCGGAAGATCGTCAGCGAGCGCGGCTACGTGCGGCCGTACTGGGAGGAGGCGGCATGAAGATCGTCGTCGGCCACCTCTATCCCGACTACCTCAACATCTACGCCGACCGCGGCAACATGGCCGTGCTCTCGTGGCGCGCCGCCCGGCGCGGCCACGAGCTCGACGTCCGTCCCGTGAGCCTCCGCGACCCGCTCTTCCCCGGAGAGCACGACCTGCTCTACGTCGGCGGAGGGCAGGACCGCGAGCAGGCCCTCGTCGCGCCCGATCTCGCCGCCCGCGCGGACGAAATGACGGCGGCCCTCGACGGGGGCGCCGCGCTGCTCGCGGTGTGCGGCGGCTACCAGCTGCTCGGCCGCTTCTACCGCGACCGGACGGGCGCCGACCTGCCGGGGGCGGGCATCTTCCCGCTCGAGACGGTCGCCGGCGAGCGGCGCATGATCGGGGACGTCCTGCTCGAGTGCGAGCTGGAGCCCGGCGTTACGCGCACGCTCGCGGGCTTCGAGAACCACGCCGGCCGCACCCTCCTGGACGAGGGAGCCGAGCCGCTCGGCCGGGTCGTGCATGGGTTCGGCAACGACGGCCGTTCCGGCTTCGAGGGCTGCCGCGTCGGTCGCGCAGTCGGCACCTACCTGCACGGGCCGCTGCTCCCGCGCAATCCGTGGTTCGCCGACTGGATCCTCGCCCGGGCGCTCGCGCACCGGCTCGGGGAGCCGCCCGAGCTGGAGCCCCTGCCCGACGAGCTCGAGCGGCGCGCCCACGAGCTCGCCGCCGCCAGGGCCCGCCAGCGCGGCGGGCGGTTCTAGGGGGCCCAGAGGGCGCCGAGGTAGACCGTCGGGTCGCCCGGCCGCCAGCGCTGGAGGAACCGCTTGATCGGCGGATGCAGGACGATCCCGTCCAGCTCGTCCATCTCGAACAGCCGGTGGCCGCGAACGGCGGCGTCCCGCGACGCCACCGCCTCGAGGGAGCTCTCCGGCAGCTGGCCGGCGAAGATGACGTGGACGACGTGCTTCTCGGGCACGAGCTTCCGCCGGGGAGCGATCGAGTCGACGAGCGCGACCGGGCCCTCGACCGGTAGCTCGTCGCCCTGCGCGAACAGCCCGAGCTCCTCCACGAGCTCGCGCTGGAGCGCCCGCGTCAGGCTCTCCCCCAGGTGCACGCCCCCGCCCGGCAGCAGCCAGACCTCCTGCGCGCTCTTCTCGTGCCGGATCAGGAGCACGCGCCCGCGCCAGCGCAGGATCGCCGAGACCCTGATCCGCGGCTCGGTCATCAGCTCCCGGAGGAGCCGTGGCCGCGCTCCCCGCGCTCGCTGCCGGGAAGCTCGTCCACCTCGACCGGCTCCGCGGGGACGACCGGGAGCACCACCAGCTGCGCGATCCGCATCCCCGGCTCGACCGCGAACGGCTCGTCGCCGGTGTTGAGGAGCACGACCTTCACCTCGCCTCGGTAGCCGGAGTCCACGAGCCCGGGCGCGTTCACGATCGTGATCCCGTGGCGCGCCGCGAGCCCCGACCGGGGCTGCACGAAGGCCGCGTGGCCCTCGGGGACGGCGACAGCGAGCCCCGTCCCGATCACGGCCCGCTCCCCCGGGCCGAGCACGACGGCGTCGGCGGCGGAGAGGTCGAGCCCGGCATCGCCGTCGTAGGCCCGGCTCGGCAGCACCGCCTCCGGCCGCAGCCTGCGCACGGGCAGGCTCGTCAACGTGCGGGCGCGGCCTCGCTGCCCGCCTCGGCGACGAGGTAGGGAGCGAAGCGCCGGATCTCGGCGCGCGGGAGGCGGGCGACGACGAGCACGCCCTCTGGGAGGTCGCGCCGCTCCTCGATCGGAGCGCCGAGCGCGTAGAGCTGGGAGAGCTTCTCCCCCTCCTCGTAGGGCACGAGCAGCCGCACCGGCTCGAACCGCTCGGCGAAGTGATCGGCGATGCGGGCCCGCAGCTCGTCGAGCCCCTCGCCCGTCGCCGCCGAGACGAGGATCGCGCTCGGGAACGCGTTCCGGAGCCGCCGTCGGCCGAGCGCGTCGACGGCGTCGATCTTGTTCAGGACGAGCTGCCTCGGGACCGCGTCGGCGCCGATCTCGTGGAGGACGTCCTCGACCGCGTCGATCATCTGCTCGAGCCGCTCCTCCGGCGCCGAGGCGTCGGCGACGTGGAGGACGAGGTCGGCCACGAGGGTCTCCTCGAGCGTCGCGGCGAAGCCCTCGACGAGCTCGTGCGGCAGCCGCCGGATGAAGCCGACCGTGTCGGTGACGAGATAGCGCCGGCCCTCCTGCTCGAAGCCGCGCGTGGTCGGGTCAAGCGTCTCGAAGAGGCGGTTGTGGACGGACACCTCGGCGCCCGTGAGCGCGTTGAGCAGCGTCGACTTGCCCACGTTCGTGTAGCCGGCCAGCGCGACCGTGGGGACGGCGCTCCGGCGCCGCTCCTTCCGCCGCGTCTCGC
This sequence comes from Gaiellaceae bacterium, assembly GCA_040905885.1. Classification (GTDB taxonomy): domain Bacteria; phylum Actinomycetota; class Thermoleophilia; order Gaiellales; family Gaiellaceae; genus JACVRU01. The sequence goes on along the minus strand of JBBDQR010000023.1, from coordinate 2,933 downwards.
GCTGCCCGCGGAGCTCTCCCAGCCGCCCGCGGAGCAGGCCGACGCGCCGGCGGGCCAGCCGCCGGTCGGTCTCGAGCTGCGACTCGCCGGGGCCGCGAGTGCCGACGCCGCCGCCGAGGCGCTCGAGGTGCTGCCACATGCCCCGCATCCGCGGCAGGTTGTACTCGAGCTGGGCCAGCTCGACCTGGAGCTTCCCCTCGGCGCTGCGCGCGTGCTGGGCGAAGATGTCGAGGATCAGCTGGGTGCGGTCGACGACCCGCGCCTGGAGCCCGTCCTCGAGCGTCCGTTGCTGGCTGGGCGACAGCTCGCCGTCCACGATCAGCACGTCTGCGTCCGAGGCCGCGTAGGCGTCCTTCAGCTCCGCCAGCTTCCCCTTGCCGACGTAGGTGCGCGGATCGGGCTGCGTCCGCTGCTGGACGAGCTCGGCAACGGGCTCGACGCCCGCGGTCCGGGCGAGCTCGGTCAGCTCCGCCAGCTCCTCGGGGCCGTCGTCTCCCTGCCGGAGGACCGCGACGACGAATCCTCGCTCCGGCTCCGCGCCGGGAGCGGGATCGGGCTGGCGATGGGTCACGGGTGGATTATGCCCGCCGATACGATCGGCTCCAATGGACGCCCTGGCCGAGCGGTTAGCACGGCGCACCTTGGAGCTGGTCGACATCCCGTCGGTCAGCCGCGAGGAGAGCCCGATCGTCGAGCACGCGGCGGGGCTCGTCCCGCCGCCCTTCGAGCTCGTCCACCGGCGCTACGAGCCGCGCCGTGTCGAGCTGTCTGGCCTCGAGTTCGTCGAGGTCGTGAGCCCCACGGCGTGGACGCCCGTCGCCGAGTTCAACAGCCGCGGCATCGACGCCGTCAACTTCGGCCCCGGCGCGACGCGGTACGCCCACAAGCGGGACGAGCAGATCGAGATCGCGGCCCTCGTCTCGGCCTTCGAGACCCTTCGCCGGTTCGTCAGCGCCTGATGGCGCCGCTCTCCCCCCTGCTCTCGTCGCTCGCGGCCTACCCGTTCGTCCGCCTGGAGGAGGCGAAGCGCGCCGCCGTCGCGCGGGGGATCGAGATCATCGACTTCGGCGTCGGCGACCCGCGCGAGCCCACCCCGCGGCTCGTCCGGGACGCGCTTGCGGCCGCGCTCGGCGACTCGTCCCGTTACCCGCTCGCGCAGGGGCTGCCCGAGCTGCGCGAGGCGATCGCCGGCTGGGCGCGCAGGCGCTTCGACGCCGCGCTCGACCCCGAGACGGAGATCATCCCGACGCTCGGCAGCAAGGAGGCGATCTTCGGCCTGGCGCAGGTCGTCGTCGGCGACCGGCGCCTGATCGCCGTCCCCGATCCGGGGTACCCGGTCTACGAGCGGGGAGCGCTGTTCGCCGGCGGCGAAGTCGTGACCGTGCCGCTCCTGGAGGAGAACGAGTTCCTGCCGGACCTCGACGCGGTCGACTTCTGGGACCGCCTCGCCGTCTTCTGGGTCAACTACCCGAACAACCCCACCGCCGCCGTGGCGACGCTCGAGTTCTACGGGCGGCTCGGCGAGCTCGCGCGCCGGCACGGGTTCCTGCTCGCCTCCGACGAGGCCTACAGCGAGCTCTGGTTCGAGTCCCCTCCCCCCTCCGCGCTCCAGCTCGCCGACCGGACGAACGTGCTCGTCTTCAACACGCTGAGCAAGCGCTCCTCGATGACCGGTTACCGGTCGGGCTTCGCCGCGGGCGACCCGGAGCTGATCGCGGCGCTGCGCGCCTTCCGGCCGACCGTCGGCACCGCCCCGCAGGAGTTCGTCCAGCTGGCGTCGATCGCGGCCTGGGGCGACGAGGCGCATGTCGAGGAGACGCGAGAGCGGTACCGCCGGAAGCGGGAGCTCGTCGCAGGCGCGCTGGAGCGGAAGGGCGTGCGAATCGCGGGCAGCGCGGCGACGATGTACCTCTGGGTGGCCGTCCCCGCCGGCGAGACGTCCGAGTCGTTCGCCGGCCGCCTGCTCGAGCACGGCGTCGTCGTCGCGCCCGGCGCCTATCTCGGCGCCGCCGGCGAGGGCTACGTCCGCTTCGCGCTCGTGCCGAGCGTGGAAGACTGCGAGCGGGCGGCGGCGATCCTCGAGGAGGTCCTCTAGTGACCCCAGAAAATGCTGGCGCATTTCCTGGGGGCCCCAAAGACATGGACGTGGAGGCGATCATCGACGCGCTCGACCGCGGCGAGCGTCGCGTGGCCGAGAAGCGCGACGGCGCCTGGGTGGTCGACACCGAGGCGAAGGAGGCGATCCTCGAGTACTTCCGCGTACGCAAGGTCGAGCCGATCGAGCTCGGCCCCTACACGTACATGGACAAGGTGCCGCTGAAGCGCGTGCGCCCGGAGGACGGAGTCCGGATCGTCCCGCCTGCGGTCGCGCGCTACGGCTCCTACCTCGCCGAGGGGGTCGTGCTGATGCCGAGCTACGTCAACATCGGCGCCTGGGTCGGGCCGCGGACGATGGTCGACACCTGGGCGACGGTCGGCTCGTGCGCGCAGATCGGCGCCGACGTCCATCTCGCCGGCGGCGTGGGGATCGGCGGCGTGCTGGAGCCGCCGCAGGCGCGGCCGGTGATCGTCGAGGACGGCGCCTTCATCGGCTCACGCGCAGTGGTCGTCGAGGGCGTGGTCGTGGGCGAGCGGGCGGTGATCGGCCCGCACGTCGTCCTCTCCGCCTCCGTGCCGGTGATCGACGTGACGGGCCCGAAGCCGGTCGAGTACCGCGGCGAGGTGCCGCCCGGGGCGGTCGTTCTGCCCGGCGCCCGTGCGAAGGAGTTCGCTTCGGGGACGTACCAGCTCTCGTGCGCGCTGATCGTCGGCCAGCGCAGCGCCTCGACCGACCTGAAGACGAGCCTGAACGACGTGCTGCGCGAGTTCGAGATCGCGGTCTAGGGTGGACAGCCTCCGAGATGTGCCGACGGGTGCGGCTCATCTGGGTTCCA
>JBBDQR010000022.1:1326-1800 GCA_040905885.1 Gaiellaceae bacterium | reverse complement strand
GAGCAGCACAAGCGCGAGGGGCCGAACCTCTGGGAGTCGAACCCCGACCGCTGCTGTCACATCCGCAAGGTCGAGCCCCTGATCGACGCGCTGCGGCCCTACGACGCCTGGATCTCCGGCATCCGCCGCGACCAGTCGCCCTCGCGCGCCGGCACGCCGAAGGTCGAATGGTCGGAGCGTTACGGCGTCTGGAAGATCCACCCGCTCGCCGACTGGGACGAGAAGCGCGTCTGGGCCTACGTCGAGGTGAACGAGATCCCCTACAACCCGCTACACGACACCGGCTACCGTTCGATCGGCTGCATTCCCTGCACCCGCCCCACGCGTCCCGACGAGGAGGAGCGGGCGGGCAGGTGGGCCGGCTCCGACAAGCTCGAGTGCGGCATCCACGAAGAAGGAGACAAGTGAGCGAGCAGAACCCTGTTTCTAAGGAGGGGGCCCACGGGGGAACCATGGGTTGCCCCGTGTTTATAT
>JBBDQR010000022.1:0-1316 GCA_040905885.1 Gaiellaceae bacterium | reverse complement strand
CCCCCCCCCCCCCCCCCCCCCCCCCCCCCGTGTTTATCTACGCCCATGAGCACCCCGAGTCCGAGCGCCGCCGCGAAGGCGGCTTCGTACTCTGGTTCACCGGGCTCTCGGGCTCCGGCAAGTCCACGATCGCGCACCTGGTCGGGCCCGCCCTCGAGGAGCGCGGCGCCATCGTCGAGTACCTCGACGGCGACACCGTCCGCACGCACCTCTCGAAGGGGCTCGGCTTCTCGAAGGAGGACCGGGACACGAACATCGAGCGGATCGGCTGGGTCGCCTCGCGCCTCGCGCGCCACGGCGCCGCCGTCATCTGCGCCGCGATCTCCCCTTACGAGGAGACTCGCCGGAAGGCCCGCGCGACGGTCGAGGAGTGGGCGCCGTTCGTCGAGGTGTACGTGAAGGCGTCGGTCGAGGAGTGCGCGCGCCGCGACGTCAAGGGCCTCTACGAGAAGGCGTTCGCCGGCGAGATCACGGGCTTCACGGGCGTGGATGATCCCTACGAGGAGCCCTCCGCGGCGGAGATCGTGCTCGACACCGAGCAGCACGACGAGGCGGAGAGCGCGCGGATCGTGCTCGGGCGGCTGGAGGAGCTCGGTCTCCTCCCGGCCGGGGTCGAGGCGTGAGATCCCCACGAAATGCTCCGCATTCCGTGGGGCCCCGGTGATGGCGGTCGCGACGGAGCGGCTGATCAAGCCGCACGGCGGCTCGCTCGTCGACCGCACCGGCGAGCGGCCCGGCGGGGTCGAGAACCTCGAGCAGGTGACGCTCGCGTCGCGCGAGGTCTCCGACCTGGACCTGATCGCCTCGGGCGCACTCTCGCCGCTCGAGGGCTTCATGGGCCGCGAGGACTACGAGCGCGTCGTCGACGAGCTGCGGCTCGCGAACGGGCTTGTCTGGGCGCTGCCCGTCTGCCTTGCCGTTCCCTCGGCGCCGAACGGAGACCGGGTCGCGCTCGCGGACGAGGCCGGCAACCTGCTGGCAGTCCTCGAGGTGGACGAGGTCTACGAGTACGACAAGACCCGGGAGGCCGAGCGCTGCTTCCGCACAGCCGACGAGGCGCATCCCGGTGTCGCGCGCCTCTACGCGCAGCATCCCCTCTACCTCGCGGGCCGCGTGACGGTGTTCGACCGGCCGGTGCCCGAGTTCGCGGAGCTGGCCAAGGATCCCGCCGAGACGCGGGCCGCCTTCGCCGAGCGCGGCTGGCGGCGCGTGGTCGGCTTCCAGACCCGGAACCCGATCCACCGGGCCCACGAGTACCTGACGAAGGTCGCGCTCGAGACCGTCGACGGGCTGCTCGTCCACCCGCTCGTCGGCGA
>JBBDQR010000021.1:0-11118 GCA_040905885.1 Gaiellaceae bacterium | reverse complement strand
AGGCGACCCCATCCCCGCGCTCGCCTGAACCAGCGGAGGGCACCTGAACGCTTACGAGAACTGTCGCATTTGCAGCAGGTTCGTACTCGACGAGCGGCTCTAGGCCGCGGCTCTCCATGAGGCCGCCCGCGGGCGTTTGCGGACCTTGTGCGGACGGCGGATGATGGGCACGACGCGCGTGGCACAGATCGACGAGACGGGCACCTACAACGAGGAGGCGGTCGGTGTGGCGGAAGGTCGGCGCTGAGGCCGATCGCTCCATTGGAGCGATCCTCATCGCGATCATCGTGGCGTGGCTCTCGTGGCAACTCGTCGGGAAGCCGACTGCTCACCGCAACGAGCGCCAGAGTTTCGCGCTCGCCCTGCAGGCCGACACGCGGGCGAGCATCGCTGCGTTCGCCGTGGCGCGGCCCGCCGAGCCGGTGCCGCAGGTCGCGCTCGACGACTTCCGCGAGGGCCGCCGGCTCGCAGGGAGTGGCGAGTACGACGAGGCGATCGAGCACTTCGAGCGCTCACTCGCTGCTCTCGAGAGTGAATGTCCCGACTGCCCTGGGCTGGAGATCACGCCGGGCTAGGGTGGCCTCGCTGGTTCTCCACCTGGCCGGGATGCCGTGGGCGCGGATCGGCGAGCTCGCCTACGAGGCGCTGTTGTGAGTGACCGTTTTTCGGCAACAACCTGGCCTGCCAAGCCAGGGGGATGGGAGGAGCAGTACCACCGCGTCGGCCGATGGCTTGCCCGCATGGCCGAGACGTATCGGGGGCGCCTGATGCACGTCCAGCCAGTGCTCGCGGACGAGGTCTACGCCTTCTTTCAGAACTGCTACCACCTGAAGGACTGGCTTCTCAACGATCCCGCTTCTGCGTCCGCTGCGGCTGACGTCGAGAAGTTCATCTCGCGCACACCGAGCCTCGCCCTTTGCGCGGACCTGGCAAACGGTTCGAAGCATCTGACGTTGACGCGATCTCGCCGACATGCCGAGGGCACGCCGAGCTTGGCAACGACCCGCTTTAAGGGGAGGGTCGAGCCGGGCGGCATCATGGTCAGCGCGCAATTCGAGGTGTCGGCCGGCGACCAAACGCTTGACGCCTACGCCCTCGCGGTCGACTGCTGGGAGGCTTGGAACGCCTATCTCGAAGCGAAAGGGCTCATCACTGTCCGGGTGGTGCCCCCCTACGTGCCCCCTCGCGGCTGAAAACCCCTCCGGATTTGCAGGGCTGTTCTAAATCGCCGGACCAGGGACTCGCGGGCCTCCTTGCACGCATTGCAGCTTGTTATGGTCGATTCGAGCCTTCCGCTGGACGATTCAGCGCCCCGCCCCGCAAACCGTTTGCGCATGCGGGTTCGCGCATTCGTCCGTGGATGGATGAATCACGCGGGTGGCTGGGCGCGGGGCAGCCGGGCTCGCTCGCTCGCAGACGACTACCCCCGTCTGCGAGCCGGTCTGTCCGCGTCGACGTCCAAGCTGGGCTGCGTGGCCCGAAGCCGAAAGCAGCGGAAAGGTGGGAAGCCGCGCAAGCGGACCCAGCCGCGACAGCGCGCGGACACGCGGACCCGCCAGACGCGGGCTCTCGGCGAGAACGGCGTCCAGTACGCCTCGCCGGAACGGCTGATTCACATGCAGCCGCTCCGCACTGAGTCCGGCGATCTCGTCTACTTCCCCTCGCCGTTCGCCTGGGTGCTCCTTATCGACGTCGCTCGTACATTCCGCGACCGCGGGGAACGGGCCCGGCGACGCACGTGGAAGAGCCTCACGCCATTCGCCGACGGGCAGGTCGCACAGGACGAGGTCGCAGCCAACGACGCTCTGGCGTACCTGTCTGCTGCAGTCGTCCTGGCCTTCGCGGCGATCGAGGCGTACGCGAACGAGGAGCTCGAGCGCCTACCCGCGACCGAGACGATCAAGGTCGGTCGTCAGGAGATCGCTCGCGACGACATGGCCCGGCAGCTGAGCATCGAGGACAAGCTGAAGAAGGCCGTGCCGCGCCTGGCCGATCGCAACGCCATCGCCGGCGACGCCAAGCTATGGGCTAGGTTCGTAGCTCTCAAGACGCTCCGCGACGACCTTGTTCACTTGAAGGAGCGCGGGTACTCACCTGACCCGGAGGCCCCGTCCCCGTACGCGCGGCTCATGCGCGGCGATGCGGCGAACGCCCCCGATGACGCCGCCGCGATCATCCAGGCGATTCTCGGTTCCTGGCCCGAGGGAAGCCGGCATCTCCTCGGCGAGCCCGACTCGTCCTGAGCCAACCGCGCGCGCAACTCGTGGCTAGAAGATCCGCCGGCCCCTCTCGCCTGGCCTGGCTGGCCGCGTCCCGACCCGGATCTTGAATGACGGCCCGGAGACGCGCGTTCCCTGGCGCCGTCCAGCCGGGCTCAGGCCGCCCGCCTGTCGGCCGGTGAGCGCGGCGAGCAACTCGCTCGCGAGGTCGTGCTGGATCTGCGGGCCGAGGCTCTGGACGCGAGCAGCGAGCTGCTCGGCGCTCGCGCTGCGTGGCGCGCGGACGGTGTAGTGAAGCCTCACCTGGCGACCCTCGGCTGGTCGAGGCCTCGGCTCCCGCGCCACCCCGATGAACGCGGGCGAGACGGACCCGTTTGGCGGGTGACGCGGGGAGCGAGGGCTTCCCGTCCAGACACGTCAGGCGATCGGGAAGTGGCCGGGGTGCGAGACCAAGACGCCGGCCGAGAACTTGCCACCGGTCCCCGGCGAGCCGGTGACGGTGACCACCAGGCGGATGTACCGCTTGGTGCCCTTGTAGGCGACGTGCTGGACGAGGTTGGTTTCGAGGGCGACGAACGAGCCGTCGAGGTCGGCGGCGGCGACGTCGCTCCAGCTCGAGTCGTCGGAGCTCTCCTGGAGCTTCGGGGTGTGCGTGCCGTCGGTGATCGCGGCGGCGTGGACGATCGCGAGCGCGGAGCCGTAGCCGCGGAGGTCGACGGTCGCGCCGTTGATGCTCGAGGTGCGGTTGCCGTCGGGGGCGATCGACGACTTGAGGCGGAGGTCGCCTTTGAGCGAGCGGATCACGGTCGGATCCCAAGCGGCCGCTCAACCTCACCGAGTGGCGGCGGGACGAGTGGGCGCCGGCGCTCCGGGCGGCCGGGCTCGCGCACCGAGGGCCCTACGCGCTCCGGCACACCTTCGCGGCGTTCTCGATCGCCGCGGGCGTGAGTCTCTTCGAGCTCGCGCGCTTCATGGGCACGTCCGTCAAGCAGATCGACCGCACCTACGGTCATCTACTGCCCGACTCGCTCGATCGCGCTCGCGCGGCGCTCGATGGCTTCCTCGCCGCCCGCCACGCGGCCGCCTCGGAGGTTTGAGGACCTTCCGAGGACCAGCGGCAAGGTCGGCACGATCTGAAAAGCCCCGCCTTACGCGGGGCTTTTCAATGGTCGGGGCGCCCGGATTCGAACCGGGGACCTCTAGTCCCCCAGACTAGCGCGCTAACCAGGCTGCGCCACGCCCCGTAGAGGGGCAATGTAGCCGCTCAGGCGAGCCGCTTGTAGAGCCGGTCGATCAGCACCGGCTCGGCCTCGAGGCGCTCGACGATCGCGCGGAGGCGGTACTCGCGGAAGTGCGCGGCGTCGACCCCGAGCGCCTTGGCGAGCCGCTCGACGACCTCGTTCGACGGCACCGGCCGGTTGCCGTGGACGATGTGGTTGAGGTAGCCGGCCGAGAGGCCCGTCGCCTCCGCCAGCCCCCGATAGGTCGCGCCGTTCTCCGTCATCAGGCGTTCGACCGTCGGACCCAGCGGCGCGTCGCTGAACTTCCTCCGCCGCGGCATCAGACGGATCCTCCCAGGTCCGCGATCGGGACGCGTCGCTCCTCGCCGCTCTCCCGGCGGCGCAGATCGACCGCGCCGTCCTCCAGCGTCTTCTTCCCCACGGTCACCCGCCAGGGGCAGCCGATCAGGTCGGCGTCGGCGAACTTCTCTCCCGCCCGTTGGTCCCGATCGTCGAGCAGCACGTCCTTGCCCGCCGCGTCGAGCGCCGCCCCCACCTCCACGCCCTTTGCCTCGAGCCCCGGCAGGACGACGACGTGCACGTCGTACGGGGCAATGCTCTCCGGCCACGAGATCCCGTGCTCGTCGTGCCGCTGCTCCACGACCGCAGCGATCGTCCGTCCCAGGCCGATCCCGTAGCTGCCCATCACGATCGGCTTCTCCGTGCCGTCCTCGTCGAGGAACGTCGCGCCCAGCGGCGTCGAGTAGTACGTGCCGAGCTTGAAGATGTGACCGAGCTCGATCGCCGTCTGCACCGTCAGGCGGCCCCTGCAGGTAGGACACGTGTCGCCTTCCTGGAACTCGCGGATATCGGCGAAGCGCGGCTGGTAGTCGCGGCCCGCCTCGACGCCCCTCAGGTGCCGGCCGTCGCGGTTCGCGCCCGCGACGAACTGCCCCTCGCGGAGCGCCTCGTCGGCGACGACCTCGACGTCCACCCCCACCGGGCCGAGCGAGCCGCCGCCCGCGCCGAAGGCCGCCCGGATCTCGTCGTCCTCGGCGGGCCGGAAGGCGCTGCCGAGCGCGCCCATCAGCTTCGCCTCGTTGAGCCGGTCGTCGCCGCGGACGAGCGCGAGCACCAGCGTGCCGTCGGGCTTGACGACGGGCATCGCCTTGGAGGTCGCCGCCGGGTCGATGCCGAGCAGCTCGGCGAGCGCGTCGATCGTCGCGACGCCGGGAGTCTCGATCTCCTCGGGCGCGTCGAGCGGAGGCGGGAGCTCGGGCGGCCGCGGGATCCCGCGCGCCGCCTCGACGTCGGCCGCGTAGTCGCCGTTCTCGCAGCGGACGAGCTCGTTCTCGCCGGACTCCGCCGGCGCGAGAAAGTCCTGACTCTCACTGCCGCCCATCTCGCCCGACTCCGCCTCGACCTCGTAGACCTCGAGCCCGCAGCGGTCGAAGATGCGGTGGTACGCCCCCCGGTGCTTGCCGAAGCTCTCGTCCAATCCGGCCTCGTCGCGGTCGAACGAGTACGAGTCCTTCATGATGAACTCCCGCACCCGCAGTAGCGCGCCGCGCGGACGCGGCTCGTCCCGCTCCTTGGTGCCGAAGTGGAACCAGGCCTGGGGAAGCTCCTTGTAGCTCCGCAGCTCGCGCGCGTGGAACGTGAAGGTCTCCTCGTGCGTCATCGGCAGCACGAACTCGCGGCCGGCGCGGTCCTGGAGCTTGAAGACGACGGGCAGCGTGTAGCGGCCGGTCGCCTTCCAGAGCTCCGCCGGCGTCAGCACCGGCCCGAGCATCTCCTGGGAGCCGATCCGCTCCATCTCCTCGCGGATGATCTGCTCGACCTTGCGGTGGACGCGCCAGCCGAGCGGCAGGTACGTCCACACGCCTGCGGAGAGCTGGCGGATGAACCCGCCGCGGACGAGCAGCTTGTGGCTCGCGGCCTCTGCGTCGGCCGGGGGCTCACGCAGGGTCGGGAGAAAGAGCTGGGAGGCCCGGGCGATCATCGTTGCCAGGGCAGGCTAACGGCCCGTCCGGCAACACATGTCGGCTTCTGGCCCGCGATCACACGGCGCCAGTGTCCACCCTCGCCCTCGCCAAGGCGGCTTGCCTTGGCCACGGGCGAGTGCGGCCCCTGGCTTGGTGCTCGCAACCCAGAAGCTCAACGGTGTTACCGGACGGGTCCGTCGAGCGGGATCAGGGATGCCTCGGCCATCGCCAGCGCCGCCGGCTTGGCCATCTTGAGGCGCTTCGGACGGTGCATGCCGTCCTCGATCCAGCGGTCGATCTCGTGGAAGAGCTCGTCGATGAGGATGTCGGACGAGACCTTCTTCAGGACGCGGCCGTGCGCGTAGACGAAGCCGACGTCGCGGCCACCGGCGATTCCGAAGTCGGCGTCGCCCGCCTCCCCCGGCCCGTTCACCGCGCAGCCGAGCACCGCGACCTCGAAGTGCTGCGGGTACGCCCGCAGCCGCTCCTCGACCTTCTCCGCGAGCGTCTGGACGCCGACGTTGTCGCGGCCGCACGAGGGGCAGGCGATCATGATCGGCCCGCGCTCGCGCAGTCCGAGCGACTTGAGGATCTCCCACGCGACCTTGACCTCTTCGACCGGGTCAGCGGTGAGCGACACGCGGATCGTGTCGCCGATCCCGTCCACGAGCAGCGCGCCCATGCCGACGGCGCTCTTGATGCCGCCCGAGAACGGCGTCCCCGCCTCCGTTACGCCCAGGTGGAGCGGGTACGGGACGCGCTCGGAGAGCATCCGGTAGGCCCGGATCATCGTCGGCACGTGGCTGGACTTCACGGAGATCTTGAAGTCGTGGTAGTCGAGCTGCTCGAGCAGCCGAACCTCCTCGAGCGCCGCCTCGACGAGCGCCTCGGCCTGGTCCTTGTGCGCGAGCTCGCTCAGGTGCTTGGGGAGCGAGCCGGAGTTGGCTCCGATCCGCATCGGGATCCCAGCCGCCTTCGCCTTCTTCACCACCTCCGCGACCTTGTCGGGGCCGCCGATGTTGCCCGGGTTGATGCGGACGGCCGCGACGCCCTGGTCGATCGCCTTGAGGGCGAGGCTGGCGTTGAAGTGGATGTCCGCGATCACCGGGAGCGGCGAGAGGCGCACGATCCGGGAGAGCGCCTCCGCGTCCTCGAGCTTCGGCACCGCCACGCGGACGATCTCGCAGCCGGCCGAGGCGAGCGCGGCGATCTGCGCCGTCGTCGCCTCGACGTCGTGCGTCTTCGTCAGCGTCATCGACTGGACGACGACTGGTGCCCCGCCGCCGATCGTGACGCCGCCGACCGAGATCTGTCGCTGGCTCGCCATGGGCCGATTCAGTGTAACCCCGTGTGACGACCCGCTCGGACGGCCGAGATCGATGCGGCGAAGCCGCGCATCTCGGCCGTCACGAGGCGTCATTCCCTCGTGCCTGGCGCTCCTGCCCGGAGCGCCCGGGCGAAGCCCGCGCGCGCAGGGTCGAGACGCTACGCCAAGGCGTCACGACGCCTGCGGGAGACCGCGCTCTCCCGCAGGCAAAGCGGACGGTGGGCCAACGGCACCGGCGGGTTATCGAACGTCGTTCGATAACCCGATGACGAAGAGCACGAGCACGAAGGCGATCCCGATCATCGACACGCGCTCGTAGAGCTCGCGCCCGAGCGCCCGGCCGCGCACCCCCTCGATCAGCGAGAAGGCGATGTGGCCGCCGTCGAGCGGCAGCAGCGGCAGCAGGTTGAGCAGGGCGAGCGAGAGGCTGATCAGCCCGAGCACGAAGAGGAAGTCGTCGAAGCCCTGGGCGAGCGCGTCCGACGAGACCTGCGCGATCCCGACCGGGCTCGAGACCTCGTTCGCGCCCTCGCCCTTCGCGAGGCGTGGGAAGAAGAGGGCGATCTGCTTCGTCACGTGCCAGGTGATCTGGGCCGAGCGCGCGACCGCAGCCGGTGGGGACAACCCGCTGCGCTCCTCGGCGGCGACCCGCGTCACGAGCGTGTCGCCCTCGCGCTGGACGGTCAGCTCGAGCGGCCGGCCCTCCGAGGCCCCGATCCGGTCGAGCAGCCCGCGCGCGGAGACCGGAGTGCCGTTGACGGCGACGATCCGGTCGCCGGCCATCAGCCCGGCGTCCTCCGCGGGCGTGTCGGCCAGCACCTCCTCGATCCGGGTCGTGGCCGCGTTGTCGGCGGCCTGGAGCCGGACGCCGATCTGCCACGCGTCCTGCATCAGGAGCGCCGTGAACAGCCCGAGCGCGACGAGCAGGTTCGTCCCGGGGCCGGCGAAGATGACCGCGACCTTCCGCCACGTTGCCTGCCGCCAGTACGCGTCGCCGCCGAGGCCGTCGCGTACCTCGTTCAGCCCCCGGCGCGCCGTCCTTCGAGCCCCCTCCGAGAGCGACGCGAGGTCGACCGCGGCCTCGAGCTCCGGCAGGACGCGGGCGGCGGCCTCGAGCTCCCCGGCCTCCAGCGGGGCCCGCGCGCGCTCGACGGTCTTCGCCAGCGCCGGCTGCTCCTCGACCGCGCGCGCGAGGTGCGCGTCCAGGTCGGACGGCGCCGGGCGGTGCATGCCGGGGATCTTCACGTAGCCGCCGAGGGGGATCGCCCCGATCCCGTACTCGATCCCCTTGCGGCGGATGCGTACCAGCGGCGGCGGGAAGCCGATGTAGAAGCGGCGTGGCGACATCCCGACGGCGCGGGCGACGAGGAAGTGCCCGAGCTCGTGGACGAAGACGAGGCCGGCGAGGCCGAGGATCGCGATCGTCAGGTTCACTGGGGGCCCCCGCGGAATGCGAAGCATTTCGTGGGGTGATTCACGCGACGGGCTCCAGCATCGACTCCGCGGCCCGGCGGGCTTCCGCGTCCGCCTCGACGAGCTCGCCGAGATCGCCGGCGGGGACGCCGTCCACCGACGAGAGGGCCCGCTCGACGACGTCGGCGATCCCGAGGAAGGGCAGCCGGCCCTCGAGGAAGGCTGCGACCGCGACCTCGTTGGCCGCGTTGTACGCGCAGGGATAGGTGCCGCCGCGCTCGCCCGCCTCGCGGGCGAGGGCGAGCATCGGGAACGTCTCCAGGTCGGGGGCCTCGAACTCGAGCGTCAGCCCGGCCGCGAGGTCGAGCGGCTCGATCGGCGTGGCGGCCCGCTCCGGGTAGGTGAGCGCGTAGGAGATGGGCACGCGCATGTCCGGGTGGCCGAGATGGGCGAGCGCGGCGCCGTCGCGGAACCAGACGAGCGCATGCACGGTCGAGGTCGGGTGGACGACCACCTCGACGCGCTCGAAGGGCAGGCCGAACAGGAAGCGCGCCTCGATCAGCTCCAGGCCCTTGTTCGCCAGCGTGGCGGAGTCGATCGTGATCTTCGGCCCCATCCGCCAGGTCGGGTGCGCGAGCGCCTCCTCCACGGTCACGTGCTCGAGCTCGGCGCGCGTGCGGCCCCGGAACGGGCCTCCGGAGGCGGTCAGCACGAGGCTGCGGACGCTGCCCGGCTGCCGGCCCTCGAGGCACTGGAAGGCCGCCGAGTGCTCGCTGTCGACCGGCAGCAGCAACCCTCCTCCCCGCTCCCGGGCGGCGAGCGCGAGATCGCCGGCGGCGACGAGGCTCTCCTTGTTCGCGAGCGCGAGGATGACGCCGCGCTCGAGCGCCCAGAGCGTCGCGGGCAGGCCGGCGAAGCCAACGACCGCGTTGAGGACGACGTCGGGCTCGGCGCGCTCGAGCAGCTCGGTCAGATCGCCGCCGACCTGCGTGTGCGGCGCCAGCCCGTCGATCGGCTGCGAGCCGGATGAGGCGGCCACGAGCTCCAGGCCCGGGTGCGCCGCGACGACTTCCAGCGCCTGCCGGCCGATCGAGCCCGTTGCGCCGAGGAGAGCAACCCGCTTCACGCGGCGAAGGGTAGCCCCGGGGCTAGGCGTGTCCGAAGCCGGCGATCAGGTAGTACGCGGCGGGCGCCGCGAAGAGGTGCCCGTCGAGCCGGTCGAGGATGCCGCCGTGCGCGCCCAGCAGCCGGCCGGAGTCCTTCGCGCCCATGTCCCGCTTGATCGCCGACTCGAACAGGTCGCCGAGCGCGGCGGCGAGCGCCAGCACCGCCCCGAGCACGAGCGACTGCCAGACGTTCAGGAAGGTGTCCCGGTCGGGGTAGATGGCGAAGAACGCGACCGCGACCGCCGCGGTCGTCCCGGTCACGAAGCCCTCCCACGTCTTGCGCGGCGACATCACCGGCGCCATCCGGTGCCGGCCGACTAGCCGCCCGCCGAAGAAGGCGAACGTGTCGGCCGCGAAGACGGCGAGCAGCACCGTGAAGATCGCCAGCACGCCGAGCTCGAGGTCCCGGAGCAGGAGCACGTGGCCGATGCCGAGCCCGATCCAGGCCGCGCCGAGCATGGTCGAGCCGACAGAGACCGTCGCCGGCTGGCTCGTCCCTGCAAGCCCCTGCATCACGAACGCGACCAGCAGCGTGGCCAGGAAGCCGCCGAGCAGCCACTGGAGGCCGCCCAGCGAGGCGCCGACGAGCATCGCTCCCACGCCGAGGTACGCGGCCAGCACGAGCGGCCGCAGCGGCCGGACGAGCTCCGCGTACTCGTGGACGGCGACGAGGGCCACGGCGAGCCCGAGCCCGAGCAGCGCCCACCCGCCCGCGTAGACGAGCCCGAGGACGAGCGGCAGGGCGACGATCGAGACCGCGATCCGGTTGACGAGCGAGCTCATCGGCCGCCGAACCGTCGGCGGCGGCGTGCGTAGTCCTCGAGCGCCGAGCTGAGCTGCTCCTCGCCGAAGTCCGGCCAGAGCGTGTCCACGAAGACGAGCTCGGCGTACGCGAGCTGCCACAGGAAGAAGTTCGAGATCCGCAGCTCCCCCGACGTGCGGATCAGCAGGTCCGGGTCCGGCATCTCGGGGGCGTAGAGGTGGGAGCGGAGCAGCTCCTCGTCGACCTCCGCGGGCCCGACGCCGTCGGCGAGCAGCCGCCGCGCCGCGTCGACGAGCTCGGCGCGGCCACCGTAGTCGAAGGCGATCCAGAGGTTCAGGCGGTCGTTGGCCGCGGTGGTGTCCTCCAGCTCGCGCATCTTCGCCTGGAGCTCATCGGGCGCCCGGTCGCGCCGGCCGACGAAGCGCGTGCGCACGCCCTGCGCGGCGAGGTCGGGGAGCTCGCGGTCGATCGTCTCGCCGAAGATCTCCATCAGGTCCTCGACCTCGTCGGACGGACGTGCCCAGTTCTCGGTGGAGAAGGCGTAGACGGCGAGCGAGCGGACGCCGAGGTCGATCGCCGCCTCGACGGTGCGGCGCAGTGCGCGGGTGCCGGCGCGGTGCCCCTCGGCGATCGGCAGGCCGCGCTGCTCGGCCCAGCGGCCGTTGCCGTCCATGATGATCGCGACCGCGCGGGCAAGATCAGTGGACGGCAGTACGGTCAAGCCAGATGCTTTCGGACGGCCGGGATCGATGCGCCGAAGGCGCGCATCCCGGCCGTCGCGAGGCGTCGCTCCTCAGCCGACGCGTTCATCGCCGGAGCGCCCGGCGCGGCAGCGCCGCGCGCGCAGGCCGAGGAGACTTCGGGCCCCGGAGAGCGGTCACGGAATCCAGCAAACCATGGAGGTCTGACGTACGTCAGACCTCCATAATCTCGGCCTCTTTGTGCTTCAAGAGGTCGTCGATCTTCGCCACGTGCTCGTCGGTCACCTTCTGGACGAGCTCCTCGGCGCGGTGCTCCTCGTCGGC
>JBBDQR010000020.1:7528-11291 GCA_040905885.1 Gaiellaceae bacterium | reverse complement strand
CCGGAGCGGGCCCATGGCTGAGCCCGAGGCGCAACCGGTCGAAGAAGAGGACGAGGAGCTTCCGGCGTGGAGCCTGCCGGCCGACGCCGTCGACCGGATCGGGATCCCGGTCGAGTGGCCGGAGCGGGTCGACCGCGAGTGGGCGTGGGGCGGCTCCACGGGCAGCGGCGTCAAGGTCTGCATCCTCGACAGCGGCATCGAGGCGGGCCACCCGCTGGTGGGCGAGATCCAGGGCGCCTGGGCGGTCTCGATCGGCGAGGACGAGGAGCCCGTCGTCCAGGAGGACACGGACGGCGACCAGTGCGGCCACGGCACCGCCTGCGCCGGCATCGTGCGGGCGCTCGCGCCCGACGCCGAGCTCCACTCCGTCCGCGTGCTCGGCGCGGGCTACACGGGCAGCGGCCCCGTGCTGCTCGCCGGCCTGCGCTGGGCGATCGACCAGGGCTTCGACGTGATCAACATGAGCCTCTCGACGACGAAGAAGCAGTTCGCGGCCGTCCTCCACGAGCTCGCCGACAGCGCATACTTCCGCCGGACCGTGCTCGTCGCATCGGCCCACAACATGCCGGTGGAGAGCTTCCCCTGGAAGTTCTCCTCGGTCGTCTCCGTCGGCAGCCACGAGCTCGACGATCCCCACATGCTGTTCTCGAACCCGCGGCCGCCGGTCGAGTTCTTCGCGCGCGGGGTCGACCTCGACGTCGCGTGGCTCGGGGGCTCGACGATCCGCGTCACCGGCAACAGCTTCGCGACCCCGCACGTGAGCGGCTTCTGCGCGCTCGTGCTGGGCAAGCACCCGGAGCTGACGCCGTTCCAGCTCAAGAGCGTGCTCTACCTCGTCTCGAACAACGTGGGCGGCGGCAGTGGCTGAGGGCGACCTCCGCGCCGCCGTGGCCGCCGGCGTGCTCGGCGCCGAGGAGCTCTACGCGCAGCTGCTGCGCTCGGTGGTCGAGGTCGCGCGCGCGATCTTCGGCGCCAAGGCGTCGTCGGTCTTCCTGCTCGACGAGGCGACGGACGAGCTCGTCTTCGCGGCCGTCGCGGGCGAGGGGGAGGAGCATCTCGTCGGCACCCGGATCCCGTCCTCGACCGGCATCGCCGGCTGGGTGCTCGTCACCCGCCAGCCGCTCGTGCTCGAGGACCTCCAGAACGACCCGCGCTTCGCCCGCGACGTCGCCGAGGCGACGGGCTACGTGCCGAGCGGCCTGATGGCCGTCCCGCTGCTCCACGAGGAGCGGGCGCTCGGCGTCCTCCAGGTGCTCGACCGGCCGAAGCGCTCCCGGTTCACGCTCCAGGAGATGGAGCTGCTCGGCCTCTTCGGCAACCAGGCCGCGATCGCGCTCGACCTGCTCCAGCGGGCCCGGGAGGCCCGCGCCGTCCTGCAGGAAGACGAGGGGATCGTCGCCCGCCTCGCGGAGGCGGTGGCGGCGCTCCCGGACGAGAAGAGGGAGGCGGGCCTGAAGCTCCTCGCCTCCCTCGAAGACGTGCTGCGGGACTAGCTAGAGGCTCTGCGGCCGCTGCCGCAGGGAATGCGCCTCGACGTCGTCGCCCTCGGCCTCGTCGGAGGCCTCCTCGGCCGCCATCGGCAGCTTCCTGGCGCGGCGATGCGCCTCGACGTCCTCGTCCTCGGTCTCGATGCGGTCCTGCTCCTCCATCTCGTGCGCCTCCTTGTAGGCGAGGGGACGGGCCGGCATCGCCCCGGCCCGTCGAATCGTTGCGTTGCTCGTGAGCTAGAGGGCCTTCGGGCTCTTCTTGTGCAGCTCGAAGTCGTCGTCCTCGCCCTCTGCCTCGGGAGCGTCCTCGGAAGCCTGCATCGACTTCTTGTGCCGATGCGCCTCGACGTCCTCGCCCTCGCCCTCGGCCGCAGGAGCGTCCTCGGACGCCTGGAACTGGGCCTTGCGGCGATGCGCCTCGACGTCCTCCTGCTCCTCGGTGCGCTTGTCCTGATCCTCCACCGGAATCCTCCTTGTCGGTTGGCCCGTGGGCCACTGAACTGCCTACGAGACGTACCTGGCCCGCGTTTTCTTCCCTCGACTCTTCCAAAAGAGTCGGAACATTGCAATGCTCGCCCCCGCATGAGCCGTAGGCTGGACGGAGGCGACCAAAGAGCGCAGGCGCCGGCTCCGCCGGCGCCGGAGCGGGTATGACTCGGTTCCGGCAGCGGATGCGGGAGTCGCTGCGGGCGTTCCGGTCGGTCTACGGCAACCGGGGCCTGCGGCGTCTCCAGCTCGCGTGGGCGGGGGCGATCGTCGGCGGCTGGGCGTACGTGATCAGCCTCGCCGTGTTCGCCTACCGCGAGCACGGGGCCTATGCCGTGGGCGCGCTCGCGGTCGCGCGCTGGCTCTCGTCGGGCCTGGCGGCGCCCATCGCCGGCGTCGTGGGCGACCGCTACCGGCGGGTGCGCGTGCTCGT
The DNA here is from genome assembly GCA_040905885.1 of Gaiellaceae bacterium. Taxonomy (GTDB): domain Bacteria; phylum Actinomycetota; class Thermoleophilia; order Gaiellales; family Gaiellaceae; genus JACVRU01. The sequence continues at coordinate 8,885 of JBBDQR010000020.1, read as the reverse complement.
CGCGTCGAGCGCCGTCCGGAGCGTGGCGATCGCGCTGGCGGGCACGGCGGTGCTCGCCGACGTCTCGCCGTTCGTGGTCTACGGGCTCGCGGTCATGGCGGCTCTGGCAGGCACCGTCTTCGGCCCGTCGGAGGCCGCGCTGATCCCGACGCTCGCCCGCTCTCCCGAGGAGCTGACGGCGGCCAACGTCAGCGCGAGCACGATCGACAGCGTGGGCACGTTCATGGGGCCGGCGCTCGGCGGCTTCCTGCTCGCGGCCACCGCGCCGGAGATCGTCTTCTTCGTGGCCGCGGGGTTGGTCGCGTGGACCTCGATCGTCGTCGCCGGGGTCGAGGAGGGCCCGCGGGCGCCGCGCGAGGAGGACGAGGGAGTCCTCCGCGGGGGCCTGGCCGGGTTCCGGACGCTGCTCGGCGACCGCCGCCTGCGGCTGATCGCGGGCCTGCTCGCCGCCTACACGCTCCTCGACGGCGCGCTCGACGTGCTGATCGTGGTCCTGGCCCTCGAGACGCTCAACCTCGGCGACTCCGGCGTCGGCTTCCTGAACTCGACCGCCGGCGTCGGCAGTCTGCTCGGGGTGGTCGTGGCGGCCGGGCTCGTGGGCCGGAAGGGGCTCGCCTCGCCGATCGGCCTCGGGATGGCCTTCTGGGGCGCGCCGATCCTGCTGATCGGGCTCTGGCCGAGCAAGGCCTCCGCCCTCGCGCTGCTCGCGGCCGTGGGCGCGGCGACGACGATCGTCGGCGTGGCAGGTGACACGCTCATGCAGCGCGCCGTTCCGGAGCACGTGCTGGCGCGGGTCTTCGGCGCGCTCGACAGCATGATGCTCGTCTCGATCGCGATCGGCGCGGCGCTCGCGCCGACGCTGGTCGACCTGATCGGAATGCGCGCGACGCTCGTCGCGGTAGGGGTGGTACTGCCGGTGCTGGCGGCGCTCTCCTGGCCGCGGCTGCGGGAGATCGACCGGGCCGCGGAGGTCCCGGCGCGCCCACTCGAGCTGCTGATCGCGCATCCGATCTTCGCGCCGCTGCCGCCGCCGCGGCTCGAGCAGCTCGCCCTGCTCCTCTCCGAGCGGAGCGCGGCTACCGCGGAGACGATCGTCCGGCAGGGCGACTCCGGCGACGACTTCTTCCTGATCTCGGCGGGGCGGGTGCGCGTAACCGTCGACGGCGCCCCGGCGGGAGAGCTCGGGCCGGGCGAGGGATTCGGCGAGATCGCGCTCCTGCGCGACGTGCCGCGCACCGCGACGGTCGAGGCGCTCGAGGAGACAGCCCTCTACGCGCTCGGCCGGGCCGAGTTCCTCGGCGCCCTCTCCGGCCACGCGGAGAGCGCGGCCGCGGCGGAGGGGGTGGGGGGGGGGGGG
>JBBDQR010000020.1:0-7518 GCA_040905885.1 Gaiellaceae bacterium | reverse complement strand
GGCGCGCTTACGCGTCGCACTTTCGGCGGGATGGTGCCGGAGGAAGTACTGCTAGTGCGGCCTCTCGTAACGTTGCACCTGAAACTCGGTCATGGTTCAGGCGGCGAGCTTGAGGTGGGCGGTGGGCTTGGCGGCTCGGCGGTGACGTCGTCTTGCGGCTTCGATCTTGCGCCGCTCGCGCTCGGCGGGGCTGTTGCGGTGGCGGACGTGTTCGGCCAGTGCCAAGCCGAAGGCGTCCCAGTCGAGGTAGTCGGCGTTCTTGCAGACGAACTCGTCGATCGCGCCGAAGGTGCTCTCGATCCGGTTCAGGTAGCTGGCGTAGGTCGGGGTCGGTACCAGCTCCATGTTGTTGGCGGTCGCCCAGGTGCGGGCGTCCAGTGGCTGGAGAGGCCGTCCTGGATCCAGTAGATGCGGATGTGGCGAGGGTAGGCGAGCCGGATCTGCTTCATGAAGGTGAGCGTCGAGTTGCCGTTGCGGCGCGGCCTCGGCCTGATCCGCAGGTAGTCGGCGTGCACCTCGAGCGCGCCGACCAGGTAGCGGATCCCTTGCCGGCGGTTGTAGGTGGCGCGGTGCCGCTCCGGCCGGCCGTGAGGTGCCCAGCCGCGGCCGTGTTTGGGGCAGAGGCTCTCCGGCCCCTTCTCGTCGAAGCTGATCACGACCCCGTTTTTCGGCTGCTCCCGGTAGAGGGCGAGGATCCGCGCCGCCTTGGCCTCGTAGTCGGGGTCGGGGCTCTGTTTCCAGCTGCGGGTGCGCTGCAGCGAGATCCCGTTGCGGGCCAGGATGCGGCCCAGCTGGGCGGGCGAGACGCCGATCCCCTGCTCTCCCAGGTAGCGGGAGAGCTTCGCCAGGCTCCAGCGCGTGTACGGCACCCCGAGCGCGTCGGGACGGGCGCCGGCGATGGCGACGATCCGAGCTTCGTCGTCAGTCGAGATCCGGCGGGGTCGCCCGCCCCGGAAACGAGGGCGCAACGACTCGAACCCGTGCCGGTTGAAGTCGTGGATCACCTTGCGCACGTGCGACTCGTCCGTGAGCAGCATGCGCGCGATCTCGGGCGCGCTCATCAGCGTGTTCGAGGCCAACAGGATCAGCGCCCGCTGCCTCGTCGAGGCCAGCTTCGACTGCTTCGACAACCGCTTCAACCGCTGCCCCTCGTGCGGGGCCAACTCGCGAACAAACACCTCCGGGGGACGCATCGACACCTCCTCAGGTCGCATGCGTCCCGATTCGACACCAACACCAGAGGTCCCGCCGAGTTTCCGGTCAAACATTTTGAGAGGCCGCACTAGGCGGCTCGCTCCAGCCGCTCCTCGGCGCGGGCGCGCGCGATGATCCGCTCGCGGTCGCCGAAGCGGGCCTGGGCGCGGAGGGCGCGGTGCTGCTCCCAGAGCTGCGTCAGCCGCTCGTCGAGCTCCTTCAGCTCGTCCGCGGCGGCGGCGTTCAGCCCTTCTCCGAGCTCGCGCCAGAGCTCCCGCCGGCGCTCGCTCAGGGCGTCGATCTCCCGGTGGATCTGCTCGTACGTCGTCATTACGGAAAAGAACGCGGGCTCCGCGGCGGTCATTCCCACGGCGGCGTTGACTCGCGATTCAGGTCGGCGTACGCTCACCGGGTCGTCCGCCAACGGGGAGAAGGAGGGCACGATGAAGGTACGGATGCTCGCCGTCGTCGCGGCGCTCGCCGTCGCAGGGATAGCCGCCGCCACCGCGCACGCGCAGCCCACGGTTCTCGAGGGAGAGCTGGCCGGCGCGCCCTACAAGATCGTCGTTCCGGAGGCCTGGAACGGCACGCTGATCGTGCTCGCCCACGGCTACCGTGACCCCGCGGACACGCGCGCCGCGATGGACCCGAGCTACACCGCGCTCGCCGACGGCCTTGCCAGCATGGGGTACGCCGTCGCGGGAACCGCGTACCGCTCCAACGGCTGGGCCGTCAAGGACGGGATCCACGACGTCACGACGCTCAGGTCCTTCTTCAACGGTGCCGTCGGCAATCCCGGCACGGCGCTGCTCATCGGGCATTCGATGGGATCGGTCGTCACGGCCGCGCTCGCCGAGCGGGCGAACGGTCTGTTCGACGGCTACCTGCCCGCCTGCGCGGTCGTCGCGGGCGCTTCGAAGGCCTGGGACGGAGCAGGCGCCCACCTCCTCGCCTACGACGTCGCCTTCGGGATGCCGCCGGCGTGGGGAACCGTCGCCGATGTCAGCGACACGGTCGACTTCGACACGCAGGTCTTTGGGAAGCTGCTCGCCGACACGCTCGACCCTCAGTACTTCGCGAAGGCCGAGTTCATCCGGCTCGTCGTCGAGGTCGCTGGCCCGGACTCGCCGTTCCCGCCGGTGTGGCTGCCGGGCGGGCTCTTCACAAACATGTACTTCATCACGGACGCGCGTGCGGAGCTGGAGCGGCGCGCCGGCGGCGCGTTCGTCCAGAACCTCACCCACACGTACACGCTCTCGCCGGGAGAGCGCGCCTACCTGACCGCGGTCGGGCTCGCGCCGGCGCAGATCGACGCGATGCTCGCCGAGATGAACGGCACCGACTACGGCGCCGTCGACCGGAACGCGCGCAACTACGTGGGCCACTACGCCGACTTCACCGGCAAGCTGAAGGACCCGGTCCTGACGCTCCATACGACGATCGACACGCTCGTACCGCCCGCGCACGAGTCGGCCTATCGGCAGACGGTCGCCGCGGCTGGGAAGAGCGACCTGCTCGCGCAGGCGTACGTCGACCGGGCCGGCCACTGCAACTTCACGCCCGAGCAGACGGTGACGGCGATCCTGATGCTTGAGAGCTGGGTGAAGGGCGGGCCGAAGCCGACCGCGTTCCCGACCGCGCTCGGGTTCATGCCGCCGAGCTACGCGCCGCCTGCGTGGCCGCAGCCATGAGCTAGTCAGTCGTAACCCAGCTCGGCCAACCGCTCCTCGTCGATGCCGAAGTAGTGCGCGACCTCGTGGAGGACGGTGATCTGGATCTCCTCGCGGAGCAGGTCGACGTCGTCGCCGAACTCCTCCACAAGCGGCAGCCGGTAGACCGTCACTCGGGCGGGCATGTACGGCTGCTCGTCGAACAGGCCGAGGAGGTCGGGCTCCTCGGCGTTCTCGTCCTCGACCACGACCGCGAGGTTCTCGAGCTTGGCCGCGATGTCCGCGGGCAGGAGGTCGAGCGCGATGCGGACGTGCTCCTCGAACTCTGCGGGGCCCACGTCAGTACCGCGGCTGGAGCGGTCGCCGCTGCTTGACGAGCTGGATCGTCAGCAGCCCGAAGACGAAGCCGCCGACGTGGGCGAAGAACGCGACTCCGCCGCCCGCCTCCGGGTGCAGCACCGAGAAGCCGCCCTGCCAGAGCTGGAACACGAACCAGATGCCGAGGTAGAGGACCGCCGGGATCTCCTGGAGGAAGAAGAAGAAGCCGAGGAAGATCGCGGTCAGGACGCTCGCGCGCGGCAGCAGCAGGAGGTAGGCGCCGAGCACGCCGGCGATCGCCCCCGAGGCGCCGATGTTCGGGATCGAGGCCGCCTGCGCGTCCCCGAACCAGAGCGTTACGAGCGTCTGCGCCGCGGTCGCCGCGATCCCGGCGGCGAGGTACCAGAGCAGGAACCGCACGCGGCCGAGCGCGTCCTCGACGTTGTTGCCGAAGATCCAGAGGAAAAGCATGTTGCCGCCGATATGGAGGAGGCCTCCGTGCATGAACATCGAGCTGAAGACGGCGGCGACGAAGGGTAGGTCGCTCTGCTGCGCGACGCCGACGCACGGCCCCTGCACCTCGCACGGGTAGTAGCCGTAGCGGACGATGTCCTGCTCGAACGGCGTCCCGGTCACCTGCCAGGCGAAGACGAGGACGTTCGCGGCGATCAGCGCCACCGTGACGAGCGGGAAGTGGCGGGTCGGGACGTTGTCTTTGAGCGGCAGCACTAGCGGACGACCAGCGCGAGCAGGGCCTTCTGGGCGTGCAGCCGGTTCTCCGCCTCGTCCCAGAGCGCGGAGCACGGGCCGTAGGCGACGTCCTCGGTGATCTCCTCGCCGTAGTGGGCGGGGAGGCAGTGGAGCACGATCGCCTCCGGCGCCGACACCGCGAGCAGCTCCGCGTTCACCTGGTAGCCGGCGAACGCGCGTAGCCGGGAGTCGCGCTCGTCCTCCTGGCCCATGCTCGTCCAGACGTCGGTGTAGAGGACGTCGGCCCCGCGCGCCGCCTCCTGCGGGTCGCGGACGAGCTCGATCCCCCCGGCTCGCTCCGCCTCGCCGGGATCGGGCTCGTACCCCTCGGGCGTGGCGGCGACGATCGACATCCCGAGCCGGTTGCAGACCGCGGCGAGCGAGTGGAGGACGTTGTTGCCGTCGCCGACGTAGGCGACGCGCACTCCCTCGAGCCGGCCGAGCCGCTCCCGGATCGTCATCGCGTCGGCCAGCGCCTGGCAGGGGTGGGTCGCGTCGGTGAGCCCGTTGATCACGGGCACGTCGGCGTGGGTTGCGAGCTCCTCGACGTCCGACTGGGCGAATGCGCGGATCATGATCGCGTCGAGGTAGCGGGAGAGGACGAGCGCGGTGTCCCTGATCGTCTCGCCGCGCCCGAGCTGGAGGTCCGAGGCCGAGAGGTGGAGGCCGGTGCCGCCGAGCTGCGCGATCCCCGCCTCGAACGAGACCCGCGTTCTGGTGGACGGCTTCTGGAAGATCATCCCGAGCGTCCGCCCGGGCAACAGCCGCCGCTCCTCGCCCGTCCGGTGCGCGGCCTTCAGGCGGTCGGCGAGGTCGAGACAGGCGAGCAGCTCCTCGCGCGACCAGTCGGTTACCCGCAGGAAGTCGCGGCCCTTCAGCTGCTCGGGGACTGCGATCACGCCGCCTGATCGTACGGGAGAGCTCGCCTCGATTCGCAACGAGATGAGCCGCCTCCTCAACGCCTTCGAGGGAAACAGCATGACCACGCAGAGCTGGGTTCCCGCCGTCGACGTGTGGGACGACCGGTTCTACCGGTTCGAGCGCCGCTTCGGGACCTTCGCCCGCAGCGTCGGCCTGCCGCAGGGCGTCGACGAGAGCCAGATCCGCGCCGACTTCAAGGACGGCGTCCTCGAGATCCACGTGGCGAAGCCCGAGGAGGTCAAGCCGCGCCGGATCGAGATCGGCGGCGAGTCGCAGCCGACGATCGAGGGCAGCGCGACCCAGTCCAGTTAAGTGGTCGCCGCCGCACATACGGCCGCGCCGCCCGGCTGCAAAGCGGCGCCACGCGTTGTCCCTCGGTCCTTCCCCACGAAGTGCTGCGCACTTCGCGGGGGCCCCGGAGGTCGCGCCCGTACCGCAGAGGGTACGGGCGCTCCCTGCGTCCTAGCCTCGCTTGCTTTTCGCGCGAGCGGGCTCGACCGTACCCGCGACGGTGACCACCCGGACGCGCGTGCTGATCGCGGGGGCGGCAGGCCGCGACTTCCACAACTTCAACGTCGTCTACCGCCACCGTGAGGACGTCGACGTGGTCGCCTTCACCGCGACGCAGATCCCGAACATCGACGGCCGCGTCTACCCCCCAGAGCTCGCCGGGCCGCTCTACCCGGAAGGGATCCCGATCCTGCCCGAGCCGGAGCTGGAGACGGTCGTGCGCGAGCACGAGATCGAGGAGGTCGTGTTCGCCTACTCGGACGTGACGCACGAGCACGTGATGCACGTCGGCTCGCGCGCGCTCGCGGCCGGCGCCTCGTACCGCCTGCTGTCGCCCGCCGAGACGATGCTCGCCACGTCCGCCCCGACGGTGGCCGTCTGCGCCGTGCGCACCGGCGCCGGCAAGAGCCAGACCACGCGCCGCGTGGCCGGCATCCTCCGCGAGGCGGGCCGCCGGGTGGCCGTCCTCCGGCACCCGATGCCCTACGGCGACCTCGCGCGCCAGGCGGTCCAGCGGTTCGCGACCTACGAGGACCTCGACGCGCACGACTGCACGATCGAGGAGCGCGAGGAGTACGAGCCCCATCTCGCCGAGGGGAACCTCGTGTTCGCGGGCATCGACTACGCCGCCATCCTCCGCCTGGCCGAGCAGGAGGCGGACGTGATCGTCTGGGACGGGGGCAACAACGACACGCCGTTCGTCCGCCCCAACCTCCACCTGGTCGTGGTCGACCCGCACCGGCCGGGTCACGAGCTGCTCTACCACCCCGGCGAGACGAACCTGCGCATGGCCGACGTCTGTGTCGTCAACAAGGTCGACAGCGCTCCCCAGGACGGGATCGACGCGGTGCTCGACTCGATCCGAAAGCACAACCCCGACGCGGAGGTAGTGCTCGCCGCCTCGCCGATCGAGCTCGAGGAGAACGGCATCCGCGTCGAGGGCAAGCGCGTGCTCTGCGTCGAGGACGGGCCGACGCTGACCCACGGCGAGATGGCCTTCGGCGCGGCCGTGCTGGCCGCGAAGGCGCACGGCGCCGCCGAGCTCGTCGATCCGCGCCCGTTCGCGGTCGGGTCGATCGCCGACACCTTCGCCGCCTACCCGCACGTGGGGCCGCTGCTGCCGGCGATGGGGTACGGACGCGCCCAGATGGAGGAGCTGCGCGAGACGATCGAGCGCTCCGACGCGGACGTCGTCCTGATCGGGACGCCGATCGACCTGCGCCGGCTGATCGACTTCGACAAGCCCGCGCTGCGCGTCTCGTACCGGCTCGAGGAGGTCGGCGAGCCGACCCTCGCCGACGTGCTCGCCCGCTACGGGTTGATCGAGTCCGAAGCGCTCGTTTGACCGGGCGTTCCTGGGGCCAGCGTTCGGCGGAGGGGGGGGCCCCCCCCCCCGGCCAGGGGCGCCCGGTGAGGACCGTCGTCGCGCTCGGCGGACACCTGCTCGCGCAGGAGGAGCTCGACCGGTCGCTGCTCGACCCGTTTCGCGGGGACGAGCTCGTCCTCACGCACGGCAACGGGCCGCAGGTCGGCGAGCGCCCCGAGGAGCCGCTGCACCAGGCCGTGGCGCGGACCCAGGCGGAGATCGGGTCGGAGCTCGCGCTCGCCCTCGGCACCGTCTGCGTGATCACGCACGTCGTGGTCGACGCGGCCGACCCCGCCTTCGCCGAGCCGACGAAGCCGATCGGCCCCTGGCTCGCCGAGCGCTCGGCGGGAGACGTGATCCACGACGCCAGTCGGGGCTGGCGCCGCGTCGTGCCCTCCCCTCGCCCGCTCGAGATCGTCGAGCTGGAGGCGATCCGCGCGGTCGCGCAGAGCGGCGCGACGGTCGTCTGCTGCGGCGGCGGCGGCATCCCGGTCGCGGACGGCCACGGCGTGGCGGCGGTGATCGACAAGGACCGCGCCTCCGCCCTGCTGGCCGAGCGGCTCGGTGCCGACCGCCTCGTCGTCCTCACGGACGTGGACGCCGTCTACCGGGACTTCCACACGTCGAGCGAGCGCGTCGTGGCCCGCCTGACGCCCGACGAGGCGGAGGCGCTGCTGCCCGATCTGCCGGCCGGCTCGATGCGCCCGAAGCTCGAGGCGTGCGCCGCCTTCGTGCGCGCCACCGGCAACGAGGCCCTGATCACTTCCGCCCGGGCGCTCGAGGCTTCCC
>JBBDQR010000019.1:9147-11292 GCA_040905885.1 Gaiellaceae bacterium | reverse complement strand
GTCAAAGACCTATCGACGTCCTCCCAACTGTCGGGAGAACTCGGAGACAGACCAGTCTCTAGGGCTCGACTTCACCGGAGTAGACGTATGTGACGGGACCGGTGAGCGAGGCCCGGTTCTCCGCGTCGAGCTCGACCTGCAGGTCGCCGCCGGGCATTCGCACGGTGACCGGGCTCTTGGCCCAGCGGTTGGCCACCGCCGCGGCGGCGGCCGCGACGGCGCTCGTCCCCGACGCCAGCGTCTCCCCCACGCCCCGCTCCCACACACGGACGGTCAGCTCGTGCGTGCCGTCGACGCGGACGAGCTGGACGTTCGTCCGGTCGGGGAAGCGCTCGTGCGTCTCGAGCGCCGGGCCGAGGCGCACCAGCGTCTCGTGGTCGGGCTCCGCCCGGACGACGGCATGCGGGTTGCCGACCGACACGGGCGTCACCTTGACGAGCTCGGCGCCGACCTCGAGCGGCTCGATCTCGCCCACCTCCACGGTGCCGACCTCGAGCCGGACGTCGTCCCCGTCCAGGATGCGGGCCGTCACGTCGCGCGTGCCGACGCGAAGCGAGACTTCGGGCACGCCGGCCCGCTCGGCCAGCCAGCGCGCCGCGATGCGTGCGCCGTTGCCCGACAGCTCGGCGGTCGAGCCGTCCGGGTTCCAGACGAGCACCTCCGCGTGGGGCCCGTCGACGGCGATCACCTCGAGGACGCCGTCGGAGCCGATCCCGGCCTCCGGGTCGCAGAGCTCCCGGGCCCGCTCGGGCGTCAGTTGGTCACCCTCGACGACGAGGTACGCGTTCCCGAGCGCGTGCCACTTCGAGAATCTCATCGGCGACCTCCGCCGCAGACCGGTTCGCGCGAACGCTAACCACCCCGGGAGAGCGGCGGAGCCACTTCCGCTGGTAGGCCGCGTACCGGCGGGTGCGGACGACGAGCGCGCGGATCGCCTCCTCGCGCGGCAGCGACGCCACCTCGTCGAGGCCGAGCATCCGGCGGGCCGTGGACGAGACCGCACCGGCCAGCGCCGCCCGAACCTCCTCCTCGACGCCGGCGACGAACATCGCGCGCGTCCGCTCCTCGATTCGCCGCTCCAGCTCGTCGGACGGAACCTCGAGCCCGACGAGGACGGTCGGATGCCGGTAGTCCTCCTCCCAGAGCCGGTCGCCGGCGAGGGACTCGCCCGCCTCGGCGAGCTCGAGCGCGCGCACGACGCGGCGGCGGTCGTTCGGATGGACCGCGGCCGCCGCCTCGGGGTCGAGGCCCTGGAGGCGGCCGTGGGCGTGCACGGGGCCGTGCGCGTCATAGAACTCCTCCCAGCGCTCTCGCACGCCCGTCGCGGGCGGCGGAGGGAGCCGCAGCGCGGTCAGCGCGGCCCGCAGGTACAGGCCCGTGCCGCCGACGACCACCGGCGTCCTGCCCGCGGCGAGGATCTCGTCGACCGCGGTGTGCGCGAGCGCCTGGTACTCGCCGACCGAGGCCTCGTGGTCGAGCGGCCAGATCGCCACGAGCCGCGTCGGCCGCTCCGGCTGGTTGGTGAGGATCGGCAGGCCGCGGTAGACCTGCATCGAGTCGGCGGAGACGAGCTCCGCGGGGATCCGGTCGGCGATCGCCTCCGCCACCGCGCTCTTGCCCGACGCGGTCGGCCCGAAGATGGCCAGGACGATCGGGTCAGCCAAGGAGCCGCTCACGGACGCGCGCGAGCGTCTCGGGCGACGCGCCGCCGGAGCGCAGGTAGTCGCCCACGGAGCCGTGGCGCCGCTCGACCTGCGCGACGGCGTGCTCGATCGCGGACGGCGGCGTCATCCCGAGGTAGATCCGCCGCTCTCGCTCCTCGTCGTCGGGAGCCGCCTCAACCCAGGAACCGATCAGGTGCTCGAGGTTGCGGCCGCTGAGGACGTAGTCCTCGACGATCGCCTCGTGGGGCACGCCGACGAGCCGGAGGACGAGGGCGGCGACAAGGCCCGTGCGGTCCTTGCCGGCCGCGCAGTGGACGACGACCGGCCCCTCGGGCGCCTCGGCGACGGACGCGACCGCCTGCGCGAACCGGTCGGCGCCGATCTCGAGCAGCCAGGCGTACTCGCGCCCGCGGTCGCCCTCCGCCTCGGCGGCGTCCCACGCAGGATCGCCGAGGTCGGGGAACACCGGGACGTGGGGGGG
>JBBDQR010000019.1:6583-9137 GCA_040905885.1 Gaiellaceae bacterium | reverse complement strand
CCCCGCCGCGGATCCTGGGCCAGCTCGTCGTGCCAGCGGAGGTCGACGATCCGGCGAACGCCGTACTCGGCGAGCGCCTGCCAGCCAGCCTCCGTGAGCTGGCGCACGCTGTCCGCCCGGACGACCCGCTCGAAGAGGGTGGTGCGCCCGTCCCCGGTCGGCAGGCCGCCGAGGTCGCGGACGTTGACGCAGCCGTCCCAGACGAGCTCGCGCGTCCGCACGGCTATGCGGCGACGACCACCGGCAGCTCGCCCCGGAGCGTCGTCGACGTGGCGGCCGTGATCTCGACGTCGACGAGCTCCCCGGCGGACTCGGAGCCGGCGAAGTTCACGGTCGTGTTCCTGCGCGTGCGGCCGCGAAGGAGGCTGGGATCGGTGCGGCTCGGGCCCTCGACGAGCACCTGCTCGACGAGCCCCACGCGGGCCTGGTTCCGCTCGTGTGCGACGCGCTGGACGAGCTCGACGAGGCGCTCGATCCGCTCGCGCTTGACCTCCTCGGGCACCTGGCCGGGCAGGGTCGCCGCCTCGGTCCCGTGGCGCGGGCTGTAGACGAAGGTGAAGGCGCCGTCGAAGCCGACCTCCTCCACCGCGGCGAGCGTCTCCTGGAAGTCCTCCTCGGTCTCGCCGGGGAAGCCGACGATGAGGTCGGTCGTCAGCGCGAGATCCGGGATCGTGGCGCGCATCCGTTCGGCGAGCGCGACGAAGCGCTCGCGCGAGTAGGTGCGGCGCATTGCCTTCAGGATCCGCGTCGACCCGGATTGGAGCGGCAGGTGCGCGTGCTCGCAGACCGCGTCGCACTCCGCCATCGACCGGATCACCGGCTCGCGGAAGTCCTTCGGGTGCGGGCTCGTGAAACGGATCCGCTCGACGCCCGAGACGGCGTCGACGGCGCGCAGCAGCTCGGAGAAGTCGCTGCCCACATCCCGGCCGTAGGAGTTGACGTTCTGGCCGAGCAGCGTGATCTCCTTGACTCCCTCGGCCGCGAGCCGGCTCACCTCGGCGAGGATCTCGCCGGGCCGGCGGCTGACCTCGCGGCCCCGCACCCTGGGAACGATGCAGTAGGAGCAGACCGAGTTGCACCCCATCGAGATCTGCACCCAGGCCTGGAAGCGGCGCTCGCGGTGAAGCGGGAGCTCCGCGGCGAACGCACGCTCGTCGCCGGCGCCGAAGAGGCCCCGCGTTACGCCGATCCCGCCTGCGCCGAGCCATTCGCCGAGGTGCGAGATCGAGCCCGGCCCGAACGCGACGTCCACGAAGGGATAGAGCTCGAAGATCCGCTCGCGCTGGGCCTCCGCGTAGCAGCCGCCGACGGCGATAACCGTGTCGGGGTCGCGGTCCTTCAGCGCCTTCGCGTGCCCGAGGTGCGCCGCCAGGCGCGTGTCCGGCTTCTCGCGAATGGTGCAGGTGTTGAAGACGAGCACGTCCGCCTCATCCTCGGAGGCGGCTTCGCCCAGCCCGAGCTCCTCCAGCAGCCCCTTGATCCGCTCCGAGTCGTGGGCGTTCATCTGGCAGCCGAACGTCGTGACGTGGTAGCGCCGCACCGCCTCGATGGTAGCTGGGCTACTTCTTCGTGACCCGCACGCGGTCGGCGCTGTCGTCGGCAGAGTCGCCTCCGTGGGCTGCGGTTGTGAGCACGAGCACCGTCAGCTGAATGTCAATCGTCTCGATCACGCCGGCGATCCCCTCGGGTGGCGAGCTGAGTAGCGAAGACGCGTACTGGACGACGAGCCCGGCCTCGCGCAGGGTCTCGACCGCAGATGCAAGGGTTGCCCCCGAGTGCACGAAGTCATCGATGACGTGGACCGGTGTGTCGTCGACGAGGCGCTCGCCCGAGAGCCGAGGATGGGTAGTCGCGGGATCGCCTCCGTAGGAGAGGAAGTAGCTCTTCGGGTCGGTGCGTACGAAGACGCCGGGCAGCCCGAGCTTGTAGGCGATGAGCGCGACGAGCGGGGCGCTACCGCTGTCAGCCGACGCGACCGCCCGTGCGTCGCCCACCGTGGCCGCCAGTGCATCTATGACGACTCGAAGCTCAGCGGGCCATCCGAAGATGCGCTTGAGGTTGGTAAAGCCACGTCCAGGCTGCCCGTCGCGGCCGCGCACCTCGACGTCGCTATAGCAGCGGCGAACGATTCCCTCCACGGCCCTGTCGTGTAGGACGGTGATGCGCCCCGTGGCATCCACGCGCTCCACGTGCGCAAAGTAGCCCGCGCACGAGGCTAGCGTGAACGATCTTCGACCCGCTCGCATCCCAGTAGCTGGAGTCGGAATCGATAACTGAGCTGTCCCCCGCGCCGAAAAGGAGTTCGGACGGCCGGGATCGCTGCGGCGAAGCCGCGCATCCCGGCCGTCGCGAGGCGTCGCTCCCTCGCGTCGGCGCTGATCGGCCGGAGCGCCTGGCGCGAAGCGCCACGCGCGCAGGCCTGAAGGACCAGGCGTCGGCACGCTGGCAAGGAGCCACGTGGCCGAAGGGCGGCTCCGCCGCCCGAGAGGCCGTGACTCAGCCGACCCAGCGGAAGGCAGTAAAGGGAGGGGGCTCGTGGGGGGAACCGGACGGT
>JBBDQR010000019.1:0-6573 GCA_040905885.1 Gaiellaceae bacterium | reverse complement strand
CCCCCCCCCCCCCCCCCCCCCCCCCCCCCCCCCCCCCCCCCCCCCCCCCACGCTACTTCGCGTAGTCCACGGCGCGGCTCTCGCGGATCACCGTGACCTTCACCTGGCCCGGGTACTCGAGCTGCTGCTCGATCTCGCGCGCGATCTCGTGCGAGAGCAGCGCAGCCGCGTCGTCGTCGACCTCCCCGGGCTCGACGATCACGCGGACCTCGCGGCCGGCCTGGAGCGCGTAGACCTTCTCCACGCCCTGCTTCCCCGCCGCGATCTCCTCCAGCGCCTCGAGCCGCTTGATGTAGCTCTCCAGGCTCTCGCCCCGGGCGCCCGGTCGGGAGGCCGAGACGGCGTCGGCCGCGATCAGCAGCACTGCCTCGACCGTCTGCGGCTGCACCTCGTAGTGGTGCGCCTCGATCGCGTGCACGACGGCCTGCGACTCGCCGTAGCGCCGCGCGAGCTGGGCCGAGATGTGCGCGTGGGAGCCCTCGACCTCGTGCGTCAGCGCCTTGCCGAGGTCGTGGAGGAGCGCCGCCCGCTTCGTCGTCTTGACGCCGACCTGGAGCTCGGCGGCCATGATCCCGCCCAGGTGGACGACCTCGAGCGTGTGCTTGAGGACGTTCTGGCCGTAGCTCGTCCGGTAGCGCAGCCGCCCGAGGATCTTGACGAGCTCCTCGTGGAACTCGCCGCAGTTCGCCTCGAACACGGCCTGCTCGCCGGCCTGGTGGATCCAGTCCTCGAGCTCCGCCTTGGCCTGGTAGTACGTGTCCTCGATCCGGGACGGATGGATCCGGCCGTCCTCGATCAGCCTGCTCAGGGTCAGCCGCGCAACCTCTCTCCGGATCGGGTCGAACGAGGAGAGGACGACCGCCTGCGGCGTGTCGTCGATGATCACGTTCACGCCGGTGAGGTGCTCGAGAGTGCGGATGTTGCGGCCCTCACGGCCGATGATGCGGCCCTTCATGTCTTCGGCGGGCAACTCGACGATCGACACGGTCGTCTCGGCAGCGTGGCTCGCCGCCACGCGCTGGAGCGCGTCGGCCACGAGGTTCCGCGCGCGCCGCCGCGCGTCGGTGCGTGCCTCTTCCTCGAGCTGGCGGACGCGCCGTCCGAGCTCGTGCCGGACGGTGTCCTCGGCCTGCCTGAGCACCTGCTGCTTCGCGTCCGCCACCGTGAGGCCCGCGATCCGCTCGAGCTGCGACAAGGCCTCGAGCTTCGCCTGCTTGAGCTCCTCCTGGAGCTCCCGCGCGTGGGTCTCGCGGTCGCTGACGCCCTGCTCCCGGCGGTCGAGCTCGCGGAGCTTGGCCTCGATCTCCTGCTCGCGCGCGAGCACCCGCTCCTCGATCTTGTGGATCTGGTCACGCCGCGCCTGGATCTCGGCGTCGAGCTCCGCCCGGAGGCGCAGGTCCCGCTCGCGGGCCTCGACGGCGGCCTCGCGCCGGAGGGTCTCCGCCTCACGCTCGGCCTCGAGGATGATCGCGTCGCGGCTCCTGCCCGCCGAGTTGGTGCGGGATGCCCCCCAGGCCCGCAGCACGGCCAGGGCCACCGCGACACCGGCTGCGATACCGGCGAGAACTCCGAGTGCAACGGCCATGCGGGCTCCTGCCTCTCACGCCTGCACGGAGGCATCCCGGAATCGGTTCAGCGCGGAGCCGGTCGGCCCCGGAGGGTCTGTCTAGCGCTCTAGCTTCGGCCCCTCGTGGTTGGCGCTGCTCCTTGCTCTGACCGCTCGACCGATTTCGGAACTGCGTTTCTGTGCGGGGAAATATTCAGATGTCGTTCTTGCTGCGGAGATCCTACTCGTCGCCGCCCGCTCCGCCAAGTGCGCTCTCCACGCTCTCCTCGGCGAACCCGCGCCGCGCGAGGAACGCGGCGGTGGCGCGACCCGCGCCGCGCCGGGCGGCCACCTCCGTCGCCCGCTCGCGCTCCGGCGGCAGGGACAAGACGGCCCGGCCGACCAGGTCCGGGTCGACTCCCTCCCGCTCCAGCTGCCAGCGGATCGCCTCGTTCCCGAAGCCGCGCTCTGCGAGGCTCTCCGCCCGCGCCAGCGCGAAGCGCTCGTCGTCGAGCAGCCCCGCCCGCTCGAGCGTGTCGAGCGCCGCACGGCGCTCGTGGCTGCGGAGTCCGGCCTGCTCGAGCCGGCGGTCGAGAGCCCGCGCCGAGTAGTCACGGCGCCGGAGCGCCCTGACCGCCCAGGCGAGCGCCTCGGCGCGGCGGAGCTCCCGCCGGACGAGCCGCAGCCGCGGCCGGTCGAGCTCGACCCCGATTCTCAGCTCGGCGCGGACGGCCGCGTCGACCGGCAAGGTGCGCCACGGCTCGCCGTCGACCTCGACGGCGACCCTGCCCCCCCGGCGCTCCAGCAACCCCGTGACTCGCGGCACCGGCCACTAATCCTCTGTGTCTGCCTCGGCGCCGACGGCCGCGGCCACCGCCGCGGCAGCCTGCTCGGCCCGCTCGGCCTTCTCCGCGTGTGCGGGCTGGCCGTTCGGCAGGAGCCGCGCCGAGACGACCTGCTCGTCGCCGAGCTCGGACTGGATGCGCGCGAGGATCTGCTGCGTGACGTCGGGATGCTCGCGCAGGAAGGCGGTGGCGTTCTGCCGGCCCTGGCCGAGCCGCTCGTCCGCGTAGCTGAAGTACGAGCCGGACTTCTGGACGACCTTCCGCTCGAGCCCCGTGTCGAGCACGGTGCCCTCCCAGGAGATCCCGGAGCCGTAGATGATGTCGAACTCGGCCTGCTTGAACGGCGGCGCGACCTTGTTCTTCACCACCTTCACGCGCACCCGGTTGCCGATCGCCTCGACGCCCTCCTTCAGCGTCTCGATCCGCCGGATGTCGAGCCGGACCGACGAGTAAAACTTCAGCGCCCGGCCGCCTGGTGTGACTTCAGGGGAGCCGAACATGACGCCGATCTTCTCGCGCAGCTGGTTCGTGAAGATGCAGATCGTGTCGGTGCGGTTCAGGGTGCCGGCGAGCTTCCGCAGGGCCTGGCTCATCAGCCGCGCCTGGAGGCCGACGTGGCTGTCGCCCATCTCGCCCTCGATCTCGGCCTTCGGGACGAGCGCGGCGACCGAGTCGACCGCGACGATGTCGAGGGCGCCGGAGCGGATCAGGAGCTCGGCGATCTCGAGCGCCTGCTCGCCCGTGTCCGGCTGCGAGACGAGCAGCTCGTCGATGTTGACGCCGATCCGCTTCGCGTAGGCGGGGTCCATCGCGTGCTCGGCGTCGATGAAGGCGGCGATCCCGCCGCGGCGCTGCGCCTCCGCGATCACGTGGTAGACGAGGGTCGTCTTCCCGGAGGACTCGGGGCCGAAGATCTCGACGATGCGTCCGCGCGGGAGCCCGCCCGTGCCGAGCGCGAGGTCGAGGGAGAGCGAGCCGGTGGAGACCGCGCCGACCGAGACGGCCGCGTGGTCGTTCATCTTCATCACCGACCCCTTGCCGAACTGGCGCTCGATCTGGCTGAGCGCGACGTCGAGTGCTTGCTGACGATCCACTAGTGGTCACCACCGTGAGCACGTTCCGTTCCGGCCGCGCGAAAAGCGAGCCAGGCAAGGACGCAGGGAGCGCCCGTATGAGACATACGGGCGCGACTCCCGGGGCCCCGCCCCCACGAAGTGTGTAGCACTTCGTGGGGAAGGGCTGACGGACGCCGACTGGCGACGCTTTGCAGCCGGCCGGGACGACAAGTGTGTTTGCGGTGGTGACCACTCAGCCTCCTAGAGCAACCGATTCGAGGATCTCGTACTGGGCCCCGCCAGGGCGCAGCCTGGATAGGTAAACAGCCGCCTCGGACGGACTGACCTCCCCGAGGTCGGGCAGCGGCGGCCGGAGTCGCGGCGGGCGGCGGAAACGGGCGACCGTCAGGTGCGGCAGCCAGGCGCGCCGCTCCCGCTCGTAGACGCCGAGCCGCTCGAGCCGGCCGTGCAGGTCGTCCGCGAGCGAGGTTGCCCGGCTCTCGCGGTCGTCGAGGACGAGCATGGCGACGCTGCGCGTCTCGCGGTAGCCGGACACCGTCAGCACGGGACGGCTCGCCTTCCGCGCCGCCTCGCCGAGGGCGTCCGCGATCTCGCCGTACCGGTCGACCGGTGTCCAGCCGAGGAATGCGAGCGTGACGTGCAGGTTGGGCGGCTCCACCAGCCGGACGCCTCGCAACTCGGCCTGCTGCCACGGCGCGAGCAGTCGCTCCGCCTGGGTAGGCAGCGGCAGCGCGAGGAAGAGCCGTGCACGTTCATGCCCCCCGAGGCTAGCGGGAAGACTCACTCGCGTTCGCGCCGACTCCGTGCCAGAAGTCGCCGCAGGAGGTGGAGCGCGACCACGGTGGCCCGGTTGCGGACGTCGGCGCGGTCTCCCGGCAGGTCGAGCTGGAGTCCCGCGCTCCCGTCGGCGCCGGCAGCGTGGACGAACACGAGGCCTACCGGCTTCCCCGGGGTCGCCCCGCCGGGCCCGGCGATCCCCGTCACGGCGACCGCCACGTCCGCGCCGAGCGCGCGGCGCGCTCCCTCGGCCATCGCCTCGGCGACCTGCGCCGAGACGGCGCCGTGCTCAGCGAGCAGCTCCTCGGACACTCCGAGCTGGGCCCGCTTGAGCTCGTCGGAGTACGCCACGACGCCCCCGCCAAAGACGTCGCTGGCGCCCGCGATCCCGGTCAGCCGCGCCGCGACCAGCCCGCCTGTGCACGACTCGGCCGCCGCGAGCGTCAACCCTTGCTCGCGACAGAGGTCGAGCACGATCTCCTCGACTGGGCGCTCGTCCCGGGCGAACAGGAGCCGCTCCAGCGGCTCCACGAGCGCCCGCTCGAGCTCGGCTGCCCGCGCCTCCGCTCCGGGCTCGGCGACGAGGTCGACGTGGATCTCGAAGTCGCGGGCGCAGATCGTCGCCTCCACCCCGTCGCGCTCGCCGCCCGCGTCCGCGAGCGCCCGCGCGACCGCCGACTCGCTCGCGCCGAAGAAGCGGAGGACGTGCCGCACCGGGGGCCGGGCGCGCGCGAGCAGGCGGCGCATCGGCTCGGTGTCGAGCGTCAACGGCCAGAGGCGCCGCAGCTCGCCCGGCGGCCCCGGGAGGACGACGACCACGGCCCCGTCGTGCTCGAGCACGAGCGCGGGGGCCGTCCCCGCGAGGCCGACCGCGAGCGCGCCCTCGGGCAGCTGCGCCTGCTTGACGACGCCCGCCTCGAAGTCCGCGTACGGGCGGCGGAGGCGGTCCGCGATCCCGCGCGAGGCAGCCTCGATCTCGGCGCGCAGGCCCTCGTCGACGAGCAGCCGCCGGCCGGCCGCCGCGGCGACCAGCTCCACGGTGCGGTCGTCGTGCGTCGGCCCCAGGCCGCCGGAGGTGACGCACAGGTCGGCCCGCAGGCCCTGCTCGAGCGCGGGCAGGAGCTCCTCCGGCGCGTCGCCGACGATCTCGATGCGGGCGGGCTCGACCCCGAGCCTCAGCAGCTCGCCTGCGAGGAACGGCCCGTTGAGGTCGGAGCGGTCGCCCCGGACGAGCTCGCTGCCGGTGACGACGATGACGGCCCGCGGCCGGGTCAAGACGCGGCCGGAGCCAGGCCCCTCTTCGTCGCGACGAGCACGACCGGCTCGGCCCGGTCGGGCAGGGCGACGTCCTTGCCGTTCAGGCGCGCGGCGAGGTTCTCCGGCGCGGCGATGTTCAGCCAGAGCCGCTTCCCGGTGAATCGCATCGTCCGGCCGCGCTCCACCGTGCCCTCGAAGACGACGTCGCCGCCGGCGGAGCCCCGCCGGACCACGACCAGCGAGTTGCCGTCCACGGCGGCCAGCACGAGCGTGACGGCCGGCGCCGGACTGGCCGGGCGGCTGGTCGTCTCCACGGCCGGCGCCCTGGAATCGAGGTTCGCGACGGTGCCGGTGTCGGCCCCGCCGAACTTCCAGGCGATCACGACGAGAGCGGTCGCGGAGAGGATCCCGACCAGCGCGAGCAGGAGCACGCGAGACTCGACGCGCCGGTGCGCGCGCGAGGGTCGCGGCCGCCGCCGCGGCTGCGTCGTGACGACGTACTCGTCCTCGCCCGCTCCGTAGCGCGCGTTGTACTCGTCGACGTAGAGCTGGCCGTCGAGGCCGAGAAAGTCCGCGTACGAGTGGAGGAAGCCCTTGACGTAGGTCGGAGCGGGCAGGACCTCGAACCGCTCCTCCTCCAGCGCGTTCAGGTACTTCGTGCGGATCTTGGTCGCCGCCTCGGCCTCGGCGAGCTCGTAGCCGTGCCTCATCCGTGCCTCCCGGAGGCTGCTCCCGATCTCGAACACGCGTCGATTGTAGAGCCGCCCGGCCCGCCCCGCCTGAATTTCGCTGCTTTCGGACGGGCGGAAGCGAAAGCTTCCGCCCGTCGCGAGGCGTTCCGACCTCGGTGACCGTGCCGTCCGCCGCCGCCGGCCCCCCAGCGGCGGCGAGCAGGCGCCCCCTCGGTGTCCCGGCCACCGCGCGGCGCCGGCGGCCGAAGCGCGATTCATTCGCGCGAGAGGCCAAGCAAAAGCCGACCCAGCGGAAGGCGGTGAAGGAGGGGGCTCGTGGGGGAACCACCCCCCCCCCCCCCCCCCCCCCCCCCCCCCCCCCCCCCCCCCCCCCCGCCCTA
>JBBDQR010000018.1:0-11447 GCA_040905885.1 Gaiellaceae bacterium | reverse complement strand
CCGGGGCGCCCCCCGGGCCCCGCTCGTCGATCCTGCGTGATCAGCCGGCCTGGTCGATCCCGTGGGGCTGGCCGCCGCCCGGAAACGGAAGGACGTCGACGACCTCGTTCAGCTCGTGGTCGATGACCGCGGTTCCGGGAGCGGGCCCCTCGAAGGCGGCGAACGTCCAGCGGCCGTTCGGCGACGTCCATTGGTGACCGGCGAGCGTGCCGGGGATCGTGACGACCGCGGTCACCGCCAGCGAGTCGGTGTCCACGACGGCGACCTGGGCCGGTGTCCCGCGAAGCCCGACGGTGAGCTGCTTTCCGTTGCGGCTGAGCTGCAACGTGTCGGGGAGTGTGAGCGCGAGCTCGGCGACGATCGTGCGCTGCTCCAGATCGACGACGCGAATCGCGTTGTCACTCCGGCAAGAGACATACGCCGTCCGGCCGTCGGCCGTCACGATCAGCTCGTGCGCCCTCGGGACCGGGATGCTGTACAGCAGCTCGCCCGTCTGCGTGTCGAGCGCGGTGATCTCGTTCGTCCCGTCGTTCGCCGCGTACAGCGTCCGCGCGTCGGTCGACAACGCCGACGCGTGCGTCCGCGCGAGCGGACTGGCGCTGGTCTCCCACTCGCCCAGGAGCTCGTCGGTCCGGACGTCGATCACGCCCGCGCGATTGGTCGCGAAGGCGGAGTACGTCACATAGTTGCCGCCCATGCTTCCCGCGAGGTGGTGCGGTCTCGGGCCGGTCGCGATCCGCGTGATGACCTGGCCCGAGCGGCCGTCGATGACCGCGATCGTGTTGGCGGCCTCCTCGCCGACGTAGATCTTCCCCTTCCCGGCGGCAACGTCGCTCGCGCGGGCGGCGAGGGCGACGGTG
The DNA here is from genome assembly GCA_040905885.1 of Gaiellaceae bacterium. Taxonomy (GTDB): domain Bacteria; phylum Actinomycetota; class Thermoleophilia; order Gaiellales; family Gaiellaceae; genus JACVRU01. The sequence continues at coordinate 10,587 of JBBDQR010000018.1, read as the reverse complement.
TGCTGCAGGGAGCCCGACGACGCGTCGTAGGCGGCCACCGCGGGGAGGCCGCGGTTCCCGACCCAGACCGTTCCCTCGAGCCCCGGGCGAGCGGGGGCGGAGGCGCCGGCGACCCCGGCGATCGCCGCCACGCCCGGCACCGCAGCGACGGCCGCGAGAAGGCAGATGCCCGTGATTCTGTTCACGTCTCCTCCTTTGCTGTGAGGGCGTGGGCCTCGGAGATGCGTGCAGACCGCAGGCCGGCGCGGCGACATGCGCGCTCCACGACGCGCCGGGAGCCTGCCTCGAACTGCGAGAGGCTCGTGTCCTGCTCCGGTATGAACGTCGTGCCCAGGTAGCGGATCGAGTCGCCCGACCCGGCCAGCCCTGCGACGGCACTCTCCAGTCGCTCACGGGTCAGGAGCAGCTCGCGCTCGCTGATTCCGGGAAGGTACTCCTCGACGAGATAGAAGCCCACGGCCGCGACGCTAGGCGGCCCGCGGCCACGGAACAACCGGGGGAACCCGTGGTCTTACTCGCGGACCGAGCGCGTCGCCGCCAGCTCGGTCCGCGACCGGACGCCGAGCTTGCGGTAGATCCGCGAGAGGTTCCACTCCACCGTGTGCGGGCTGAGATGGAGCGCTTCGGCGATCTCGCGGTTCGACTTGCCGGCCGCTGCGAGACCGGCGATCGCCTCTTCCGTCCCGCTCAGGCCGTCTCGAGGCGCCGCGCGACCGCCGATCCGCGCGGTCTCCGCGCGGGCGCGTTCTGCCCAGACGGCCGCGCCGAGCCGCTCGAAGAGCTCGAGCGCCCGTCCGAGTGCGTCGCGGGCCGCGCGCTTCCGCCTCAGCCGCCGCCTCACGGACCCGAGCGCGAGCAGGCTCCGGCCCAGCTCGAACGGGAAGGCCACTTCCTCCCAGCGGCGGACCGACTCGTCGAGCTCGCGCTCGGCCTCGTGGAGATCGCCCCGGGCGGCGGCGACGAGTCCTCGGCACCGAGCGGCGGCGGCAAGGGCCCAGCGCCGGTCGAGCCGGCGGGCCGTCTCCTCGAACTCGGCGAGCAGCGTCTCCGCCTCGTCCGTCCGCCCCACCGCGGCCAGTGCCTCCACGGCGTCGCTCGTGACGGAGGCCGGTTCGCGAATCGCGTGCCGGCGATGCCGAGCGACGGACTCCAGTAGGTAGACGAGCGCCTCCTCGTACCGCTCGACCGAGAGCTCGAGCAGGCCGAGCGCCATCAGCGGCGCTCCCGACACGCGCCCGCGCGCCTCCGTTTGCTCCAGGGCAGCGAGACCGCGCCGGCGTGCCGTCTCGACGTCGCCGAGCAGGGTCTCGACGAACGCCCGCAGCGCCTGCGCAGCCGGAAGGTATGCCTCCCAGCCGACTTGCTCGGTCACCTGCTCCATTTCGACGGCGAGCTGCCGTGCGCGCTCCCAGTTCCCCTCATCGCACTCGACGAAGATGAGCCGCGACAACGTCCCGCAGAGACCCGAATCGAAGCGCTCCCGTTCGAGGACGGCAAGGCGCTCGAGCCGCTCTCGGGCATGGCGGTGCTCTCGGGCGTCCACCAGGACCTGGCAATAACGGTACGTCGACCGCGTGCGCCCCGCCTGGCCCACGAGAGCCTCCGCCCGCTCGAACGCGGCGTGGTCGATCCCGAGGCCCAGCGCACTCTCGACCTCGGCCAACGTCGTGAGCGACCGGGCGAGGATGTGGGGATCGCCGCTCCGCTCCGCCAGCTCGACGGCCTCGCGTGCGTACGGGAGCGCGGCCTCGTAGCCGTCGCCGCGGTACCCGACCACGGCTGCCAGGCCGGCGAGGATCTCAGCCCGCTGCGCCGGCGCGTCGACGGCCTCGTCCGCCGCCCGGCGCGCAAGGTCGAGGGAGAGCCAGATGTCTTGCGTGAAGGCGATCCGGGCGAGCTGGTGGAGGATCTCGGCGCGTTTCGACCCCGGTGAAGCAGCGGCAAGTCCGGCCTCCAAAAGCTCCTGGGCGGCGGCCGTGCTTCCTACCGCGAAGGCGTAGCGCGCCCCGATGAGCCGCCGTCGATGCAGTGCCTCGCGACTCTCCGGCGGCGTGAGCTCGACGGCTTTGGCCGCGAGGTCGGCGGCGGAGGTCAGTGCCCCACGCTCCTCGGTCTCATGGGCTGCCTCCTCGAGCGCGAGCGCGACCCGTTCATCAGGGCCGTCAGCCGCGATGGCGAGGTGCCGGGCCCGCTCCTCGGCGTGCGCCACCGCCCCGGCGAGACGACGATGGATGCGGCGGCGCTCGCGCGGAGAAGCGGCCGAGTAGATCGAGTTCGCGAGCAGTGGATGCGAGAACCGAACGCGCCCGGCGGCAACTTCGGCGATCCCGCGCCGCTGAGCCTCCTCCAGCGCGGCGATCACGTCTGCATGTGGAAGCGCCCGCTCGATGGCGTCGAGGACGGGATCGCCGAGCGCTGCCGCAGCGACGAGGACCGTCGCAGCATCGCTCGTCAGGTCCGCAGTCCGCGCGCGCACGAGGTCAGCGAGGCTGCGCGGAAGCTCGAGCGTCTCGAACGTCACCGGCTCCGGCGAGGGAAGCGACCTAGCCAGCTCGAGCGCGAAGAACGGGTTGCCGCCGGAGAGCTCGTGCAGGCGGAGCAAGGCCGGCCGCGAGAGACTCAGCCCAAGGCGTCCGCGCACGAGCTCGTAGAGCGCGCCGACGCTCAGCGGGCCAACCGAGAGCGGCTGCATCCGCGCCCTCGGCGGCGCGCGGACGACCTCGGGCGGCTCGGCTCCAACCGGGGGCGCCCGAACCGTCGCCAGGAGGCGGACCGCCTCCGCATCCAACCGCGGAAGGGCGAAGGCGAGCGCCTGGGCCGAAGAAGCATCGAGCCACTGGAGATCGTCGGCGGCGACGAGGACCGGCACGTCCTTCGCGAGACGCCGCAAGGTCGTCAGCGTGGCGGCGCCGATCACCCGTTCCTCCCCGTCGGGGGCCACCGGGCCGATGAGCAGGACGCCTTCCAGGGCGCGACGCTGGATTGCCGGGATGTCGGCGAGTAGCGTCTCCGCGACTTCCCCGAGCAGGTCTGCGAGGCCGGCCAATGCGAGCCGTGCCTCTGCTTCCCGCGGAGACGTCCGGAGCACGTGGTACCCGCGGCCCCGCGCGGCGGCGACCCCGGCGTCCAAGAGCGTCGTCTTGCCTGACCCGGCCTCTCCCTCGAGCACGAGGGCGGCGGATCCCGAAGCGATCTCTGCGACGAAGCCCTCGATCGCGTCGAGCTCGTCCCGTCGCCCGATGATCGCCTGAGGTGCCACGCCGCGGCCAACGATAGTCCCGGGCCGCGCAAGCGCCTAGAAGCTGACGCGCTCCGTCGCGAAGCTCGATGGAGAAGGAGGTCGACAGCTCTATGAGAAGGCGCACGCGAGTCACGAACTTGGTACTGGACTTGGTACTGGTCTCAGCGCAACCCACCGCATCTACCAAGACGGAAGCGGGGTCCAAAGCCCGCTTCCGTACTCAGATGGACCCCTCGTAACAGAGCTTCAAAACCGGTGAGCCGGCGTAGCCCGTCGGTGGGTAGGTTCGACTCCTGCGCCGCTCCGTACCCGAGGAACTGCCTCCACCTCAACGGTTTCGTCCACCGGCTCTGCTGGGGTGTGGATGGGGCGGGACCCTCCGCAAGCCCCATGGAAGCGCGTGGAAGCGCTGCCGTCAAAACTACACGAAGTCCCTGCTAATCGGACTCTTCCGGGCTCTCGGGTGGAAGATCGTTGGAGCCCTTGCTCGGGCTGTCACGCCGGAGGTCGCGGGTTCGAGTCCCGCCGCTCTCGTCTCAGGTTTCATCGCCGCAAGACCCGCGTTCTGTTCTTGGGAGCAGACGATTTGCGCTCAGCCCGGCGTGGACGGATCGACTCGCTGCCTGACCAGGCAGCCTTTCTGCTGAGGCATGCAGGCCGAGGGACTTGCTTGATCCTCTACGACCTCAGATGACGGGATCGGTGTCGGTGCCCTTGAGAAGCTCGAGCGCCTCGTGGCGCGAGCTGACGCCCAGGCGGCGGAGAGCATTCCTAACGTGTGTACGAACCGTGTGCGCGGAGAGCACGAGCATCTCGGCGATCTGGTGCGTTCCCAGCCCCTCGCCGTAGAGGCGCAGGATCGCGAGCTCGCGCGGTCGTAGCCCGTTGACGGAGGCTTTCCGGGGCTCGTCCTCCTCGGCACTGACGCGCGCGATCTCGAGAGACCGACGTCGGAGGAAACGAGGATCCCGCGCGATGCTCAGTAGACCGGCGGTCAGGTGCGCTGCCGCGTCGTCGAGGAGGACGAGCTCGTCCTCGGTCAGCCGCCGCTCGCTGCGCGCGCCGACAGTCAAGGTCCCGATGCGGTCGTCTCGGTCTCGCAGCCAGCGGATCTCGACCCAGCGCAGGCCGAGCGATCCGACAAGCGGGTGCGGGCGGCCTTCGATCATCGCCTCCATCCGCAGTTCCTCGAGCGGCTCGAGCGTGAGGCGGCGGATCTCATCGGGGCGAAAGCCGGTGGCCGCGACGAGATGGAGCTTCCGGTCCGCGTCGAGCAGCCTGAGCGCGGCCACGTCGACTGGAAGAGCGGGAACGAGGGCGTCGGCAACCTGCTGGAGGGAGGCCACGAGGTTCTGGCCGGAAACCGCGGCGATCGCCTCCGAGAGAGCGAGCCGCCGCTGCTCGCGCTCCTCGAGGAGATCGCGGCCGCGGACCTGATCCGTGAGGTCGAGGGCGAGCGTAACCACAACCGGACCCCAGCTGTCGGTATCGATCCGGTGGAGGCTGGCGCTCCACCAGCGGGGTCCTTGCCCCCAGCCGTCACGACCGAACTCGGGCAGGTGTCGCGGGCTCCCCGTCGCGGCCACCTCCGCGACGAGCGACGCGAGCTCGGAGGCGACGTAATGGCCATCGTGCTCGTCTGGGAATCCGGGCAGCGGCGGGTTCGCGTGCAGGATCTCGAGCGTCTCGGCGTCGTTGACGAGGATGCCGACGGGCAGGTGCGCCAGGAGCTCCTCGAGCAGAAGGAGGTCGGCGGCGCGCGCCTTCCCCGCCTGGCCCCCATCGGCCGAGCGGCCTCTGCTAGTCGAACGGTTGCGCGGCGACGAACGGCTCACCAGGCACGATCCCTTCAGGGGTGATCCTGAACTCGCGGATCTCCGGCTCGTGCCGGCTCGCGCGGGTCTTGAGGACGGTGAGGGCGCGACGAACCGCCGATTCGTCGCGGATGTACTGAAGCAAGACGACGTTGTCAGAGAGGTGCGAGACGCCGAACTCGGAGAGGCGCGTGACCCGGAAGAGATCGGGCAGCTCCGACGTCATGAACAGGCTCACTCCCTGGCGAGAGAAGCGCTGGACGAGCGAGTACATGTACTCGCGGAACCGGATCTCGTCCGGCGAGGCGAACTGGAGGTCGGTGAGGCTGTCGATCAAGACGCGCCGTGCCCCCGTCCGCTCCACCGCGGCGAGCAGGTCGTAGACCCACTCGTCGATGTAGATGTCCACCGGGGAGCGGTACATGAGCTCGACGCCTTCCTCGTCGAGCGACCACCCGAACTCCTTGACGATCCGCGCGAGCTGGGTCGGGTGTTCCTGGAGCGTCGCCAGGACACCCGGCTCGCCCTGGCGGACGCCGTTGAAGACGAAGTGGAGGCCCATCAGCGTCTTGCCACAGCCCGAGGGGCCGACACAGAGAGTCGACGCGCCCGGCCAGTAGCCGTCGGCGAGCATCTCGTCGAGCGCCGCGATCCCCGAGGAGTGCCGCGTGTCGTCGAGCGCGTAGTCCGTGATGTCGACAGGATCGGCGAGCCGCGGGAAGACGGTGATCCCGTTCTCCGTGATCCGGTAGGCGTGCTTGCCGGGAAGAAAGCCGCTTCCCCTCAGCTTGAGGATGCGGAGCGAACGCGTCTCGCGCTCGGCCGGTCGCGCCGTGGAGAGCCCGATGATCGCGTCGGCGACGGCGAACTCAGGCGCCGCGGCGATCTCGTCCTCGCCGTACTCGCCCACCCAGAAAGAGGCGGCTGGAAAGACCGAGAGCTGGGAGGCGAGGCCGTGGAGAAAGCGGCGGAAGTCGGCGCCGGACGCGTACGCCGAGAGCGCCTTGAAGCTGTCGATGACCATCAGCCCCGGACGGCGCTCCTTGATGAACGCACTCATCTGCTCGAGGACGCCATCCAGGCCGCGCTCGTTGAGGATCGTGCCGAGGTCTTCGTAGAAGACGGAACGGCCGACCGCTTTCGGGTCGAAGAACCCGAGGGTCTGACCGTAGCGGAGGATCTTGTCGAACGGCTCGGACACTGTGGAGAGGTAGAGGGCGGGCCGCTCGGGCGTGGCGTTTGCGAACACGTACTGCTGGGCGAGGATGGTCTTGCCGGTCCCTGGCAGCCCGATCACCATGTTGATCGCGTTCGCCGGCAGGCCGCCGCCGAGCACGGCATCGAGGCGCGGATGGCCGCTCGAGAGACGCTCGGTCATCGTGACGCCGTCACTCCATTCAGGAAGGCGCTCTTCCCGAGCAGGTCCTTCACCGTCGAGACGAACTGCAAGGGATCGAGCGGCTTCTGCAGGAAGGCATCCGCTCCGGCGCCGAGCGCCTCTTCACGCCCCGCGAGCGTCGAGATCGCCAGGCAGGCGACGACGCCGCTCTCCTTCAGGCGGCGGCACAGCTCGCCACCCGCTCCGCCGGAGATGAGCAGCTCGACCACGGCGAGCTGGGGCGAGAGCTGCTCGAACTTGCGCGCCGCGTCGTCGGCGTCGAGGGCGAGGGCGACGTCGTAGCCCTCGGTGCGAAGGAAGAACTCGGCGAGTTCCGCCGCGTACGGATCACGCTCGGCGAGCAGGATCAGGAGGCGGGCCTCGGGCGCCTTCTCATCCGTGAAGCGGACGTCCCCGCCACCCTCGAGCCGCTCGCCAAGCAGGCGGTGGGCCTCCGCCGGCTGCAGTCCCCCGTCCACTCGCTCCTTGACGAAGCGGAGTTGCTCGACCTGCGTGCGACTGTAGAGCCGGTGGCCGCCGCCGCTTCGCTCCGGCTTGACGAGGCCGTAGCGTTCTTCCCAGTTACGGATCGTCGCGGCCGGGACGCCCAGCATGCGCTCCACGGCGCCGATGCTGTAGATGGCCAGATCGCCGTGCGGCACGATGACCAGCTTATCTCATCCAGACCTAGGCGAGCAACTCCCGATGACTGGCGACGGATCCAAATACCTCATCAAATACCTCATCATTAGATATCAAAGCGCAGAGTAGTGTCGTTACTCTGACTAGACCGTGACGCGATTTTCTCGGATCGACCTCGGCCAGCCCGCCTTCGACGGCGCCGCCAGCAACCAGCCGGCGGGCGCCGACGACGCGACTCTGACCCAGAGGAGGAATCGCATGCCGACGCCCGACTTCGCTCTCACCCTCCAGCGGCTCGAGGACGGCACGACGGTTCTCGTTCTCGCCGGGGAGATCGACCTGTACCGCGCGCCTGAGATCGAGGAGGCCTTGGCGCAGGAAATCGAGGGCCGCGACGAGGAACCGCGCTGCCTCACCGTCGACCTGCGCTCGGTGACCTTCCTCGACTCGACCGCGCTCGCCATTCTCCTCGACGCGACCCAGCGCCAGCAGGCTCGAGGGAGCGAGCTGATCGTCCTCTGCGGGCCTCAGACGCCGACGACCGCATTCGAGGTGACGGGGTTCGACCGTTTGCTTTCGATCAGGAAGATCGGCATGCCGGCAGCGGAGAGACCGGCATGAGCGCGACGCGCCAGACCTCGCCGGAGCCGAAGCTCGACCTCCTGGAGGCCCTGCGCAGGGAGAACGACCAGCTGCGAACCGCGCTGGAAACCCGGATCGTCATCGAGCAGGCGAAAGGCTTGCTCGCCGAGCGTCTGCAAACCAGCGTGGACGACGCTTTCGAGCGCCTTCGCCGCGAAGCCCGCAACCGACGGATGAAGCTGCACGGCCTCGCCGCAGCGGCGGTGGCGGGCGAGCCGTGGACGAAGACCATCTTCCCGCGTGACGCCGAAGGTGACCTCGTTGAGCGACACGGCTGAGGCCCGTCGGACACGGCCCTCGGCCCTGATCCCGCCGAACGAGCGCGAGCGACTCGAGGCTGTTCGCCGGTACGAGATCCTCGACACGCCGCCCGACGGGGCGTTCGACCGGATCACGGCGCTGGCCGCGCGCATCTTCGACGTCCCGATCTCGATCGTCAGCATCGTCGACTCCGACCGGATCTGGTTCAAGTCACGCCACGGGATCGACGTGACCGAAATCGGGCGGGACCCCGGCCTCTGCGCCTCGGCGATCCTTCAGTACGAGCCGTGGCTCGTGACGGACGCCGACGTCGACCCCCGGACGCTCACTAACCCGCTCGTCGTCGGTGAGCTCGGGCTGCGCTTCTACGCCAGGGCGCCTCTGACGACGAGGGACGGCTACAACCTCGGCACGCTGAACATCATCGATACCGAGCCGCGCGAGCTAACTGCGCTCGAGATCGCGACGCTCGAGGATCTGGCCGCGATCGTCGTCGACGAGCTGGAGCTCCGGCTCGCTGCCCGCAGGGAGGAGCGCATCCTCGAGCAGCTCAAGTCCGAGTTCGTGGCGACGGTGTCGCACCAGCTCCGCACTCCGCTCGCCGGCATCTACGAAGCAGCGATGACGCTCCAGCGTGCGGAGGCGAGTTCGAGCGAGGAATTGCGCCAGGAGCTCGTCGATCTGATCGCGCGCGAGTCCAGGCGGCTGACGGATGCCGTGGAGCAGATCGTCCTAGCGAGGACCCTCGAGCAGAGACGGTTCCGGATCCTCGAGGAGCGGTTCGACCCGATCGGACTCGCCCGAGCGGGCGTCGATGCCGCACGCGAGCGTCTCCCGGACAATCTGTCCATCGAGCTGGTCGGAGACTCTGAGGCTACGGCTGTTCGCGGCGACTCGGTGGGAGTCCGCTCGGTGCTCGAGAATCTGATCGACAACGCGATCAAGTACTCGCCCGCCGGCGGACGCATCGAGGTCGGTGTCCGAGTGCTGTCGTCGTGGGTACGGTTCTGGGTCCGCGACGAGGGCCTCGGCATCCCCACCTCGGAGCGGGGGCGGGTGTTCGCGAGGTTCCACCGTCTGGATCCGGAGCTGTCCCGGGGTGTGGCCGGCGCCGGGCTCGACCTGTACATCTGCCGCGAGCTGGTGCGGCAGATGAACGGGCGCATCTGGTTCGAGTCCAGCGAGGGCCAAGGCTCGACGTTCGTCTTCGAGCTTCCGGCCTCCGAGTAGGCACGGGCCGGAGGAAGCGCTGAGGGCTGGGCGCCGTCCGGCGCCCAGCCCTACCTTGGCGTTCCTACGTTCCTGTGACCTCGCCCTGCTCGACCTCGCCGCGCCACGCGCCGGTCTCCGCACCCCGAGCCTCGATCATCTCCTTGAAGCGTTCGAGGTCGGTCTTGACGCGTCGGTCGTCGGAGCCCACCGCTGCGCCGAGCTGATCCATCATCCCCTCGACCTCCCAGTCGAGCTGCACCATCACGCGCGTGGTGTTCTCGTCGATGCGGTGGAAGGTGACGGCGCCGGCGTTGCCCTTCCCGCCGGTCGATCTCCAGGCCACCCGCTCATCGGGGCGCTGCTCGGTGATCTCGGCGTCCCACTCGTGCCTCTGGCCGCCGTGGGAGACGACCCAATGGAGGTGTGTGTCGTCGAGCTGACGCACTTCCTCTACTCCTTCCATGAAGCTCGGGAACTCCTCGAACTGCGTCCACTGGTTGTAGGCGGTCGTGACCGGCACGTTTACGTCGATCGATTGCTCGACAGTTGGCATAACCCCCTCCTTTAGAGGCAACTAGAGCGCTACGCGTCCGAACGATCCAAGGTCTCGCGGCTACCGGCCTTGGCAAGGCCGCGGCTGACCATGTAGCCGACCGTCAGGATCGTGACGTAGAGCCAGGCGCTGCGCGCGCCAAAGAGGTCTCCGCCGTTTTCTCCGTCGCCGACGACGGCCGCCGCGATCAAGACGCCGACCGCTGCGGCGACGTATGCGAAGAACTCCGTCGTCTTGAGTGAGTGCTTGGTCTCGTCCGCGCGCACGCGGGTGAAGCCGCCCCTCGAACCGGAGCGCGCGGAACGCTCGGATGCGTGATGATCCACGGCCATATTCGACCCCTTTCGTCGGTGTGCAGGCCGCGGGGTTCCGGCGCCCTCTAGGAGACCACTCATTGCCGAGCGGCGGTCGGCCGAAACATCGCTCATCCTCGCGTCCGATCAGGCGGTGTTCCAGCCGATGACCTCAGCCCTCCGGGCAGCAAACGGGCAGCAAACGTCCGAAGTCAACTCCGCTCAACCATGCGGGAGTAGCACGGTCGAAGGCCGCGAACGCGCACGAACAGAGCGCCAAGGCGATCGCCGTCGATCGTAACCATGCTTGAAGGGGCCTGTCACGCCGGAGGTCGCGGCCAGTTCACGAACCCGGTCCCACAACCTACGCCGCGGCCAGAACTTGGTACTGGAATTGGTACTGATCTGAGCGGATCTCAACCCACCGAGAAGGACTGGAGCGGGGCCGAAACCCCGCTTCAGTCCTCAGATGGACCTCACGTAACAGAGCTTCAAAACCGGTGAGGCGGCGTAACCCGTCGCTGGGTAGGTTCGACTCCTGCGCCGCTCCG
>JBBDQR010000017.1:0-11462 GCA_040905885.1 Gaiellaceae bacterium | reverse complement strand
CCCCGGCGCCCGCGACCGATCTACGAGATCGCCGATCCGTATCTCGCGTTCTGGTTCGGCGTCCTCTACTCCGACCTCCCCCAGATCGAGGCCCGCCAGGGCAAGGCCGTCCTCCGCCGGCGCCGGGAACAGTGGCAGCGGCAGCTCGGCTGGGTGTTCGAGGAGGCGGCGCGCGGCCACGCCACCCGCCTCGTCCAGCGCGGGGAGCTGCCGCGAGACCTCGTCGTCGGACGCTGGTGGACGGCCACGGGCGAGCCGGTCGAGGTCGACGTCCTCGGTCTCCACGGCACGACGGCGATCTTGCTCGGGGAGGCGCGCTGGCAGGAGCGACCGCTCGGCGCGCGGGAGCTGCGGGCGCTGATCGCCAAGGCCGGACGGCTGCCGCAGCTCGCCGACGACCCCGTCTACGCGCTCTGGGGCCGGGGCGGCGTCGAGAGCGGGCTGCGCGGCCAGGGCGTCTACGGCTTCGACGCCGAGGACGTTCTCTCCGAGTGACCGTCCGGCCGGCTCTCTACCCTGGCCTCTCCATTTCCGAGCGGAGGGGCGATGACCCGCGCATACGTCTTCAGGGCGAACCTCGCCGGCCAGCGCGGCGTCAGCCGCACGGTCGCGGTGAGAAGCGACCAGACCCTCGACGACCTGCACCTGATTCTCCAGGTCGCCCTCGACTGGGACAACGATCACCTCTACGGCTTCTGGCTGAGCGGCCGGTTCTGGGACCGTGACGCCGTGATGTACACGCCGCCGTTCGAGCCCGACCCGGACGACAGGTCCACCGATACGCGGCTCGACGAGCTCGGGCTCGAGGCGGGCCAGAAGATCGCCTACGTGTTCGACTTCGGCGACGACTGGCGCGTGCGCCTGTCGGTCGCCGGGATCGTGCCCGCGGACGGCGGCGCCTATCCCCGGATCCTCGCGAGCCGCGGCGAGGCGCCGCCGCAATACCCGCCCTACGAAGCGGACGTGGCCTGACCGTCGGATGGCGGCCCAGTCTCAGCGAACCGCGTACGCCATCAGGATCGCGTCCACGTAGTCGCCGGTCGAGCGGCGGTAGTGCTGCTTCCGGTAGCCCTCGCGCTCGAAGCCGAACTGCTCGTACAGCCTGATCGCCGCCTCGTTGTGGGGGAAGACGTGCAACTCGAGCTTCCGCACGCCCGCGCCCCGCGCCCACTCGACCGCCGCCTCCAGCAGCGCCCGCCCGATCCCCTGCCGGCGCCAGCCCTCCGCCACCATCAGCCCCAGGTCGGCGACGTGGGCCGAGGAGGGATGCTGGTCGCGCGACAGCGACAGCCGCCCGACGATCTCGCCCTCGTCCGACTCCGCCACGAACACCGCCGCGTTCGGATACCTGCGGATCGCCTTCGTCGACAGCCGCTCGTGGACGAAGAGCGGCAGCGTCGGCACGTCGAACGAGAGCCGCTCGGCCTTGCCCGGCCTGCGTCCCGACCTCTGGACGGAGGAGCGCCTCGTCCTCGTGACCGTACGTCTCGGCCCGCGCCCTCGCCATCAGCTACCTCCGGTAGACCTCGCGCCGGTGGGCGATCCGCGCCACCAGGACGAGCCGCTCCTGATCGTCGACGGCATAGACGACACGGTAGTCGCCGACGCGGATCCGGTAGTCATCGCGTCCGGCGAGCTTCGTCGCCCCGCGAGGCCTCGGATCGGCTGCGAGCGCGTCGATCGCCTCGCGGATCCGGTCGCGCGTCGACCCGTGGAGCCGGCGATAGGCCCGCACCGCCTGAGGGTGGAGCCGAACCTCATACGCCGGCCTCTCGGCTGTTACTCGCGCACCTCCACCCAGGGGACGGCGCCGTCACGCTCGTCCCGCGCCTCGAGGGCAGCCAGGCTGTCCTCGAGGTACTCGAGCCTCTCGATGAGCTCCGCGTAGTGGTCGGAGTCGAGCACGACCGCGGCGAGACGTCCCCGCTTCGAGACGTAGAGCGCCTCATCGGTCTCGCGCAGCGCGTCGAGCTCACGCCCGAGCCGGGCGCGAAGATCTTCGGCTGTGACGATGCGCGGCATCTCGATCGCTCCTGTCCGGATAACCGTACGGTCTCCCGTACGTCAAAGGGTACCGCAGAGGAGGGGAACTGTCCACGTCCGGTTCGGTCAAGCTGACATGGACAGCCTGAGCGCGGAGAGCCTAGAGCCACCAGGTCTGGTTCTTGAGATCGTCCTCTCCGGGTCGCTCGGAGAGGAAGGCGTCGAGGACGTCGACGTAGCGACCGATCGTCGCGGCGCCGCGCGGCATCGAACGGCCCGACGTGAACACGAAGCCCCAGTGATCCTCCCCGCGTGCCGCGAGCGCCTGCGCGATCGGCATGAAGTCCTGGACGTTCTCGGTCAGAAGCGCCGCCTGCTCCGCTCGCAGCGCCGCGACAAGCTGAGCGTCCGGAAGGCCCACCAGCTCCGGTCGCTCCTTCACCGCGGTGACGTCGTGGCCGCAGTGATCGCGCAGCAGGCGGGCTATCTCGGGCGAGTAGTGCTCGTCGAGGCAGAGCCTCACGCGAGAACGGCCTGCTCGCCTCGCCAGAGCTCCTCTTCGCGCTCGGCGATGGCGCGCGCCCGCTCGGCGAACTCGTCCACCTCTTCCCCGTAGGCGCCGTAGTAGCGGGCGGCGGCACGCACCCACGCCTCGGGGATCTCGAGGTAGGCGGCCGTCTCGGCGGCAGAGTTGTCCGAGCTGCGCAGCGTCTCGATCACCTGCCACACGTCCAGGCGCGTCCCGGCCAGCGCGGCACGACGCCCGCCGGCCCCGTCGCGGAAGCCGATCAGCGGATGCTCGTCCCGGCGCAGCCCCTCGTCGATGTAGCGCTCCGCCAGACGATTGGCCGACTCGCCGGCCTCGTCGGCACGCCTGAGCAGGCTCGCGACGAGCGAGGAGCCAAGCCGGAGCGAGCGGTGGACGCTCTTCTCACGCCGCGTCATGTGTGCCACAGCGTAACACAGCGTGTCACATGACGTACGCCATCAGGATCGCGTCCACGTAGTCGCCGGTCGAGCGGCGGTAGTGCTGCTTCCGGTAGCCCTCGCGCTCGAAGCCGAACGACTCGTACAGCTTGATCGCCCCCCCGTTGTGCGGGAAGACGTGCAGCTCGAGCTTCCGCACGCCCGCCCCCCGCGCCCACTCGACCGCGGCCTCCAGCAGCGCCCGCCCGATCCCCTGCCGGCGCCAGCCCGCCGCCACCATCAACCCCAGGTCGGCGACGTGCGACGAGGAGGGATGCTGGTCGCGCGACAGCGACAGCCGCCCGACGAGGTCGCCCTCGTCCGACTCCGCCACGAACACCGCCGCGTTCGGATAGCGGCGGATCGCCTTCAGGTACCTCCGTTCGTCGCCCGCCGAGCGCCAGTCGCTCGTCGTCAGCAGCCAGCCGCCCGGCTCGCTGCCCACGGCCCGCCCCAGCGCCACCAGCGCCTCCGCGTCGGCCGGCTCGGCGGGACGGATGATCATTCGACCACGATCCCGTGGCCGCCGCGGCGCGGGTCGCCGGCGGCCGCGAGCTCGCCGCGCCCCCGCAGCTCGACCGCGGACACGCCGCCGAAGAACAGGTTCAGCTTCCGCCAGCGCGTGACCGCGTGCCCTTCCGCCTCCAGCCGGTCCATCTCCGCCGCCGGCGTGCCGCCCTCGCAGTGGACGGCCTCCTCCTCCACGAACAGCCGCGGCCGCTCGATCGCCTCCGCCACCCCCAGCCCGCGCGCGAGCACGTTCACCGCCACCTGCGTGATCGCCGCCCACAGCCGCAGCGAGCCCGCGCTGCCGAGCACGAGCCGCGGCCGCCCGCCCGCGAGCGCGATCGACGGCGCCATCAGGCTCGCCATCCGCTCGCTCGCGCGCGGCAGCGGCCCGGTCTGGACGACGTCGTACTCGCCGAGCATGTTGTTGAGGGCGAACCCCGTGCCCGGGACGACGACGCCCGAGCCGGCGCCCGTCGAGATAGACAGCGAGGCGGCGTTCCCCTCGCCGTCGACGACGGAGATGTGCGTCGTCCCGCCGGTCGCGCGGGCGAGCTTCGGCAGCCTCGTGCGGGCTTCGCGCTGATCCCCGATCACCCCGATCATCCGCTCGGCCGTCGGCTTCCCCCGCCCCAGCCGCTGGAGCCCGTAGCAGACGAGGACGCCGCCGGCCGCGGGCGGGGGGTTCGCCTGGAAGCGGGTGCCGCGGAAAGGCACTTCGACCGGGCGGCGGCGGATGACCCGGTACTCGCGCAGGTCGCGCTGCGTCACCACGCCGCCGTGCTCCTTCAGGTGGCGGACGACCTCGCGCCCGAGGTCGCCGCGGTAGAGCGCGCGCGATCCCTCCTCGGCGAAGCGAGCGAGCGTGTCCGCGAGCTCGGGCTGGACGAGACGGTCGCCCGCCGCGAGCGGCTTGTCGCCGCCGAACAGGCGCCGGCTCTCCTCCCCGTGCCGGAGGATGACGTCGAGGATCGCGTGCAGGTAGCCCTGGGCGGCGTTGAGCTCGACGCCGTCGCGGGCGAGCGTGATCGCGGGCGCGAACAGCTCGCGCCAGGGGAGGCTGCCGAAGCGGCGGTGCGCCTCCTCCAGCCCGGCGAGCGCGCCCGGCACCGCGACCGAGGCGGCGCCGATGCGGAAGACCTGCGTCGAGCCGCCCGAGAAGTCGACGTCGACCGCCTCCATCTCGCCGCCGCGGCCGCCGGGCACGGCCACGTAGCAGTCGAGCACGCGCGTCTTCCGGTCGCGCGCCGTGTGGACGAGCATGAAGCCGCCGCCGCCCGGACCGGTCAGCGGGCTCTCGCAGACCCAGGAGGCGAACGAGGCCGCGACGCACGCGTCGACCGCGTTGCCGCCCGCCTCGAGCACGCGCGCGCCCGTCTCGGCGGTGAGCGGGTGGCCGGCTGCGATCGCGCCTTTCATGCGAGCAGGTTATGTCGAGCTAAAGCCGAAAGGGTGATCTGCCGATCACTCTCTAGAGGGATGAGGGTTTCCGTGTTCAAAGAGGGATGGCCGTTCGCCTTGGTCGCCGCCGTGGGGGTCGCGATCTTCTTCGTCGTGCGCCTGCTGCTGCCTACCGGCGAGTCGGCGCTGCAGCCCCTGCCGATCAGCCCAGAGCCGCCCGCGCCCGTCTTCTCGGTCGCGCTGCCCGCGCCCCCGGCCGCGCCGAAGCTGCGCGCCGGGGAGCCGGAGGCCGACGTCGCCCGGCTGGTCTCGCGGCTCGTGGTCCGGAAGGCGCCGGTGAAGCCGGCCGTGCGGCCGAAGGCCCGCGTCGCCTCGAAGCCCAAGCCGCAGGCGACGCCCGCGCCGCAGCTGACGCCGACCTCACCCGCCCCCGAGCCTGAGCCCGTGCGGACGCTCGCCTCGGTGCCACCGCCCGCCCCGCCGAATCCCTCGCCCGGTCGCGCGAAGCACGGCAAGAGCGCGCCGCCCGGCCGAGCCAAGAAAGCAGAGCAGCGGCCGGCGGTCGAGGCGACCATCGTGATCGAGGATGTGGCCGTGGTCGAGAATCCGTCGCCCGGCCGGGAGAAGCACGAGAAGGGCCTCCCGCCCGGGCAGGCGAAGAAGGACTGATTCGGCACAGAACCGGCTCGCTCGCGGCACACGCGCCGCTGCAGACTGGCTGCGACGTCCCAGGAGGTGTTGAAAATCTCCAACGCATCCTGCTACCGTTGTGGCGGACAGAAGGCAAGGCACCGATGAAGACCAAAGCTCCGCCTCACAACTTCACGTTCGTGCTGGGCGATGAGGAGCTGCTCACGGCCGAGCGGATCGAGGAGATCCTGGAGACCTGCGACGACGCCCTGGTTGGGGCGCGCGACCATCAGGCGATCGTCGAGTTCGACCGGCCCGCACGGAGCTACGCGGACGCGGTGATCCAAGCGCTCCGTCAGCTCGAGTCCGTCCCCGGCGTGCGTGTGTTGAGGGTCGAGCCGCACGAGCTCGTCGGCCTGAGCGCGATCGCTGCACGGGTCGGGCGCAGCGTCGAGAGCATCCGCCTGCTGGCGGAGGGTCGCCGCGGCCCTGGCGGCTTCCCAACTCCCGCGGCGCGCGTGGACGCGAAGACGCGCCTCTGGGATTGGAGCGAGGTCGCGCGCTGGTGGTGCGATCACATGGATCCGGACCGTGCCCGACCGCTCGCGGAGGGCGCGGACTTCCTGGCCTCGCTGAACGACGCGCTCGATCTCCGCGCGCGAGCGGCGCGATTGAGCGACACCGAACGCGAGGCGGTCTCAGCGATCGTCGGCGAGGCCGCGCAGACTCGTCCGTTCCGGACATCTTGACGTGCGAGCTATTCTTTACTCATGGCACGTGAAGTAAGAAAACGAAGGCGAGGGACAACGCGGATCTCCTCGAAGCACCAGGTGACGATCCCGAGCGAAGCGCTCAAGGCCGCAGGGTTGCGGACGGGCGACGTGCTCGAGGTCGCCTCCGCGAGACCCGGCCAGGTCGAGCTCAGGCGAGCGGAGAATCCCTATCGCCGATTCGCCGGAGCGCTCACCGGGGTCTATCCGCCCGGGTATCTCGAGGAGCTTCGCGACGAGTGGGATCGCTAGTCGTCGACTCGAGCGTCCTCGTCGCCTTCCTCGATCGCAACGACGCCCTGCATGAGCCGGCTGCTCGGGCACTCGAGGAGGCCTGGGACGCCGAAGTCGAGCTCCTGATCCCGAGTGTCGCCTACGGTGAGGCGATGGTTCGCCCGCTCCGGGATGCGGGCGAGGTCCTGGCTGAGGCGGAGGCGTTCTTCGACACGCAGGCGATCGTCCCGATCGACCGCCACGACGCCCGCGAGGCCGCCCGGCTGCGGGGCGTTCATCGACCGTGGCTCCGGATGCCGGACGCGCTCGTCCTCGGCGTGGGGCTGCGGCGCGGGGCGACCGTGCTCACGGGCGACGCTCGCTGGGCGGCCGTCTCCGAGAGTGTCGAGGTCTGCGGAGGCTAGGCCTCCTCGCCGATGTCCTCGAACCAGATCTCGGGGTGCTCGGCGATGAACTCCTGCATCAGCCGGTAGCACTCCTCCGAGTCGACGACGACCACCTCGACCCCGTGCGCGCGGAGCAGGTCCTCCGCGCCCATGAACGTCCGGTTCTCGCCGATCACGACGCGCGGGATCTCGTAGAGCAGGATCGCGCCCGTGCACATGTGGCAGGGCGACAGCGTGGTGTACATCGTCGAGCGCCGGTAGACCGACGCCCGCTGCCGGCCGGCCACCTCCAGCGCGTCCGTCTCGCCGTGCCGGATCGGGCTGCCCAGCTGTACGCGCCGGTTCCGGCCCGCGCCGAGCACGACCCCGTCCGCGACCAGCGCCGCGCCAATCGGCACGCCGCCCTCCGAGCGCCCGATCCGGGCCTGCTCGATCGCCGCCTCGAGGAACCGCTCGTCGCTCATGCTGCCGCGGAGGACTCGGCCTCGTATGGCTGCCCCGTGTGTCGACAGATGATCTCGAGGTCCTTGTCGAAGAACCAAAAGACGACGTCCCCTCCCGCCGCCTCCGCGATCGTGGCCGTGAGGAAGTCGATCGCGGGTCGGAGGTGATTTCCGTGTGTGACTTGCGCCAGCTCGCGTTGCACCTCGACGGCCCGCCCGCTCATCTCGTCCGTCAAGGGGAGCCAGTCGAGCGGGGCGAGAAGTGCATCGAAGAGGGCGTCGTATTCGGCTCCGTCTCTCGCGCGGTGCATCACTTCGAGCGCGATGGGAGCGCAGGTGGCGACCTCACCGCGCTCGAACCGCCGCGCGAGCTTGTCCGTGATGTCGCGCCGGCGGCGGCTGTTCGCCCAGCCCCAGATGGAAGTGTCCGCCAGGTAGAGCGGCACCCGATTACCGGCGGGCTTTCCGCAGCCTCGGCACGTCCTCCGGCCGGACGACGCTGAGACGGCCCCTACGGATCAGGGCAGCGCCGTCTCGGAGCGCTGCCTGGCGGTCGACCTCTCGGAGCGCCCGGTCGATCGTCTCACGGATCGTGCTCGTGCCAAGGAGCTCCTGGGCGCGCTGAACAGCTTCCAGGTCCAGATCCACCGTCGTTCGATGAGTGGTCACGAGCCCATGATATAGCAAAGGCTCCCGAATCTTATGCCTCTGTCACGCTTTCGATACATATGGCCTATGCGCGCCGGTACGGTCGCAGATAGGCGGCGGGGTAGGCGACGTTCCGGCCGCCGGCGGCGAGGGCGACGATCACCGCCACGTACGGCATCGCCAGCAACAGCTGGAAGGGCACCGCGTCCCAGCCGGGGACGATCTGCAGCCGCAGCCCGAGCGCGAAGACCGCGGCGAAGATCAGCGCCCCGAGCACCGCCCGCCCCACCTGCCAGCGGCCGAAGATCACCATCGCCAGCGCCACCCAGCCCCGCCCGGCGACGATGTCGAGGGTGAAGCTGCCGAGCAGCGCGATCGTCAGGAACGCCCCGCCGACCGCCGCCAGCCCGCCGCCGACCATCAGCGCCGCGTAGCGCGTCCAGAAGACGTTGATCCCGGCGACGTCCGCCGCCTCCGGGTTCTCGCCGACCGCGCGCACGCGCAGCCCGAAGCTCGACCGGTTCAGCACCCACCACGCGACCGGCACGAGCACGAGGAAGGCGAAGTAGGTCATCCCGTACTGGTCGAGGATCCGGAAGTCGAGCGGCGAGTGGGTCTCGAAGGTCTCGATCTTCGGCAGCGTCGCCGGCCGCCCGAAGACGAGCCGGTTCGTGAACGCGCAGAGCGCGATCAGCAGCAGCGTCATGCCGATGCCGGCGACGTGCTGGCTTACCCCCAGCGTCACGATCAGGAAGCCGAGCACCAGCGCCGCCGCCACCCCCACGCCCGCCGCGGCCGCGAGCCCGAGCCAGATCGACCCCGTCTGAAACGCGACCATGAAGCCGAAGAACGCGCCCGAGAACATCATCCCCTCGATGCCGAGGTTGAGCATCCCGCCCCGCTGGACGTAGGTGTCGCCGACGGTCGCGTAGACGATCGGCGTCGAGACCCGGAAGGTCGCCGAGGCGATGTCGAGGATGAAGCTCAACGCCAGACCACCCGGTAGCGGCGGAAGAGGATCAGACCAACGGCGACGAGGAGCAGGGCGGCGGTAATGACCTGTCCCAGCTGGGAGGGGACGTCGAGCACGCGGCTGGCCGTGCCGGCGCCGACATTGACGAGGCCGAGGAAGAAGGACACGATCGTGACGCCGATCATCGAGAGGCCGCCCAGCGTCGCCGCGATGACGCCAGTGAAGCCGTAGCCGGGCGAGATCCCCTCGGTGAGCCGGAACTGGATGCCCGCCAGCTCGCTCACGCCCGCCAGCCCGGCGATCGCGCCGCTGCCCAGGGCGGCGAGCAGGAGCGTCCGCTCGACCGGGATCCGCGCGAAGCGCGCGCCGCGGGGGGAGAGGCCGACGGCGCGCAGGCGCACGCCGGTCGCCGTCCGCGTGGTCACGAACCAGAGCAGCGCCGCGAGCACGACGGCGACGACGAAGCCGAAGTGGAGGCGCGAGCGGTCGACGAGCTGCGGGAACTCGGCCGAGGTCGCAATCCGCGGCGACTCCGGGAACCCGGTCTCGGGGTCACGCCACGGCCCGTTCAGGAGCCCGCCGACGAGCAGCAGCGCCACCGGGTTGAGCAGCAGCGTCGTCACCACCTCGTCGATCCCGAAGCGGACGCGCAGCAGCGCCGGCGTCAGCGCCCAGACCGCGCCCGCGAGCGCGCCGAGGAAGAGCATCGCCGGGATCACGAGCGCGCGCGGCCAGCCCTCGACGACCTGGCCGAGCCAGGCGGCGGCGATCGCGCCGCAGAGCAGCTGCCCCTCGGCGCCGATGTTCCAGTAGCCGGCGCGGAAGGCAAAGGCGACCGCGAGCCCGGCGAGCAGGATCGGGGTCATGCTGACCAGCACCTCGAGCAGGCTGAACTCGGACTGGAGCGGCGTGATCAGGAAGTGCCGGTAGGCGTCGACCGGGTTCGCGCCGGCCGCGATCACGAACCCCGCCGTCAGCACGAAGGTGACGACGACCGCCGCCACCGGCAGCGCGATCACGAAGCCGGGCGGCGGGGACGCGCGCTGCTGGAGGCGCATCACCGCAGCCCCGCCATCAGCGCGCCGACCTCGACGACGTCGACGCTCGCCGCGTCGAACTCGCCCACCAGCTCGCCCTCGTACATGACCACCAGCCGGTCGGAGAGCGCGAGCAGCTCCTCGAGGTCCTCGGAGATGAGCAGGATCCCGGCGCCCCGGGCGCGCTGGGCGAGCAGCTGCGAGCGGACGTACTCGGCGGCGCCGACGTCGAGCCCCTGCGTCGGCTGCGAGACGACGAGCGCCCGCGGCTCGCGGGCGAGCACGCGCGCGAGCAGCACCTTCTGCATGTTCCCGCCGGAGAGCCCCTGGACGGGGTCGTTCGGGCGGGCGCGGATGTCGAAGCGCTCGATCAGCTCCTCGGCGCGGCGGCGGATCGCGCGCTCGTCGAGCATCGGCCCGCGGCGGAACTCGTCGAGCTGCTCGAGCACGAGGTTGTAGGCGACCGAGAGCTCGCCGACGACGCTCGCGCGGCGATCCTCCGCGATCCGCCCCGGCTCGCCGTCGGTGTGGACGGTGCCGGCGGTCGCGTCGCGCAGGCCGGAGAGCACCTCGGCGAGCTCGGTCTGCCCGTTGCCGGAGACGCCGGCGACGCCGAGGATCTCCCCCGCGCGCACCTCGAACGAGACGCCCTTCACCGCGGGCAGGCCGCGCGAGTCCTCCGCCTCGAGCCGCTCGACGCTCAGCACGGGCTCGCCGGGAGCGGCCGGCTGCTCCGCGCGCTGGAGGGCGGCGGTCGGCCGGCCGATCATCATCCGCGCCAGCTCGCGCTCGTCGACGTCGCGCGTCGCGGCCGTCCCCGCCACCTCGCCGCGACGGAGCACGGTCACCTCGTCGCTGATCGCCATCACCTCGCGCAGCTTGTGGCTGATGAAGACGACCGCCAGCCCCTGCTCGCGCAGCCGCCTCAGCGCCTCGAAGAGCAGCTCCACCTGCTGCGGCACGAGCACGGCCGTCGGCTCGTCGAGGATCAGCACGCGGGCGTCGCGCGAGAGCGCCTTGACGATCTCGACCCGCTGCCGCTCCCCCACCGAGAGCGCGCCGACGCGCACCTGCGGGTGGACGTCGATCCCGACGCGCTCGGAGGCCTCCGCGACCAGCCGGCGCGCGCCCTCGTAGTCGAGCCGGAAGCCGCCCTCGTGGCCGAGCATCACGTTCTCGGCGACCGTCATCGGCTCGACGAGCGAGAAGTGCTGCGTGACCATGCCGATCCCGTGCCGGATCGCGTCCTTCGGCGCGCGGATCTCGGCGGGCGTGCCCTCGACGAGGATCTCGCCCGCGTCCGGCGCGGCCAGCCCGTACAGGACGCGCATCAGCGTCGTCTTGCCGGCGCCGTTCTCCCCCAGCAGCGCGTGGATCGTCCCAGGCCGCAGGGTGAAGTCCACCCCGTCGTTCGCGACCGTGTCGCCGAAGCGCTTGACGATTCCGCGCATCGCGACGGCGGCCCCGTCGCCGGGACCGCCGTC
>JBBDQR010000016.1:0-12071 GCA_040905885.1 Gaiellaceae bacterium | reverse complement strand
ATTGACCGTCGTCCCCCGACTCTACATCGCTACTTCAGCTACCCCTCGATCGAGACCAGGGTGAAGGGCTCGAGCGAGATCGGGCTCGCCACGTAGCCCTTGACGTTCGCCGCGAAGGCGAGTGCCGGCTGCGTGTGGACGTAGGGCACGCCCGGCAGCCAGTCCATGATCGCGCGGTTGATCTCCTGGTACTGCGCCGTGCGCGACTCGAGGTCGGGCTCCCCCTCGGCTGCGTCGAGCAGGCCCATGATCTCCGCGTCCGGCTGCTTGTCGGTGCCCCAGGCCGGCTGCGCCGTCTGGAAGAAGGTGCCGACGAAGTTGTCCGGATCGCCGTAGTCACCCGTCCAGCCGAGCAGGTAGAGCTGCGTCTGCCCCGCGTCGACGGCCCCGAGGTAGTCGGGGCTCCACGGCGCGCTCCGAGGCGTCACCTTGAAGCCGGACTCCTCCAGGCTGGCCCGGAAGGCCTCGAAGTTCCGCTGCGGGTCGGGCATGTACGGCCGCGACACGTCGGTCGGGAACCAGAACTCGATCTCGACGGGCAGCGTCAGCCCCGCCTCCTGGAGCAGCTGCTTCGACCGCTCCGGATCGAACTCGTACTCCGTCACGTCGTCCGCGTAGCCGAACAGCTCGGGCGGCATGAACTCCTTCGCCACCTGGGCTCCGGGCGGGTAGAAGTCGGACACGACCGCGGCGCGGTCGAGCCCGTGAGCCACCGCCTGCCGCACCTCGAGCTGGTCCATCGGCGGGAGGCCCTGGTTGATGCCGACGTAGCCGACGTTGAACGCCGGCCGCCGCAGCAGCTGGAGGCTCGAGTCACTCTCGATCGTCGGCATGTCCTGCGGCTCGACCAGGTCGTAGCCCTGGATCTCGCCGGTCTGGAGGGCCTGGAGCCTGGCCGCGTTGTCGGGAATCGCCCGGAAGATGACGCTGTCGAGGCTGGCCTTCTCGCCCCAGTAGTCGTCGTTGCGGACGATCGTGAGCCTGTCGCCCCGCACCCACGACTCGAACTTGAAGGGGCCCGTGCCGATCGGGTGCTCGGTGCCGTACGTGCCCGTCGGCCGGAAGATGCCTTCCTCGTCGACCTCGCCCTCGTCCGCCCCGAACTCCTGGAGCGCCTTCGGGCTGTGGAACGCGAGGCTCGGCAGCGACAGCGCCGGCAGGAACGCGGCGGAGGGCCGGTTCAGGACCAGCGTGACCGTCAGGTCCTCGACGACCTCGCAGGACGCGTAGATCGAGTCCTCCGGGCCGGCCGCGCCTTCGATCGGGTTTGCGAACCCGCCGCCGAAACCGAACTGCCAGTAGTAGGACGCGTTCGCGTTCTGGAACGAGTCCGGGAAGTTGTACCAGCGCTCGAAGTTGAAGCAGACCGCCTCTGCGTTGAACGGCTCGCCGTCGTGGAAGCTCACGCCCTCGCGCAGGTTGAACGTCCACTCGAGCCCGTCCGCGCTCGTCTCCCAGTCGGTCGCGAGCGCCGGGATGACCTCGGTGGTGCCCGGCTCGAGCGTGACGAGGCCCTCGAAGAGCTGGTCGATCACGCGGAGCGACTCGCCGTCGGAGACGAGGGCTCCGTCGAGCACGACCGGATCCGACGCCGTCCCGAAGACGAGCGTCCCGCCGGTCGCACCCGCTCCTTCCTCGTCATCGCCGCCGCCGCACGACGCGGCCCCGAGTGCGAGGACGAGCAGCAGCGCAAAGAGAAGAAATGGCAGCTTTCGCGTCACGCAAGACTCCTTTCGATCCCAGGCCCGGCTAGTACGGCCCGAGTATCCCGGCTCGGGCGAGCAGGGGCAAGCGTGAACCGGCGCGGCGACCCGTCCGGTAATGCCGCTGAGCTTCTGGGTTGCGAGCACCAAGCCAGGGGCCGCACTCGTCCGCAGCCAAGGCAAACTGCCTTGGCAAGGGCGAGGGTGGACACTGGCGCCGTGTGATCGCAGGCCAGAAGCCAGCATGCATTGCTGGACGGGGCGCTACGGGGGCGCTACGCGGCGGAAACGGCCTGCAGGTCGCGCAGCGCGGCCAGGCGCGCAAGGGCCTGGCTCTCGAGTTGGCGCACGCGCTCGCGCGTCAGGTCGAGCTCCTTGCCGATCGCCTCGAGCGTCCAAGGCTCGCCCTCGAAGCCGAAGCGCAGCTCGAGGATGCGCCGCTCGCGCTCGGGGAGGGCGTCGAGCGCCTTGCGCACGCCCTGGCGGCGGAGCGACTCCTCCGCCTCGTCGAACGGGTCGGCCGCCTCGCGGTCGGCGAACAGGTCGCCGAGCTCGCCCTCGTCGTCCGTGCCCACGGTCTGGTTCAGCGACACGGACGCCTGCGCCGCGCCGAGCGCCTCGTCGACGTGCTGGATCGGCAGGCCCGTCGCCTCCGCCAGCTCGGCCTTCGTCGCCTCGCGGCCCAGCTCGACCTCGAGCCGGCGGGCGGCGCGCGACAGCTTCTGCTGGCGCTCGACGACGTGGACGGGCACGCGGATCGTGCGCGCGTGGTTGGCGACCGCGCGCTGCACGGACTGGCGGATCCACCAGGTGGCGTAGGTCGAGAACTTGAAGCCGCGGCGCCAGTCGAACTTCTCGACGGCGCGGTTCAACCCCAGCGTCCCCTCCTGGATCAGGTCGAGGAACGGGACGCCGAGCCCGCGGTAGCCCTTCGCGATCGAGACGACGAGCCGCAGGTTCGACTCGATCATCCGCCGCTTCGCGGTCGGGTCGCCCTTCTCGATCCGCTTGGCGAGGTAGACCTCGTCGGCCGCTGTCAGCAGCTTGTGGCGGCCCACGTCGGCGAGGAAGAGCTGCAGGCTGTCGCCCGTGCCGCCCGGCACGTCGGCCTCGTAGGCGACCGACTCGGCGGCCTTGTCGTCGGCCGCGATCGCGTCGCGCATCTCGACGCCCATCCGCTCCAGCTCGTGGCGGATCTCCTCCAGCTCGACGTCGGCGAGCTCGTGCTCGAGCGCGAGCGCCTCGAGCTCCGCCGTCTCGACGAAGCCGCGCTCCTCGGCGCCGTCGACGAGCAGGCGCACGTGCTCGGACTCGAGGAGCTCCTGAAGCTGGTTCTGGGTCAACCGCTTCTCCGATCCTTCGCCTGATTCGGGGCTAACTCCAAGCTTTCGCACTGTAGGCTCAGACTCCTCGCTTCGCTAGTGGCTTCGCCCGCACGAAGGCCATTCAACGGGGTCAACGGGATCCACCGGGCGGCTATTCCGGTGGCGACCGCTTTGGGAGGTACGACGAGGCCCGTCCGGAAAGGTTGGCGGATCAGCCGGACGCCGCCCTCCGCGTCCGCCCCCGCTTGGGCGCAGGCCCCTTCGCGCGCCGCTCCGCGAGCAGCTCCGCCGCCCGGTCGAGCGTGATCGACTCGGGGCTGTCGTCCTTCCGCAGGCTCGCGTTCGTCTCGCCGTCCGTGACGTAGGGCCCGAAGCGCCCCTCCTTGACCGTGACCGGCTTGCCGCTGGTCGGGTCGGCGCCGAGTTCGCGGAGGGGCGGCGCCGCCTGCCGGCGCCCGCGCGCCTTCGGCTGGGCGAGCAGCGCGAGCGCCTGCTCGAGCGTGACCTCGAACGCCTGCTCCTCGCTCTCGAGCGAGCGCGTCTCCTTGCCCTTCTGCACGTAGGGGCCGTAGCGGCCGCGGTGGACGGTGACCGGGACGCCCTCGTCCTCGCCGAGCGTCTTCGGGAAGGCGAGCAGCTCGAGCGCCTGCTCCAGCGTCACGTCCGCAGGCGACACGTTGGGCGGCAGCGATGCCGTCTTCGGCTTCTCCGTCGCCTCCTCGGGCAACAGCTCGGAGACGTACGGTCCGTACCGGCCCGCGCGGACGACGATCTCGGGCTCGCCGCCCAGGCTCCGCTCCTCGGTCGTGCGCGCCAGCAGCTCCTCCGCGCGCTCGACGGTCAGCTCGTCCGGGGCGACGTCCTCCGGCACCGAGGCACGCGTGCCCTCCCGCTCGACGTAGGGCCCGTAGCGGCCGACGCGGACGACGATCCCCTCGCCGATCTCGAGGCAGTTGACCGCGCGGGCGTCGATATCGGAGAGGCCCTGGACGAGCTCGTGCAGCCCCGCGTCGCCGTCGCTGCCGAAGTAGAAGCGGCGGAGCCACGCGACACGCTCCTCCTCCCCGGCGGCGATCCGGTCGAGGTCGTCCTCCATGCGCGCCGTGAAGTCGTAGTCGACGAGGTGGCCGAAGTGCCGCTCGAGCAGCGCGACGACGGAGAAGGCGACGAAGGAGGGGACGAGCGCCGTGCCGCGCTTCCAGACGTAGCCGCGGTCGAGGATCGTGCCGATGATCGAGGCGTAGGTGGAGGGTCGGCCGATGCCGAGCTCCTCGAGCGCGCGGATCAGCGTCGCCTCGGTGTAGCGGGCAGACGGGACGGTGCGGTGCTCCTCCGGCTCCAGCTTGCGCAGCTGGAGCGGGTCGCCCTGGGCGAGCGGCGGCAGGATCGCCTCCTCCTCGTCCTCACGGTCGACCGGAGTGTCGCGGCCTTCCTCGTAGGCGGCGAGGAATCCGCGGAACGTGATCGTCGTGCCCGAGGCCGAGAGCTCGGCGTCCTCCTTCCCCTGGGATTCGGCGACGATCCGGAGCGACACGGTCTCGCCGCGCGCGTCGGCCATCTGCGATGCGATCGTGCGCCGCCAGACGAGGTCGTACAGCGCGAGCTCGTCCCCTCGCAGCTCGCCGGCGAGGTCGGCCGGGAGGCGGAAGGTGTCGCCCGCGGGCCGGATCGCCTCGTGCGCCTCCTGCGCGTTCTTGACCTTGCGGTCGTAGCGGCGCGGCTTGTCCGGGACGGACTCGGCGCCGTAGAGCGACCGCGCCTGGTCGCGCGCCGCGGCGAGGGCCGACTCGGCCAGGGTCGTCGAGTCGGTGCGCATGTAGGTGATGTAGCCCCCCTCGTAGAGGCGCTGCGCGACGCGCATCGTCGTCTGCGCGGTGAAGCGGAGCTTGCGGCTCGCCTCCTGCTGCAGCGTCGACGTCATGAACGGGGGGGCCGGACGGCGCGTGTACGGCTTCCTCTCGACCGAGCCGACGGAGAAGTCCGCGCCGCGGAGGCGCTCGGCGAGGTCCCGCGCCCGCTGCTCGTCGAGCCGGACGAGCTCGGGATCGGCCAGCGTGCCGTCGCGCGCGAAGTCACGCCCGGTGGCCAGCCGCTTCCCGCCGAGCCCGGTGAGACGCGCCTTGAAGCGGCCGGGGTCAAAGGTCGCCTCGAGGTCCCACCAGTCCGCCGCGGTGAAGAGCATCCGCTCGCGCTCGCGCTCGACCACGAGCCTCGTGGCGACCGACTGGACGCGGCCGGCGGACAGGCCCGTCATCACCTTCTTCCAGAGGACGGGCGAGACCTCGTAGCCGTAGAGCCGGTCGACGATTCGCCTGGTCTCCTGGGCGTCGACGAGCCGCTCGTCGATCTGGCGCGTCTCCCCGAGGGCCCGCTCGATCGCCTCGCGGGTGATCTCGTGGAAGACCATCCGGCGGACCGGCACCTTCGGGTCGAGCACCTGGCTCAGGTGCCAGGCGATCGCCTCGCCCTCGCGGTCCTCGTCCGTCGCGAGCAGGACCTCGTCGGCCGACTTGACGTGCTTCCGGAGCGCGGCGACGACCTTCTTCTTCTCCGGGCTGACGACGTACAGGGGCGAGAAGTCGTGCTCGACGTCGACGCCGAGCCGCGCCCACGGCTTCCGCTTGTGCTCGGCGGGGACGTCGGCGGCGCGCTCGGGAAGGTCGCGGATGTGCCCGATGCTCGACTCGACGGCGAACTCGGGGCCGAGGAAGCGCGCGATCGTGCGCGCCTTCGCGGGCGACTCGACGATCACGAGCGAGCGTTGCTTTGCGTCGGGCACGGCGAATCACCTTAGCCCAGGCCCTCGGAAGTCCTGCCGCGATACTTGGCGCGTGCGGCCCTCCGCTGCCTACCTCGCGACCGGGTTCCTGACCTATCTCCCAGTGCGGCTGCTGTTCCGGCTGCGCTGGCGGGGGCTCGAGCACGTGCCGCGCGAGGGTGGGGCCGTGCTGGCGGCGAACCACACGTCGAACCTCGATCCCTGGCCGCTGGGGCTGCCGCTCTTTCCGCGTCGCTTCCTCCGCTTCATGGCCAAGTCCGAGCTGTACTGGGCGCCGCTCAGGTACCTGCTCGATGCGCTCGGCGCCTTCCCCGTGCGGCGCGGCGAGGGCGACGTCGAGGCGATCAGGACCGCGGTCGAGCTCTGCCGGTCGGGCCAGATCGTCGTCATGTTCCCGGAGGGGACGCGCCGCCGGAAGGGGCTGCGGAAGAAGTGGGAGGCGCGCTCGCACACGGGCGCGGCGCGGATCGCGCTCGAGGCCGGCGTGCCGCTCGTCCCGGCGGCGATCAGCGGCGCCGACCGGCTGGCGCGGCTCGGGCCGCTGCGGGTCGCGTACGGGCCGCCGGTGGAGGCGGGCGACGACCCGGTGGAGACGACGGAGCGCCTGATGGCCGCCATCAACGAGCTCGAAGCGACCCTGTGAGCCGTCCCCTGATGGCCGTAGACGGCGACTCGCTCGCCCACCGCGCCTACCACGCCCTGCCGAAGTCGATTCGCCTGAACGCCGTCGTCGGCTTCACGAACATGCTCGTCCAGCTCTGGCAGGCCGAGCAGCCGCGCGCGGTCGTCGTCGGCTGGGACACGCTCGAAGCGCCCACGTACAGGCACGAGGCGTTCGAGCCCTACCAGAGCGGCCGCGTCTTCGAGGAGTCGCTCCTGGAGCAGCTGGGGATGCTTCCCCAGCTCATCGTCGCGCTCGGCTTCGCCGCGGCCAAAGCCCCTGGCTACGAGGCAGACGACTTCCTCGGCGCCGCGGTGCGCGACGAGGAGGCGCGCGGCGGCACCGTCCTGGTCGCTACGTCGGACCGGGACATGTTCCAGCTGGCCAGCGAGCGGACGACGATCCTGGCGCCGGTTCGGGGAGTGAGCGAGCTGCTGCGGATCGGGCCCGCGGGGGTGCGGGAGCGCTACGGAGTCGAGCCCGAACAGGTGCCCGACTTCATCGCGCTGCGCGGCGACCCGTCCGATCGGCTGCCCGGCGCCCGCGGCATCGGGCCGAAGAGGGCGGCCGAGATCCTTCGCGAGCACGGCACGCTCGAGGCGGCGCTGGCCGCCGGCCGCTTCGCCGCGGAGGCGGAGGATCTGCGTCTCTACCGGCGAATAGCGACGGTGGACGCCTCCGCGCCGCTCCCTTCCCTTCCCGACCAGACGCCCACGTGGACGGAGGCGTCCTCTCTCGTCCGGGAATGGGGGCTCGGAGCCCTCGCCGACCGGCTGGCCGCATGGAGCAAGTAACAGTCTGTTACTTGCCGTCGCTCGCGGCACGGGAAGCCGACGCCATGCAAGTAACACTCTGTTACTTGCGCTGATGGAGCTGCTGAGCCACCCCGAGCTGGCGCGGCTGCACCCGACCGGCGACCATCCGGAGCAGCCCGAGCGGATCGGCGTGCTCCTCGAGCGCTTCCCCGGCATCGCGGAGGGCCCGGAGGCCCAGCCGGCCGATCTCGAGCGCTGCCACACCCCCGAGCACGTCGCGCTGATCCGAGCGCTCGCCGAGCCCACATGGTTCGACTTCGACACGGTCGCGACGGACACGACCTGGCGGGCGGCGCTACTCGCCGCGGGTACGGCGATCGAGGCGACGCGGCGCGGCGGCTTCGCGCTCGTGCGCCCGCCCGGCCACCACGCGCTGCCCGGCCGGCCGATGGGCTTCTGCTTCTTCAACAACGTCGCCGTCGCCGCCCGCTGGGCCCAGGCCGAGCTCGGCGTCGGCCGGGTGGCGATCGTCGACTTCGACGTCCACCACGGCAACGGGACGCAGGAGATCTTCGCCGGCGACCCCTCGGTGCTCTACGCGTCGCTGCACCGCTGGCCCTTCTACCCCGGCACCGGCGAGCCGGACGAGCAGGGCCAGACGCTCGTCAACGTGCCCCTCCATCGCGGCGCCGGGGACGAGGAAGTGCTGGCCGGCTTCACCGCCGAGGTCGAGCCCGCGGTGCGCCGCTTCGAGCCCGAGCTGCTGCTCGTCTCGGCCGGGTTCGACGCCCACCTGGATGATCCGATCTCCGACACGGCCGTCACAGTGGGTGGCTTCCACGAGCTCGCCCGGCGCTGCGCCGCGCTCGCGCCGCGCGTCGCCGCCGTGCTCGAGGGTGGCTACAACCTCGCCACGCTGCCGGGGCTCGTCGAGGCCGCCCTGGCCGGATTCGAGTCCGAGAAATGAAGCGACCGGCCCTCTGGCCGGCCGCCCCGAAGCCACCGCTTTGCCGCCGTTTCCCGAATCTGCGCTGATCCAAGTATCGGCGACGAGGGCGAGGAGCCGTTCCCCCACGGCCTCCCCCACGGTGGGTGAACTTCAGGCCGCGCGAGCGCGGGAGAGCTGCTCCAGCGCCTCGCGGCGCGAGGAGGCGCCGAGCTTGCGGAGGAGGCTCTTCACGTGCGAGCGGACGGTGTGCTCGGAGATGTAGAGGCGCGCGGCGATCTGGTCGGTGCCAAGGTGCTCGTCGAGGAGCAGCAGCACCTCGAGCTCGCGCGCGGAGAGCAGCTCGGCGATCCGCTCGGGGACGCCCGAGTCGCGCTTGCCGCCGTTGCGGACCTCGTCGAGCAGCCGGCGGGCGATCGCGCCGGAGAGGGCGGCCTCCCCGCGGACGACGCCGCGCAGGTACTCGACGATCTTCCCGGGCGGCTCCGTCTTCAGCAGGTAGCCGGCCGCGCCGGCCCGGATCGCGCTCATGAGGTTGCTCTCGGTCCCCGACGCGGTGAGCACGACGACCTCGCAGCTCGGCGCCGCGAGCCTGATGCGCGGCAGCGCGGCGAGCCCGTCGAGCCCGGGCATCGAGAGGTCGAGCAGGACGACGTCGGGCTGCAGCGCCCGAGCCTGGTCGATCGCCTCCTCGCCGTCGGCGGCATGGCCGACGACGCGGAAGTCGTTCTGCTCGAGCAGGGCAGCGAGCGCCTCCCGCGTCAGCGGGTGGTCGTCGACGATCAGGATCCGGTCGGTCACTTCCACCCTTATCGGTCGGCCGCGCCGTGCCGATTAGGGTCTCGTGGACGCGAACGGCCGAACGCAGTACCAGGCGTGGCTCGCGGGCGAGCTCGCGCTGCTCGGCCTGCTCGCGGCGGCGTTCGCGACCTTCGCCGCCTACGAGACGCTCCAGACGGCCTACGAGCTGCCAGAGCTGAGGCTCGTGATCGGCACGACGGTCATGCTCGCCGGCTTCGTGGTCGCGCTGCTCGCGGGGGCGCGTTTCGTCGTCGACGGCTACCGCACCGACCTCCTCCTCTCGTGCGGCTTCTTTGCGGGCGCTCTCGGGACGGCCGTCTTCGCGATCAGCCCGACGCTCGGCGGGCACCCGGTCGGCTCGCCGGAGGGATGGGCGGACATCGGCTCCCGGCTGCTCGCCGGTGCGCTCATCGCCGCGGCGCCGTTCGTCTCGGGCCGGAAGCCGCGGCCCGACCGGTCGCTCGCGTTCGCGTTCGCCGCCAGCGCTGTGACGCTCGGCCTCGCCTGGGCGGTCGCCAGCTCGCTCGAGCCGCTGCTCCCCTCGCTCGCCGAGGCGGACGCGACGCCGCCCGTCGGGCTCGTCTTCGCGTACTCCCTCCAGGCCTTCCTCGCCCTGGTCGCCCTGGTCGGGTTCGGGCTCCGCTTCCGCGGCCACGGCGAGGACCTCGACGGCTGGCTGGCGCTGGGCGCCACCTTCCTCCTCTTCAGCGCGCTCGTCTTCGTCTTCACGCCCGTCGCGCCGAGCGACTTCGTCTCCCAGGGGGACTTCCTGCGCGTGCTCGGCTACGGCGTCCTGCTGGTCGGCGTGTGGCGCGCGATCCGGGCGGCCGAGTTCGGCCGGGCCGTCGCCGACGAGCGCGCCCGCGTCGCGCGCGAGATCCACGACGGCCTCGCCCAGTACCTCTTCGCCGTCTCGACGCACGCGAGCATGCTCGAGAATGGGGCGCCTCCTGAAGAGACGCTGCCACAGCTGAAGGAGGCGGCGGCGCTCGCGCAGCAGGAGGCGCGCTTCGCGGTGCTCGCGCTCTCGTCCGCTGCCGGAACCGCTCCCTTCGACGCCGCGCTGAGGCGCTACGTCGAGTTCCTGACGGCCGACGGCGCGCTCGACGTCGAGCTCGAGATCGACAACGGACTGCTGCTTGCTCCCGACGAGCAGATCGAGGTGTTCCGGATCGTCCAGGAGGGGCTCGCGAACGTCCGCAAGCACGCGGGCGCCAGCCGCGCCGAGGTGCGGATCGGGGAGATCGCGGGGCGCCGCCTCGTCCGCGTGCTCGACGACGGCCAGGGCTTCGAGCCCGGGGATAACGGCGCCGGCCAGGGGCTGAAGAACATCCGCCGCCGGGCCGAGTCGATCGAGGGCTCGTTCCAGCTGCGCAGCCGGCCCGGCCGCGGCACCGCCCTCGAGGTCGTCCTCCGCGCGTAGTCGCGTTACATTCGCGGCGTGGCGATCTCCTTGGAGGAGCTGCAGCTTGCCGCCCGCAATCACGGCCTGCCGCTGGAGGCGCTGCGGCACCCGGTCACGCCGCTCGGGCTCCACTATCTCCTGATCCACTTTGACATCCCGTTCGTGGACGCGGACGGCTGGCGGCTCGAGATCGGCGGCCGCGTGAAGCGGCCGCTGACGCTCGGGCTCGACGAGCTGAAGGCGCGTCCCGCGCGGACGCTCGCGGTCACGCTCGAGTGCGCCGGCAACGGCCGCGCGCTGCTCGGCGGGGACCGCGCGGCGAGCCAGCCGTGGCTCCTGGAGGCCGTGGGCACGGCGGAGTGGACCGGTACGCCGCTGGCGCCGCTGCTCGAGGAGGCAGGCGTGCTCCCCGGCGCCGTGGAGGTCGTGTTCACCGGCCTCGACCGCGGCGTGCAGGGGGACGTGGAGCACGACTACGCCCGCAGCCTGCCCCTGGAGGAGGCCCTGCGGGAGGAGATGCTGCTCGCCTACGCCGTGAACGGGCAGCCGCTGCCGCCCCAGCACGGCTTCCCGCTCCGGCTCGTCGTCCCGGGCTGGTACGGCATGACGCACGTCAAGTGGCTGCGCTCGATCGAGGTCGTGGAGGAGCCGTTCGAGGGCTGGCAGCAGGAAGTGGCCTACCGGTTCCGCGCCTCCGAGGACGAGGCCGGGGAGCCGGTCTCCCGGATGCTGCCGCGCTCGCTGATGGTCCCACCGGGGATCCCGGACTTCCTCTCGCGGCGCCGCTTCCTCGAGGCGGGACCGTGCCGCCTCCAGGGTCGCGCCTGGTCGGGCCGCGCCTCGGTGGAGCGCGTCGAGGTGAGCACGGACGGCGGGCGCTCGTGGGCGGACGCGGGGCTCGAGCCGCCTCTCGGGGAGTTCGCGTGGCGCGGCTGGGCGTACGAGTGGGAGGCCGAGCCGGGCGAGCACGAGCTCTGCTGCCGCGCCACCGACGCGGCCGGCAACACGCAGCCGCTCGAGCCGGTCTGGAACCTCGACGGCTACTGCAACAACGCCGTCCACCGCGTCGCGGTCGTCGTCCGCTAGGAAGCGCGCCGCTTCGCAGCGCGCAGCCAGCTGCGGCGGATCAGGCCGCTGCCGGGCCGGATCACGCGCCAGTAGCGGCGGAAGCGGGCGCGTGAGCGCGAATCGGTCGCGCGGATCCGCGTCTCGGTCGTCAGACGGCTCCCGTCGGCGCGAAAGCTCATCGCCACCTTGACGAACCCCGGCTCGTCGAAGGCGCTCCACTCCTCGGGCGACGTCAGCCGAGGCATCGTGCCGCCTGTCAGCCGCCAGGGCTGGCCGACGTAGCCGACCACGAGCTCGTCCTCCTCGTCGCAGAGCGGAACGAAGCCGAACTCGACCATCTGCTCGGCCAGGGGTCGGTCCTTCGCGGCCGGCAGGCCTCGCCCGCGCGTGAGCATCGCGGGGAGGGACCGCAGCGCGAAGAGGAGACGGACGAGCGGCATCTCCCCGGGCGTCGCCGCTTTCGCCGCCGCGACCGCGTCCCGCTCCCGCGGCACGACGACCGAGTGCCGCTCGACGAAGTCGAACTCGGGCAGGAAGTCGTGGAGCCGGCTCACGCTGAGACCATAGAAAAAGGTAAGCGTTCAGGTGGCCCGCGATGTCAGGCGAGCGCGGGGATGGGATCGCCGCG
>JBBDQR010000015.1:31559-59584 GCA_040905885.1 Gaiellaceae bacterium | reverse complement strand
GGCTGCACGGGCAAGGGCAACGACCAGCTCCGCTTCGAGCTCGCGTTCAAGGCGCGCTACCCGGGCGTGACCGTGATCGCGCCGCTGCGCGACCGGATCTGGACACGCGACGAGGAGATCGCGTACGCCGAGGCGCGCGGCATCCCCGTCGAGGCCAAGGCCGAGAAGCCGTACTCGATCGACGACAACCTGCTGGGACGGGCGATCGAGGCGGGCGTCCTCGAGGACCCGTGGGCGGCGCCGCCCGAGGACGCGTTCGCGCTCACCGCCTCCCCGGCCGACGCTCCCGCGCCGGAGGAGATCGTCCTCGGTTTCGAGCAGGGGCTACCGGCCTCGCTCGACGGCGAGGAGCTCGAGCTGCATGAGCTGGTGGCGGAGCTGAACGGACTGGCCGGCCGGTACGGGATCGGCCGGATCGACATGATCGAGAACCGGGCGGTCGGCATCAAGAGCCGCGAGCTCTACGAGGCCCCGGGAGCGATCACGCTGATCGAGGCGCACCGGGCGCTCGAGGACCTCGTGCTCACGAAGGCCGAGCTGCACGCGAAGCGCGAGCTGGAGCCGCGCTGGGCGACGCTCGTCTACGAGGGGCTCTGGTTCCACCCGCTGCGGACGGCCTACGACGCGTTCTTCGCGGCGACGCAGGGCCCCGTGACGGGCGAGGTGCGCGTCTCGCTCCAGGCCGGCGCGCCGGTCGTCACCGGCCGCCGCTCCGAGCACGCGCTCTACGCGGAGCAGCTCGCCTCGTATGGGACCGGCGAGACGTTCCCGCACGAGGCGGCCGAGGGGTTCATCCGCATCGCCGCGCTCGAGACCGACCTGCTCGCGCGGAGGGAGACGAGTGACGCTCTGGTCGGCTAGGACGGAGCGGCCGCCGGCGCCGGAGGTCGCCGCCTTCCTCGCGGCGGCCGACGCGGAGCTGCTCCCCTACGACTGCCGGGCGACCGCTGTTCACGCGCGGCGGCTCCACGCCGCCGGGCTGCTCGACGACGCCGAGCTCGCGGAGGTCGAGGAGGCGCTGGACGGGCTGGAGTGGGAGCCCGGCGACGAGGACGTGCACACGCTGATCGAGCGGAAGCTCGGCGAGGTCGGCCGCAAGGTCCACGCCGGCCGCTCGCGCAACGACCAGGTCGCGGCGGCGCTGAGACTCTACGTCGCGGACGCCTGCGCCGAGGCCGCGGAAGGCGTCGCCGCCCTCGCGGGGACGATCCTCGACCGCGCGGAGGCCGACGCGGAGACGCCGATGCCCGGTTACACGCACCTCCAGCGGGCGCAGGCGGTCACGGTCGGGCACCACCTGCTCGCCTGGACGGAGATGCTCGAGCGCGACCTCGCGCGCTTCCGGCTCGCCGCGGGCCACGCCGAGCCCTCGCCGCTCGGCGCGGGCGCGCTCGCCGGCTCCACCCTCCCGCTCCCCCCGCCTCCGGGCCCAACCGCGCGCAACTCGCTCGACGCCGTCGCCGACCGCGACTTCGCCCTCGATTACCTCTACGCGGCCGCCGTCCTCTTCACGCACCTCTCGCGGATCGGCGAGGAGCTCGTGCTCTGGACGAGCACCGAGTTCGGCTTCGCGCGCCTCCCCGAGGAGGCCGCGACCGGCTCCTCGATGATGCCGCAGAAGCTGAACCCCGACGTCGCCGAGCTCGCGCGCGGCAAGGCGGGCACGGCGATCGGCCGCCTCGCCGGGCTGCTCGCGGTCGTCAAGGGGCTGCCGCTCTCCTACAACCGCGACCTCCAGGAGGACAAGGAGCCAGTCTTCGCCGCGCGGCGCGACGTCCGCGGCGCGCTCGCTGCGCTGCGCGTGCTGGTCGAGGGGCTCGAGCTCGACCGCGATCGGCTCGCGGCCGAAGCCGCCGACCCCGCGCTCTACGCCACCGACCGGGCCGAGGAGCTCGTGCGGGAGGGAGTGCCCTTCCGCGACGCGCACGAGCAGGTCGCCGCCGAGGCGCGCGCCGGCACGCTCGAGGCCCCCGGCGATCCCGCGACGCGACGGGCGCCGGGGCCCGGCGGCGTGCTCGAGGCGCTCCGAGCGGCAAGATTGCGCTGGGCTCGCTAGTCGGCCTGGAGACGCCCGAGTAGGCTCTGGGCGTGGCCAGGCAGGATCTCCCGCGCGGGACGGTCACGTTCCTCTTCACGGACGTCGAGGGCTCGACGCAGCTCCTCGACGAGCTGGGAGAGGCCGGCTACGCGGAGGCTCTAGCTGAGCACCGCCGGGCGCTGCGCGCCGCCTTCGCCGCGCACGGCGGCGTGGAGGTGGACACGCAGGGGGACGCGTTCTTCTATGCATTCGGCGAGCCCGCGGGCGCGGTGGCCGCCGCGCTGGACGCGCAGTCGGCTCTGGTGGCGGGCCCGATCCGGGTGCGGATGGGCCTGCACACGGGCGAGCCGGTGCTCACGCACGAGGGCTATGTCGGCCGCGACGTCCACCTCGGGGCGCGGGTCGCGGCCGCCGGGCACGGCGGGCAGGTGCTGCTCTCGCCGACGACGCGAGCCGTCGTCGACGCCGAGGCGCTCGACCTCGGCGAGCACCGCCTGAAGGACTTCGCCGAGCCGGTCGGGATCTTCCAGCTCGGATCGGAGACCTTTCCGCCGCTGAAGACGATCTCGAACACCAACCTTCCCCGGCCCGCGAGCTCCTTCGTCGGCCGCGCGCGGGAGGTCGCCGAGATCGGCGCCCTGCTGCGCGACGGCGCTCGCCTCCTCACGCTCACCGGCCCGGGCGGCACGGGCAAGACCCGCCTCGCGATCGAGGCGGCCTCTGAGCTCGTCTCCGACTTCAGACACGGCGTCTTCTGGGTCGGGCTGGCGACGCTGCGCGATCCCGCCCTGGTCGCCGAGACGGTGGCCCAGGCCCTTGGCGCGAGGGGTGCGCTCGCAGAGCATGTCGGCGAGCGGGAGGTGCTGCTCCTGCTCGACAACCTGGAGCACGTAGTGGAGGCCGCGCCGGAGCTGGCTTCGCTCGTCGAGGCCTGTCCGAACCTGCGGCTGTTGGTGACGAGCAGAGAGCTGCTCCGGGTGCGCGGCGAGGTCGAGTACCCCGTCGTCCCGCTCGCCCCGCCGGAGGCGGTCGAGCTGTTCTCGTCCCGAGCCCGGCTCGAGCCCGACGCGACGGTCGAGGAGCTCTGCCGCCGCCTCGACAGCCTCCCGCTCGCGGTCGAGCTGGCCGCCGCCAGGGCGAGCGTCCTCTCCCCCGCCCAGATCCTTCAGCGCCTGTCGGAGAGCCTCGACCTCCTCAGAGGAGGGCGGGACGCCGATCCCCGCCAGCAGACCCTCCGAGCGACGATCGAGTGGTCGCACGAACTGCTCGCACCCGACGAGCAGCGCCTCTTCGCCCGCCTCGCCGTCTTTCACGGCGGCTGCACCGTGGAGGCGACCGAGGAGGTCGCCCGCGCCGATCTGGACACGCTCCAGTCCCTCGTCGAGAAGAGCCTCCTGCGCCACACCGAGGAGCGCTTCTGGATGCTGGAGACGATCCGCGACTACGCGGCCGAGCGGCTCGAAGAGTCGGGCGAAGCCCCCGCTTTGCGCTCGGCGCACGCGGAGTACTTCCGCGCCTTCGCGGACCGGGAGGATGCCTGGATCCGGTCGGGCGAGCCGGAGGAGGTCGCCGTGGCGAGGCTCGAGCCCGAGCTGGACAATCTCCGCGCCGCCTTCGCATTCGGGCTCGACGCCGGCGACGCCGCGCTCGTGCGGGGCCTCGCGGCGTCGCTGCCGATCTACTGGATCGTCCGCGGGCTGTACGGCGAGGCCCGCGCCTGGCTCGACCGGGCGCTCGCCGCCGACCCGGTCGAGGACGACACGCGGCGCCGGCTGCTCGCGGGTCTGGCGACGATCGCCTACGGGCAGGGCGATCACCCCGTCGCGGTCGCAGCGTCGGACCAAGCGGCGTCGCTCGCGGCGAAGCTGGGCGGCGCGACCGAGCGGATCGACCTGCTCCGGGACCAAGCGGTCGCAGCGCTGCGAAGAGGCAACCTGGACGAGGCCGAAGCGCTGTTCCGCGAGCGGCTGGACGTGGCCATCGCGGTGGACAACGGCGTCGTGACCTCGTCCTGCCGCCTGAACCTCGCGACGATCGCGAACAAGAGGCGCCGCCACGAGCTCGCCGAGGGGCTGCTCGCCGAGAACCTGCCGTTCGTACGCTCGAAGGGACAGACGCGCTGCGAGGCGAACACGCTGGCGGCCATCGCGCAGACCGCGTTCCTCGAAGGCCGGCCGCAGGACTGCGCGGACGAGGCTCTGCTCGGCGCGATCCTGGCGCTGCGGATCGGCGACACTCCGCTCGCGGCCTGGAGCCTCGACCTCGTCGCCGCGGCGGCCGCCGCCCGTGGCGAGGTGCGGCGCGCCGGCATCATCCTCGGCGCCACCGAGGCCGCCCGGAAGGCGATGGGCGTAGACCCCGGCGAGGACGAGGAGGCGATTCGGGTCCGGGCGCTCGAGCTTGCCGGCCGCTCGGGTGAGGAGCTCGAACAGTCGTGGTCCGAGGGCCGTGCGCTCGATCTGCAGACGGCGGCCGAGTTCGCGAGCGAACGCGAGGGACTCGGTGCTCGAGCTCTTCCCGGATAGCGCGGCCGTCGAGGACGGCGCGCTCGCGGTCGGCGGCGCCCGGACCCGCTGGGCCTAGCTCACCGAGCCGGCGACCGGCCCTGCCGACGCGACGTTCTCCTCCAGGTGAGCGAGCGACGACGTCCCAGGGATCGGGCAGATGACGGGAGACCGCTGGAGCAACCAGCCGAGCGCGACCTGTGCGGGCGTGGCGCCGCCCGTGGGGGACACTCGCGCCAGACCGCCCGGACCGCCGAGCGGGAAGTACGCGAGAAAGGCGATCGCCGCCCGCTCGCACCACTCCAGCACGTCCTCGGACGTCCGGTCGACGAGGCTGTAGCGGTTCTGCACCGCGGCGACGGGGACGATCCGCCGGGCCTGCTCGAGCTCGTCGACGCCGACGTTCGACAGGCCGACGTGGCGGATCTTTCCCTCCTCGCGCAGGCGGGCAAGCTCTCCCATCGACTCCTCGAGCGGGACCTTCGCGTCGGGCCCGTGTAGCTGGTAGAGATCGATCTGCTCCTGGCGCAGACGGCGAAGGCTGCCTTCGCAGTGTGCCCGGATCGCTTCCGGCCGGCCGTCGTCGAGCCACTCGCCCCTCGGCCCGCGGAAGGAGCCGCCCTTCGTCGCAATCACGAGGTCCTCCGGATAGGGGTGAAGCGCTTCGGCGATCTGGAGCTCGTTCACCTCCGGCCCGTAGGCGAGCGCGGTGTCGATGAGGTTCACGCCCAGCTCGACGGCCCGGCGGAGCACGCGCAGAGCGCGCTCGCGCGGTTCAGGCCAGCCGAGGATCCCCGGGCCGCACAGGCGCATCGCGCCGAAGCCGAGCCGCCGCACCTGGAGATCGCCTCCGATCACGAGCGTCGCGCCCGCGAAGGAGGTGGGGCCGCCCACGAGGGATCGCCTCCCCTCAGGCCGGCAGCTCTTCGTAGAGCCGCTCGCCGCGGTGGAGGCGGCGCGCGATCTCGAACGTCTGCCGCTGCGAGCGGGTCGTGGTCGCGTGCGCGGCGAGGTACCGCCCGGCGGCGATCAGCGGTAGCCCCTCACCAGTGAGCTCGTGCTGGCGCACCGCCGCCTCCACGCACTGGATCGTGTGGAAGTTCCGGTCCTCGCGCACGAGCGCGGCGCCAAGCGCCTCCACGAGCCGGTGGGGATCGCCGTTAGAAGTGAGGTACGAGGCGACGAGCGCCCCCGCCTCGTCCACCTGCTGCTGGCGGTCGAGCAGCGCGGGGAGCTCGGACAGGAGCGCCTCCGGTTCCGCCCCAGGCTCCGGGTGCGGCAGGCGCGTCGCCGGTACGTTCAGGAAGCGGTCGAGGTAAACGCTCATCGCGGCGTCGAAGACCCCGCGCACGAGTTCTCGGGAAGGCGAGCGTCGGAGGCCCTGCTCGACCGCGTGGGCGAACGTGAACGTGTGCAGCGCGGTGTCCCAGTCGCCGAACTCGTTGCTCGTGGGGAAGCGCGCGATGCGCGTCGCCGCCGCGAACGAGACCGCGGAGGCGAGGTCAGCCGCGGTGGCGCCGTCGCGCACGGCCTGGAGCAGCGCCTCGACGCTCGCGGCCGGATCGTCGCCGAGCACCACGTCGACGAGCGCCACCCGGCCGGCCCAGGCGCCGTCGGGGGCGACCTCCAGCCCCTCGAGCTCGTCGAACGCGCGCTCGAGCAGCGCGACGAGGTCGACGGGGTTGCGCCAGGCGTTCGTCTCCTCCATCCGCTGCGCCATGGCCAGCACCGGGACCAGCGAGCCGAGGACGCGCTCCGCCCGCTCCCAGCCGGCAATGTCGAGCGCGTCGAGCGCCTTGTTGACGAAGTCGAGCGCATGGCCGACCTCGAGGTAGCGGTGGTCGGTGGCCGCGGCGAAAAGCATGTCCGCGAGCTGGGCGGGCGTGGCCCCGGCGCGCACTGCCGAGACGAGGGCCCGCTCCGCGCCCTCCGAGTCGCGCACCTCGACGAAGCGGCGGAACCAGCCGGCCAGGCGCTCCGGCGTCGCGCCCCGGCCGGGCAGCGGGTCGAGCGGGAACCGCGGCGAGGCGCCGAACGACTCGGCGGCGACGTCGGCCAGACCGTGGTAGAGCGCGGCCGGCCGGTCGTCGGCCTCGAGCCGCGGGACGAGGTTTGCGAAGCAGGTCAGCGTCGTGAGCCCGCGTCCCCAGCCGGCGCCTCGCCGCTCGACGCCGAATTCGAGCGCGGCCGCGAAGACCTCGCCGTCGCCCGGCTCGGCCGCGTGCAGCGCGATCGCCGCCTTGGCGAGGACGAGCGGGATGTCCCGCTCGAGCCCGTCGCGGAGCCGCTCTCGGTGGTGCGCGACCGGATCCACCTGCGGCGCTAGGTCGACGAGGACGTCGTCGCCCCGGAGCTCGATGGGGAAGCGGCGCAGCTCGTCGGCCCACTGGTCGAACGTGCCGCCCGAGCAGAGGTCGAAGCGGGCGTGGTGCCAGTGGCAGGTGAGGATCCCGTCGGCCACGCTGCCGCGATGGAGCGGGAAGCCCATGTGCGGGCAGCGGTTGTCGACGGCGTGGACGGCGTCGCCGTCGGCGAACAGGCAGAGCGTGTGGCCCTCGACGTGGACGACGACCCGGCCGGCCGTGCGCAGCTCGGCGAGCGACGCGGCGCGTACGGCGGTCTCGGGGGCGATGGCGGTCATGACTCCCTCCTGGGCGTGGTCTGACCCGAGCCTACGACTTCAAGTAAGGTTGAAGTCAAGTGGCCGCGAGCGAGCTGACGATCGGCGAGCTCTCCGTGCGAAGCGGCGTGGCCGCCTCGGCGCTGCGCTTCTACGAGCAGGAGGGCCTGATCAGTGCCAGCCGCACGAGCGGCAACCAGCGCCGCTACGAGCGCGCGACGCTCCGCCGCGTCGCGTTCATCCAGGCCGGCAAGGCGGCTGGGGTCCCCCTGAAGCAGCTCCGGGACGCGCTCGCGACGCTGCCGGAGCGCCGCGTGCCGAGCCGGCGCGATTGGGAGCGCCTCTCGCGCGCGTGGCGCGACGATCTCGACCGCCGTATCTGGACGCTCACCGCCCTGCGCGGCCGGCTCACGACCTGCATCGGCTGCGGCTGCCTCTCGATCGACGCCTGCAAGCTCCTCAATCCCGGCGACGAGGCAGCCGCGCTGGGCGCGGGCGCGCACTACCTCGAGCGGGACAGCGCGCGGGCCTAATCCTCGTCCTGGCAGATGTCGGCGACCTCGGCCTGCGTCAGCGCGACGAGGTCGGCGGCCTTCATCCGCACGGACTCGTCGTGCGAGCCGGCCTCGAGCACGACGGACTCCCGCCCGGCAACCCGGCTGTCGACGATCACCCTGTCGCCTTCCGGCCCGCCGAACGGCGGCGCAGCCCCGAGCTCGAAGTCCCCATAGGCCTCCCTGAGCTCGTCCTCGCTGAGCAGGTGGAGCTTCTTCTTGCCCCCGCCGACGAGTTCACGCAGCTTCCGCAGGTCGATCCGGCGCGAGGCCGGCAGGACGGCGCGCACGTTGCCGGAGGCGGTCTTGATGATGAGCGTCTTCGCCACGTCGCCGGGCGAGACTCCCAGCGCTTCCGCCTCGGCCACCGCGGACTCGGTGTGCACGTGCGGCAGCCGTTCGTACGGGACGCCGCTCCGGTCGAGCATCTCGGTCATCCCTGCACCTCCTTTCCGCCCGAATGATCGCAGGGCTCGCTCGGTGAAGGTGGGCCGACCGGGGTCGAGATGCGCTTCGACGGCCCGACGGTACGGCGCGGCGACCCGGCGGGCGTACGCCGCGAACCCCTCGTGCCGCACCGGTTGCCAGTCCTCGCGGTACGGGACGACGAGATGCTGGCGTCCCAGTTTCCCGGCGGAGAGCGCGAATGCGAGCCCGATCCCGGACGAGACCTCGAGCAGCGGGCGCCCCTCGCGCCGCGCCGCGCGCCTCAGCCCCTCGTAGGCCGCCGCGAGCTCCTCCGAGCTCGGGAGGGCCTCGCGCTCCGCGGCGAGCTCGCCGAGCGACCGCCGCAGCTCGGCCAGCTCCAGGGGCGGGACGTCCACCAGCGCCGCCGAGCGGCCCGCTCCGCGCTCGAGCACCCCCAGCAGCTCGTCCACCGAGCCCACCTCGACCTCCTCGGCGAGCACGCCCGCCCGCTGCAGCTCCTCGACGAGCGCGGCCAAATAGACGCGCGAGCCGCGGAGAAGGTCGCTCGCGCCCGCCAGCAGCCACAGCGGCGAGAAGCCGAACGCTGCGATCGAGCCGAGCTCGACGACGTTGCCCGCGCTCTTGCGGACGGCGAGCTTCCCCGCCGGAACCTCGGCCGGCTCCTTCGCCTCGACCCCGCCAACGAGCTCGACCGTGATCCGAAGCAGGTTGTTCGCAGTGGCCTCGTAGAAGCGCGAGCGCCGCACGACGCGCGGGAGCACGAGCTGCGCCGTCTCGTGGACGGCCCCGCCGACCAGCGCCGCGAGCGCCCGCAGGAGGCGCTCCGGCAGCGAGAGGGCGTGCCGCATCGGCATCATCATCGCCCATGCTCGAGCTCTTCCCCGACAGCGCGGCCGTCGAGGACGGCGCGCTCACGATCGGCGGCCTCCGTGCGACGGAGCTGGCGGACGAGCTCGGCACGCCGCTCGTCGTCTACTGCGAGCGGACGCTGCGCGCCCAGGCGCAGGCGTACCGGCGCGCGGCGCCCGACGCGCTCGTCGTCTACGGCTCGAAGGCGTTCCCGAACCTCGCGCTGCTGCGCCTGTTCGCCGAGGAGGGGCTCGGCGCCGACGTCTCGACGCTCGGCGAGCTGGAGCTCGCGCGGCGGGCCGGCATCCCGGGCGAGCGGCTGGTCGTCCACGGGAACAACAAGTCGGACGAGGAGCTCCGCGCCGCCGCCGAGGCCGGCGCCTCGCTCGTCGTGATCGACGCGCTGGACGAGATCGAGCGCGCGGCCTCGGCGGGCGTGCAGCGGGTGCTCGTGCGCGTCACCTCGGGGATCGAGGCGGACACGCACGAGGCGATCCGCACCGGCTACCACGGCTCAAAGTTCGGCCTGCCGCCGGAGGCCGCCGTCGAGGCCCTGCGGCGCGCGGCTGCGGCCGGCCTGGACCCGGCGGGCCTGCACGTCCACGTCGGCT
Organism: Gaiellaceae bacterium; assembly: GCA_040905885.1. Taxonomy (GTDB): domain Bacteria; phylum Actinomycetota; class Thermoleophilia; order Gaiellales; family Gaiellaceae; genus JACVRU01. The sequence goes on along the minus strand of JBBDQR010000015.1, from coordinate 49,979 downwards.
CGCAGCTGCTCGACACGCACGCGGCCCGTATGACGGTCGAGTGGCTCGGCGCGTTCGCGGCGGTCTGCCGCACCGAGCTCGGCGGCTGGGAGCCCGCCGTCGTCGACCTGGGCGGCGGCCTCGGCGTCCGCCACGTCGAGGACGAGGAGCCTCCGACGGTCGAGGAGTTCGTCGGCGAGCTGCTGCAGCGGCTCGAGCGGGCCTGGGAGCTGCACGGGCTGCGGCTCCCGCTGGTCGTCTTCGAGCCGGGCCGCTCGCTGGTCGGCCGCGCGGGCGTCGCGCTCTATCGGGTCGGGATCGTCAAGCGGGCGAGCGAGACGACGACCTACGTCGCCGTCGACGGCGGCATGTCCGACAACCCGCGCCCGCAGCTCTACGGCGCCCGCTACACCGCGGTGCTCGCGGACCGGGCCGACGACCTCGGCGAGCACTCCTACACGGTGACCGGCAAGAACTGCGAGGAGGAGGTGCTCGTCCGCCGCGTCCTTCTGCCCGAGCCGCGCCGCGGCGACGTGCTCGCGATCCCGGCCGCGGGCGCCTACACGCTCGCGATGAGCTCGAACTACAACCTCCTGCCGCGACCCGCCGCCGTCCTCGTGGCCGACGGGCAGGCGCGCCTGATCAGGCGCCGGGAGACGCTCGACGACGTGCTCTCGCTCGAAGCCCCCTAGAACAGCGGCCCGGTCAGCGTCAGCCCGACGTCGTCCCCGAACTGCTGGAAGAAGCCGAAGAACGCGAGCGCCGCTCCGCCCAGAGCGTTGTCCTTCATGAAGTGGGCCTGGTCACCCATGCGCATCATCGGGTCCTCGATCTTCCAGAAGGCGTGCATCATGAACGCCACCGGGAAGATGAAGGCGGCGAGCAGCAGGGCCCCGAGGTCGGGCCACAGCCCGAGCGCCAGGAAGGCTCCGCCGACGACGGCCATCAGACCCGAGAACGGGACGAGCAGCTCGGGCATCGGGACACGGCTCTGGCGGGCGTAGGCGACGCCGTCCCGCCACTTGAGCAGGTGGACGGTGAGCCCGGAGAAGATGAAAATGAGGACGAAGACGATGCGGCCGATCAGGATGAGCCAGTCCACGGCGCGACCTCCTGGATTATTGAGGTCGCAAGGATAACTCAGCGGGCGGCGGCGAGGAAGCCGGGGCGAACCAACTGCGGCGGCGCCTTCAGCCCGGCCTCGCTGACGGGCGGGTTCAGCGGCTCGGCCAGCGGCGCCGCGCCGAACGACGCGGCCCGCCGCTCCTCGGGCACCTCGCCGTAGAGCGTCGTCCGCTGCCGCGGGACGCGTCCGGCGGCGCGGATCAGCTCCTCCATCCCCTCCGGCGGCAGCTCCTGGCCCCAGCGGGAGCCGGCGGCCCGGGAGATCGACTCGTTCATGAGCGTGCCGCCGAGGTCGTTCACGCCCGCCCGCAGCGCGGCCTTCACGCCCTCGGGCCCGGCCTTCACCCACGAGACCTGGACGTTCGTGATCCAGGGGTGGAGCGCGAGCCGCGCCACCGCGTGCATCAGCAGCACCTCCCTGAAGGTCGGCCCGGGGCGGGCCCGTCCCTGGAGGTACATCGGCGCCTCCATGTGCACGAACGGGAGCGGGACGAACTCGGTGAACCCGCCGCTCCGCTCCTGCTGCTCCCGGACGCGCAGGAGGTGGCGCGCCCAGCCCACCGGCCCGTCGACGTGGCCGAACATGATCGTCGCGTTCGAGCGCAGGCCGGCCCGGTGGGCGGCCTCGTGCACCTCGAGCCACTGGGCCGTCGTCACTTTGTCCGGACAGATCACGCGCCGCACCTCGTCGTCGAGGATCTCGGCGGCCGTGCCGGGCAGCGAGCCGAGGCCCGCGTCGCGCAGCGCCCCGAGGTACTCGTCGAGCGGCAGCCCGAGCGTCGCCGCGCCCTGCCAGACCTCGAGCGCGGAGAAGGCGTGGACGTGGATCTCCGGCGCCGCCGCCTTGATCGCGCGGACGACCGAGAGGTAGTAGTCGCCCGTGAAGGCGGGATGGATGCCGCCCTGGAGGCAGACCTCGACGGCGCCGCGCTCCCACGCCTCCTCGACGCGCCGGACGATCTCCTCGTGGGGCACCAGGTAGGCCGGGCCGCGCAGGTTGGCCGCCAGCTTGCCCTTCGAGAAGGCGCAGAAGCCGCAGCGGAAGTAGCAGACGTTCGTGTACTGGACGTTCCGGGTGACGACGTAGGTGACCTCGTCGCCGCAGGTCTCGCGCCTGAGCCGGTCGGCGGCGGCGAGCACGCGGTGGAGCTCCTCGCCGCGCGCGCGGAAGAGGCGCGCGACCTCCTCCTCCCCCAGCTCGTCGGCGGTGTCGAGCGGCAACGCGTCGCGGGGGAGGAAGGGGAGCGGCCTGTCCTCGCCGGGCGCCCACGCGTCCTCGCGCGCGAGCCCCGTCGCGTCCGCGTGGCGCAGCGCGTACGGCAGCACGGCGGGGTCGATCCACTCGGAGTCCAGGTAGGGCGGATAGACCGCGAGCCGCGGCGCGAGCTGGAGGCCTCGGGCCTCGGTCGCCTCGCGCAGCCGCTCGAGCTCGGGCCAGGGCGCCTCCGGGTTGACGTGGTCGATCGTCACGGGCGAGACGCCGCCCCAGTCGTCGATGCCGGCGTCGAGCAGGCGCGGGAAGTCGTCGTAGGCGAGGTTCGGGGGCGCCTGGATGCGCCAGTCGGGGCCGAGCAGGACGCGGGCGGCTGCGATCGTCCAGAGGTGGTCGTCGAGCGTGGGCTCGGGATGGGCCGCCATGCGGGTGCCCGGCTTGGCGCGGAAGTTCTGGACGATCACCTCCTGCACGTGTCCCTGGGGCTCGCCGAGCTCGCGGATCGCCAGCAGCGCCTCGAGCCGCTCCTCGCGCGTCTCGCCGATGCCGATCAGGATCCCGGTCGTGAACGGGACGCGCGCCTCCCCGGCGGCCGCGATCGTCTCCAGGCGCCGCGCGGGCACCTTGTCGGGCGACGCCCAGTGCGGCATCCCCTTCGCCCCCAGCCGGTCGGAGGCCGTCTCGAGCATGATCCCCATCGAGACGGAGACCTTCCGCAGCTCGGCGAAGTCGGCCGCGGTCATCACCCCCGGGTTGAGGTGGGGCAGCAGCCCGGTCTCCTCGAGGACGGCGCGGGCGGCGACGGCGAGGTACTCGAGCGTCGTCTCGCAGCCGAGCTCTCGCAGCTCGTCGCGGGCGACCTTGTACCGCAGCTCGGGCTTGTCGCCGAGCGTGAAGAGCGCCTCGTGGCAGCCCGCGTCGGCGCCGGCGCGAGCGATCGCGAGCACCTCGTCGAGCGTCAGGTACGCGCGCTCGCCGCGCCGAGGGGGCCGGGCGAAGGTGCAGTAGCCGCAGACGTCGCGGCAGAGCGTCGTCAGCGGGACGAAGACCTTCGGCGAGTACGTGACGAGCGCGCCCCGGCCGCGCCCGCGCAGGCTGCGAGCCTCCGCCAGGAGCTCCTCGAGCGATGCGGCGAGGAGCTCCCGGGGATCCACCCGTCAGAGACTAATGGGGCGGGGGCTCTTCGCGATAGACGGTCTCCCGCCGTCCGCCCCAGCCGCCCCAGCTCGACCAGAAGATCATCGAGAGCAGAGCGCCCGCGGCGCCGACGATCAGGAGGATCCAGCCGACCGCGGTCAGATCGACGCCGCTGACCTCGGCCTCGACGGCCCAGACCAGGATGGCGCCCACTGCGATGAGTATGAGGCTGACTCCGATTCCCATGCGCGGGTAGTGCCCGCCTGGCCCGCGGTCAAACGCCGAGCAAGTGGGCCGTGAGCGGCGTTTCGCCACTCGCGTCCACGCGATAGGCGCCCGCACCCTTCACCGCCGTGACGACCTCGGCGAGCTCGGTGCCCTCGAAGCGGACGGCGGCGTGGTCGTCGATCGCGATCCCGGGCGGGAAGCCCTCGGCGAGCAGGCGCCTGTAGGCGGGGCGGCGCTGCTCCTCGCCGTCGTAGTGCGGGCAGCAGGAGCCCGGGAGCCAGCCGAGGCACTCGAGCCCGTCGAGCTCGGCCCGAAACGAGTCGGTGACGCCCGCCCCGAACCAGCAGATCGCCCCCGCGCTGCCGCCGGCGAGGAGGATCCCGCGCTCCCAGGCCTCCCGCAGCACCGCGTCCACGCCGTGCGCGCGCCAGACCGCGAGCATGCTGGCCGTGTTGCCCCCGCCGACGACGATCAGGTCGCGCGAGAGGAGGTGCTCGCGCCAGTCGGGTCGCGGGATGCCGAAGAGCGGCAGGTGCGAGGGCCGGCAGCGGTCGGCGTTGAACGTCTCGTAGTAGCCGGGGATGCTCGCGTCGCCCGTCGCCGTGCCGAGGATGCAGACGCGAGGGTCGTCCTTGCCGGTCAGGCCCAGGAGCCAGCCGACGAGGGAGCGCGTCTGGCCGCCGCAGGCGACGATCGTCATGCCGCCTCGGTGATCGGCGCCTGGCAGGCGAACCGCTCGCAGATGTAGACGGCCGGCTTGCCGTCGACGAGACCCTTGCCCGCGAGCAGCGGGACGCCTTCCGCGGGGCCGAAGGCGGCTACCGCGTTCGGGTCGAACGGGGCCAGCGCGGCGCGCGCGACCGGAGAGTCCGGCGGGCCGACGATCGCGAGCTCACGGGGGGGCGAGAGGTGCAGGTCGAGCGCGCAGAGCGCCCAGCCGAAGGCGTGCGGCACGCGGGCGAGGGCGTCGCGGATGAGCCGGAGCGCTCCTACGCCCCGTCGCTCGAGCTCGTCGTCCCCGTAGATCCGCGCCAGCCGCAGGAGGACGAACGCGAGCATCGAGTTCCCGGCTGGGAGCGGGTGGTCCTCGAGGTCCTTGGGCCGGGAGACGAGCCGCTCGCCCTCGGCCGGCGTGAGGAAGAAGCCGCCGTGGCGCTCGTCCGCGAAGAGCTCGATCGCCCGGCGGGCGAGCCGCGCCGAGTCCTCGAGCCAGCGGAGGTCGCCGGTCGCGACGTGGAGCTCGTAGAGGCCGTGCGCGAGGTTCGCATAGTCGTCGAGGAAGCCGGGGCCGCTCGCGCGGCCGTCGCGGAAGCTGCGCTGCACGTCGTCGCGGGCCAACCCCCGGGGCCCCCGCGAAGTGCGCAGCACTTCGTGGGGAAGGAGCAGGTCGGCGGCCTCCACGGCGGCGGCCACGTAGTCGGGCCGGTCGAGCCGCCGCCCGGCCTCGGCGAGCGCGGCGATCGCGAGCCCGTTCCAGGAGGTGATCACCTTGTCGTCGCGCGCCGGCTTCGGCCGCCGCTCCCGGAGCGCGAAGAGGCGCGCCTTCGTCTCGGGATCGAGATCGCCGCGCAGCACGCTGCGGCCGTGCTCGAAGGGCTCCAGCAGCTCGGCGGGCACGCCCTCCTCCTCCGTCCACGTGTACGTCAGGCCCTCGACCCCGTCCGTGTCCGCGTCCTGCGACGAGGCGAAGCCCCCGCCCTTGACGGCGAGCTCGCGGAGGAGGTAGTCGAGCGTCTCCTCGACGATCTCCCGGTAGCGCGGCTTGCCGAGCACGAGCCAGCCGTGCAGGTACGCGGAGGCGAGCAGCGCGTTGTCGTAGAGCATCTTCTCGAAGTGCGGGACGAGCCAGCGCTCGTCGACGGAGTAGCGGTGGAAGCCGCCGCCGAGCAGGTCGTACATGCCGCCGAGCGCCATCCCGTCGAGCGTCGCCGCGGTCATCTCCGTCTCGCCGCGGCGGAGCAGGAGCTCGAGCGTCGAGGCGGGCGGGAACTTCGGCGCCCGGCCCCAGCCGCCCCAGGCGCCGTCGAAGCCGCCGCGCAGCGCGCCCGCGGCCTCGTGGAGGATCGTCGCGGTCAGGGGCTCGGCGGAGGCCGGCCGCTCGCCGGCCCGGGCGAGGGCCTCCGTGAGCGTCCTCGCCTGCTCGACCACGCCGGCCCGGCGCTCGCGATACGCCTCCGAGACCGCCTCGAGCACCTGGCGGAAGCTCGGCAGGCCGTGCCGCGGCTCGGGCGGGAAGTACGTCCCGCCGAGGAACGGCTCGCGCTCGGGCGTCAGGAAGACGGTCAGCGGCCAGCCGCCGTGGCCGGTGAGCGCCACGACCGCGTCCATGTAGACGGCGTCCACGTCCGGGCGCTCCTCGCGGTCGACCTTGACGCAGACGAAGCGCTCGTTCATCAGCCGCGCGGTGCCGTCGTCCTCGAACGACTCGTGCTCCATCACGTGGCACCAGTGGCAGGCGGCGTAGCCGATCGAGAGCAGGATCGGCCGGTCGTCCTCGCGGGCGCGGGCGAACGCCTCCTCGCCCCACGGGTACCAGTCGACCGGGTTGTCCGCGTGCTGGAGGAGGTACGGGCTGGTCGACGCGGCGAGCCGGTTCACGCCGGCACGGTACTGTCAGACGCCGCGGCGGCGCAGGGCGAGGACGCTCGCCACGAACTGCTCGGACTCGCGGTAGACGCCGTGCTTGCGGACGGCGTGCTCGCCCTGGTACCAGGCCGCGAGCGCGAGGCGCTCGTCCCCGCCGAAGCGGCGGAGCAGGTGCCGGAGGAGCACGACGCCGGCCTCGACGTTGCCCGCCGCGGTGCGGGGGACATCGCGCCCGAGCAGCACCGTCTCGACGAAGTCCCAGGTGGCCGGGATCAGCTGCATCACGCCCCAGGCCCCGGCCGACGACGTGAGGTCGGTCTGGTAGCCGGACTCCATCCACGCCAGCGCCCTGGCGAGGCTGGGATCGACCCCGTACCGGCGGGCGGTGCGGTCGACGAGCGCGCGGACGGAGCTCGGGGCGACCCCGGTCGTGGAGCGGCTGGGCCGGGGAGCCGCCGCGCCGCCGCGAAGGGCGGCGAGCGTCGCCGGCCCACCGACCCCGTCGGCGACGAGGCCGGCGCGGCGCTGGAAGGCGCGCAGCGCGCGTTCGGTCTCCCGGCCCATGTAGCCGTCGAGGGCACCCTCGTACGCGCCGCGCCGGACGAGGAGGAACTGGAGCGCCGCGACGTCAAGGCCGAACGTGCCGCGGACGATCAGCCGGCGGCCGAGCCGGGGACGCCCGAGCGGTCCGAGCGCCGCGCGCGTGCGGGGGCCCGCCCGCCCGTCCGCGGCGAGCCCCTTGCGGCGCTGGAACGTCAGCACGGCGGACCGCGTCTGCGGCCCCGCGAGCCCGTCGATCGCGCCCTGGTAGAGGCCGTGCGCGCGGAGCGCCACCTGCAGGCCGGCCACCTGCGGGTCGGCGGCCTGCGCCGTGCCGACGCAGGCGGCCCAGAGCCCTACCGCCAGGAGTGCTGCGGCGAAGCGCTTCATCGTGAGCCGGTCCGCTTCGCCTCCGCATGTCGGTCTCCTCCAAGACGGAAGCCCCGGTGCGGCGCCGGGGCTTCCATCGCTACCCTCATGGAGAGAGAGCCGGACGAGGATTACGTGGCCCACTCGTCCGGGCATGTGGGTTGGGCTACGCGAACGTTAGACCCGGGCGACCGGAAATGCAAACGGCTTCATTTCGGTCCGCATTTCCGCTTGGATTTGACTCGCTAATCAACTTTCGGGAACGGTCCCGCTCGGTAGACGCGCCCCGGGAGCGTCCGCCCGAGCACCCCCTCGAGCCACTCCGCCACGCCGATCAGGCCCTCGAGATCGACGCCGGTCTCGACGCCTTCGCGCTCGAGCAGGTAGACGACGTCCTCCGTGGCGACGTTGCCGGTCGCCCGCGGGGCAAAGGGACAACCTCCCAGGCCGCCGACCGACGCGTCGAGCACCGACGCGCCCGCCTCCACCGCGGCCCACGCCGAGGCGACGCCCGTGTGCCGGGTGTCGTGGCCGTGGAAGCCCACGGGCCGGCCGAGCTCCGCGACCCGCTCGACGAGCCGCCGGACGGCGCCGGGAGTCGCCACCCCGATCGTGTCCGCGAGGACCAGCTCGGAGGCAGCCGTCAGCCTCCCGCAGAGCTCGACCACGCGGCCCGGGTCGACCTCCCCCTCGAACGGGCAGCCGAAGGCGACGCTGACGGTGACGGTGCACGGCCGGTCGGCGGCGGCCAGGATCGCGTTCACGCGGGCGACCGCCTGCTCGACGGACGCGTTCGCATTCCGGCGGCTGAAGGACTCCGTCGCCGCGAGCGTGCAGTTCACGCGGTCGAGCGGTGTCGCCCGGAGGCGCTCGTAGCCCTGCTCGTTGAGCACGAGCCCGGAGTACTCGGTGCCCTCGCGGCGCTCGAGCGCCGCGACGACCTCCTCGGCGCCTTCCATCTGCGGGACGAGATCGGCGCGGACGAAGCTGACCGCCTCGACGCGCGGCAGCCCGGCGGCCCCCAGGCGGTTGACGAGCTCCGCGCGGACCGCGGGCGCGAGCACGTCCGGCTCGTTCTGGAGCCCGTCCCGCGGCCCCACGTCGCAGAGCGTGACGCGCACGCCCTGAGGTTAGACGGATGACCGGGAGTTCACGTGGATGCCCGGCGAGCGAAAACCAAGCGCTGCAAGGACGCAGGGAGCGCTCGCATGCTCTGTCATGCGGGCGCGACTCCCGGGGCCCCCACGGAGTGCGTAGCACTTCGTGGGGAAGGGCTGAGGGACGCAGCAGCGCGCCGGTTTGCAGCCGCCGGGCGCCGCGCTGAACTTTCGGTCATCCGTCTCAGGGGGAGACGCGCTTCGGCGTGATCCTGACGAGGATCCGCTGGGGATCCTTTGGGCTGTCGTAGTCCTTGCCGCGGTACTTGTGCGAGAGCCGGTGGATGTGCTCCTCCGCTCCCTCGTGCGTCAGCTCCGCGGTGCCGGTGACGGAGACCCAGTTGTAGGGGTCGTCGCGGTCCACGACGGTGACGCTGATCCGCGGGTCGCGGCGCAGGTTGCGCGTCTTCCAGCGGCCCTCGGCGGTGTTGACGAGCACGTGCTCGCCGTCGGTGTCGACCCACGTCGGGGTCAGCTGCGGCGTGCCGTCCGGACGAATCGTCCCGACGATCGCCAGGTTCGGTCTCCGCAGCAGCTCGATCTGCTTTTCGCTCAGCTTTGCCATGGGATCGGCTTTCCCGTCGCCGGCGACTAAGGAACCATCGTCGGGATGCCGGCGATCTCGCCGGAGACGATCTTCTGCCGGATCGCCTCGACCGCGTCGCGGTCCTCCTGAGGCAGCTCGTCGCTGATCGTCCCGAGGCCGACGCCGTCGTCGGCGAGGCCGAAGACGCTGTTCGTGCCGCCCTGCCAGGAGCCGTCGATCACGCTCTCGATCGTCTGGAAGACGGCCTGGTCGACCCGCTTGACCGCGCTCGTCAGCACGTGCGGGCCGAGGAAGGCCTGGTCGGCGTCGACGCCGATCCCCCAGACCCCCCGCTCCTTGGCCGCGTCGAGCGCGCCCAGGCCGCAGCCGCCCGCGACCTGGAAGACGACCTGCGAGTCCTTCGCGATCTGGTCGAGCGCGACCTCCTTGCACTTGGCCAGGTCGTCCCAGTCCTGCGAGTAGCCGTTGAGCACGGTGACGCCCGGTAGCGCGGCCTCGGCGCCCGCCTGGTAGCCGGCGATGAACCGGTCGACGGGCGGCTCCTTCATGCCGCCGACCGAGCTGATCACGTCCGGGCCCGCGTCGCGCTTCACCGAAAGCGCGGCGAGGTAGCCCGCCAGGTAGCCGACTTCCTCCTCCTTGAAGAGCAGCCCGACGACGTTCGCGGGCGCACCGGGAAGGCCGGCCTGGTCGACGTCGATGATCACGAACTTCGTGTCCGGGTACTGCTGCGCGACCTGCGCGACCGCCTCGCCCTGGGCGAAGCCGACGCCGATCACGACGTCGTAGCCCTCCTCGGCGAGCGACGAGTGGTTCGGGACGTACTCGGCGTCGGAGCCCGACTCGAGCACGCGCCCCTCGACGCCGAGGTCCCGCTCCGCCCGCTGGAGGCCCTCGAAGGCGAGCTGGTTGAACCCGCGGTCGTTGAGCTGGCCGACGTCGGTGACGAGCCCGACCCGGAGCGCCTGCGCCCCCGGCTCGGTCGTCCCGTTGGCGGCCTGGTCGTCGTCCCCGCCGCAGGCGGAGAGCGCCAGGACAGCGAGCGCGAGGGGTGCGAGTCGTCTCATCGGGTAGGTTTACGCCTCAGGGTCGAAAACTCCATGCCGGACCATACCACGCGCCCCACGCACGTCGCGCTCGCCGTTGTCCTCCAGGTCCGCGGCGGCCGGCTCCAGGCGCTGCTCTGGCAGCGCGCGCGCGAGCCGTTCGCCGGCGCGTGGGCCCTGCCGGGAGGCCTGCTGGAGGACGACGAGACGCTGGAGGCCTCGATCCGCCGCCACCTGGCGGCGAAGGTCGACGTCCGCGACGTCGCACACCTGGAGCAGCTCGAGACGCGCAGCCCGCCCGGCCGGCACCTGACCACGGCCTACCTCGGGCTCGTCCCGGTCGGCGTGGATCCGCGGGTCCCCGAGGACACCGCGTGGCACCCCGTGGACGGCCTCCCGGAGATGGCCTTCGACCACGGCGAGATCACGCTCGGGGGCCGCGAGCGGCTGCGGGCGAAGCTCTCGTACACGAACGCGGGCTTCGCGCTCGCGCCGGCGGAGTTCACGATCTCGGAGCTCCGCGACGTCTACGAGGCGGCGCTCGGGCACCGCGTCACGACGACGAACCTCCAGCGCGTGCTGCTCCGCCGCGGCGTGCTCGAGCCGACCGGGGCGCGGCGCGACCCGGGCCGCGCAGGCGGTCGCCCGGCCGCGCTGTACCGTTTCCGAAAGCGCACGCTCCAGATCACCGATCCCTTTGCGGTCCTCAGGCCTCCCGCGCCATGACCGGCCGTCTCCGGAAGCGGTTATGCCGACCGTCCTTCGCGCCGATATCCAGTTGACCAGTGTCACAGGCATCGTCATGAACCCGCAGCTTGCGACCGAGCAGACGCTGAGGTACGCGGAAGGCCTCCGCGAGCTCTACGCGCGTGAGCGCGCGCAGCGCAACCGCGCCGAGCGTGCGCTGGATCAACTCGGCGAGGCGTACGGGGCCACGGTCGTTGCGCTCTCGGTGGCGCTCGAGCTCCGCGACGACCAGACGGGTGGCCATGCGGAGCGTGTGACACGGATCGCACTCGACCTCGCGCAAGCCGTGGCGCCGGACCTCGCGCCCGAGCCCGAGCTCGAGTACGGCTTCCTGCTGCATGATCTGGGCAAGATCGGCATCCCGGATGCGATCCTGCTCAAGCCGGGGCCACTCACGGACGACGAACGCGCCGTGATCCGATCCCATCCCGGTCTCGGCGAGCGCATCGTGACCCGGATCCCGTTCCTCGGGGCATTGGCGCGCGACGTCATCGCGTGCCACCACGAGCGCTGGGACGGCTCCGGCTACCCGGGCGGCCTCGCCGGCGAGGAGATTCCGCTCCCGGCCAGGATGTTCGCGTTCGCCGACTCGTGGGACGCGATGACGAACGACCGGCCCTACCGGGCGGCGCTCACCTTCGAGGCTGCCGCACGGGAGATCGAGGCGGGCCGCGGCGGCCAGTTCGACCCTGAGCTCGTCGACCCGTTCCTCGAGCTCGTCTCGCGGAGGCGGGCCGCCTGAGCGCGGGCGAGGTCACCGTGCTGCTCGTCGACGACGACTCGATGGTGCGCGGCTGGGTGCGCACCGCCCTCGAGGGCACGGAGTTCCGCATCGCCGGGGAGGCGGCGAGCACGGACACGGTCCTCGACCTCGCCCGGAGGCGCAATCCGGACCTGCTGCTCCTCGACTACCGGATCGCCGACGCGAAGGGGACCGAGCTCGTGCGCGCGCTGCGGCAGGAAGGCGTGCGGGCGCCGGCGGTGCTCATGACGGCCAACCCCGAGCGCGGCTTCAACGAGGCCGCGCGGGAGGTCGGCGCCCAGGGGACGGTGCTGAAGACCGGCAGCGCCGAGGAGCTCGCCCGGACGCTGCGGGCGGTCCGGCGGGGCGAGCCGGCGTTCGACTCGCGGCACCCGCCGCGGCCGCCCGGACGGGGCGCGCTCAGCCCGCGCGAGCGCGAGGCGCTCCTGCTCGTCGCCGAAGGGCTGACGAACCAGCAGATCGCCGAGCGGCTCGAGGTCGGTTCCGAGACCGTCAAGACGATGCTCGCGCGCACGTTCGCGAAGCTCGGCGTCCGGCGCCGCGCCGAGGCGGTCGCCGTCGCCCACGACCGAGGGTTGCTGTGAGCCGCGACACCCTTCCCGCGTCGCTCGCCCACGACCTGAAGGCGCCGCTCGCGGTGATCTCGGGCTACGCCGAGCTCCTCCGGGACCGCGGCGAGGAGTCCATCCGGCGGGAGGCCCCGCTCCGGATCCTCGAGGCGGCACAGCGGCTCGCCACCGAGATCGAGACGCTGCTGGAGCGGCTCGTCGAGATCGAGGAGATCCCGGACCGCACCGGCGCGCTTCCTGCCTGCAGGATCGTCCTCGTCGACGACGACCGCGTCCTGCGCGGGCTCCTGCGCGCGACACTGCCGGAGGGCGACTACGAGGTGCTCGAGGCCGGGGATGCCGCGAGCGCGCTGGCGATGCTCGAGCGCGAGGACGTCGACCTGGTCGTCCTCGACTGGCGCCTGCCGGACGGCAACGGAGGGCAGGTCCTCGCCCAGGTGAAGGCCCGGTGGCCGGAGCTGCCGGTGATCGTGCTGACGGCCGAGGCCTACGCGGAGGCGGGCGCTGCGGACGCGTTCCTGACGAAGCCGTTCAGCCCGCTCCACCTGCTCGACGAGGTCGAGCGGCTGCTCGGCCGCGGCTAGCCTAGCGCCGGGTGCCGAAGTCGGTCACGAGGATCGTGACCTCGCGGCCGCCGAACACGCCGGGCGCGGCGGATGCCCGCACGGCCGCGACGCCGAGCTCGCGGTAGCGCGGGCTGAGGATGTTGCGCCGGTGACCGGGGCTCGCCATCCACAGCTCGACGACGCGCCGCGGCGTGATCGTCGACGCGGACCAGAGCAGATTCTCGCCGACGGCCCAGTAGGCGCTGCTGCCGACCGGATAGAAGCGGGCGACCCGGCGGTCGAAGCTCGTGCCGTCGAAGGAGTCGTGCGTGAAGTACCCGCGGCGCGCCATCGAGACCCCGTGGAAGTCGGCGGCCCGCGCGAGCGGGCGCGACGCGCGGAGCAGAGGCAGGCGGTGCTCGGCGCGGACGCGGTTCAGCTCGCGGAGAACGGGCGCCTCGAGCTCGTCAGCCGCCTGAATCCCGGCGGATGCGGCGGCGGGGAGGAGTCCTGCGAGCAGAGCGGCGACGAGGAGGAGGCGCTTCACCCACCTCTCATCGGAGCGGGCCGGCCGCGGACCGTCCCCCGAATGGGGCCCGGGGCTACCGGCCGAGGGCCTGGCCCACGAGCCGGCGGAGCTCCTGGGGCGAGTAGGCGCTCTTCTCGAGCAGCGCGACCGCCTGGGCGCACAGCCGGTCGCGCTCGTCGGCCGAGAGCAGCTTGGCGGTCAGCACGACGACCGGGATGTCGCGCAGTTCCGGGTCGGCCCGGAGCCGCTCCAGCACGCCGAAGCCGTCGAGCCCGGGCATGATCAGGTCGAGCACGATCGCCTGGGGGCGGCGCTCCGCCACTGCCCGTAGCGCCGCTTCCCCGTCGGCGGCCTCCTCGACGGAGAAGTCGTCGCCTCCGAGCGACTCGGCAACGAGCCGGCGGACGGTCGCGTCGTCGTCGACTACGAGAACGGTCCCGTTCCGCCCTGGGAGGATGCGGGCGATCGTCTCCCGGAGCCGGTCCGGAGAGAAGGGCTTCGTCAGGAAGTCCGCGGCGCCGAGGGCCGACGCGCGCTCGCGTCCGTTGTTCCCGGTGCAGATGATCACCGGAACCGCAGCGGTGGCCGTCGCAGCTCTGAGCCGCTCGAGGACCTGCCAGCCGTCGAGCTCGCCGGGCAGGCCGATGTCGAGGCAGACGAGGTCGGGCGTGCTGACGGCCGCGCCGGCGAGCGCCTCTTCCCCGGTCGCCGCGACGGTCACCGAGTAGCCGTCCTCGGCCAGGTAGGCGGCGAGCAGCCCGGCGGCGGCCGGATCGTCCTCGACGACGAGCACGTGGCGGCCGCGCGAGTCGCCGGCGCGCTCGCCGGAGGGAAGCTCGAACCAGAAGGTCGAGCCGACCCCTTCGGCGCTCTCGAAGCCGATGCGGCCCCCGTGCGCCTCGACGATCTCCTTGGCGATCGCCAGCCCAAGCCCGGTGCCGCCGATCTCGCGCGCGTCGGAGGTGTCGACGCGGAAGAACTTCGTGAAGATGCGAGCCTGCTGGTCGGGGGGGATGCCGAGCCCGCGGTCGGTCACCGAGACGCGGACGAACCCGTCGCCGGTGGAGGCGGCGATGGAGACCGGCCCGCCGGCGGGCGAGTACTTGATCGCGTTCGAGATGAGGTTGGCGAGCACCTGGGAGACCCGGTCGCGCTCCCCGACGACGGCGAGCTCCCCTTCGGACAGCTCGAGCTCGAGCTCGTGTGCGGAGCTCTGGCCGGAAAAGAGCTCCACCTCGTGACGGAGCAGGTCTCCGAGGTCGAAGGACTCGAGGGCAAGCGAGAAGCGTCCCTCTTCGATCCGCTGGAGATCGAGGAAGTCGTTGATCAGCCCGGTCAGGCGCCGCGCCTCGCCGTGAATCGTGGCGAGGTACCGGTCCTTCGTGTCCGCGTCGAGGTCGCGATGCACGAGGAGCTCCGAGAAGCCGAGGATGCTCGCCAGCGGCGTCCGCAGCTCGTGGGAGACGGTGGCGACCAGTTCGGACTTGAGCCGGTCGGCCTCGCGCTCGGCCGTCACTTCGCGCAGGGTGAAGATGCGTCCAACGAGCTCGCCGGCGACATCCTTGACCGGAGCGGTGTAGCGCTGGAGCGCGTGCCCCGAGACGAGGTCGTACTCGTCCACCGCCTCGAGCTCGGGGTCGGCCGCGATCTCGGCGATGCGCGCCCGGTAGGCGGCCGGATCGGTCGTGCGGTCGGCGAGGGTGTCGAGCCGCTGGTAGAGCCCGCCGTCGTCGGGCAGCTGGAGCACCTCGCGCGCGAGACGCGTCATGGCGGCGTTCTCCACGAGCGTCCGGCCCTCGAGGTCGATGAGCCTGATCGCGTCCTTCGTCGCGTCGAGCACTGCCCTGATCACACTGGCGTGCTGCCGGGCCTCGGCGTAGGCGATCACGTTGGACAGCGCGACCCCCGCCTGGTCGGCAAGCACCTCCACCGCCGTCGCCTCGGCGTCCGAGAAGGGACGGTCGCCCACGCGCGCGACGCTCACGACGCCCACCGCGCGGCCGCCGGCGACCAGCGGCAGATGCAGCTCCGCGCCGACCGCGACGTCCGCTCCGAAGGCGGGCACGTGGAGCCCGGTCTCGCCGTGGGCGGCGCGCACCGGCCGCAGCTCCGCGAGCGCCCGTCCGGGAAGGCCCTCGCCCGTGCGAACGGGAGTGAGACGGCCCGCGTCGAGGCCGAGCGTCGTCACCGGCCTGAAGGTTCCGTCCTGCTGCAGCGCGTAGAGGGCGCCGAGGTCCGCTCCGGCGAGGTCGGCGACCCCGCGGACGACCGTCTCGCCGAGCGGGCCTTCCCCGGTCTGCTCGGCGAGCGCCTCCCCGAACTCGTACAGCGCCTGCACGCGCTCCTTCTCGAGCGCCAGCTCCTCGACGGTGCGCTCGAGCTTCGCCTGCTGCGACTCCAGCTCGGCCTGCTGCGCCTCGAGCTCGACCTGCTGCGCCTCGAGCTCGGTCTGCTGGGACTCGAGCTCGCGGTTCTGGGCTTCGAGCTCCTCTCTTGCCTGCTCGGCCGCGGCCTCCGCCCGCTGCCTGCGGACGAGCGTCCAGGCGAGGAACGCGAGCGCCAGGGCGAGAACGAGGCCGAGCGCCGCCGCGATCGTGACGACGGTCGCCCGGAGCGTGTCGACGCGCGCGAACGCCTCCGCGGCCGGGACGGACGCCGTCACCGTCCAGCCGAGTCCCTCCACCGGGCCGAACGCGGAGAGCTCGGAATCGTACTCGAGCAGGCCGCTCTCGCCCCGAAGGGCGGCGGCGACGCGCGGGTCCGCGCGCTTCGAGACGAGCCCTGCCGCAACGCCGCCGGGAGCCGCGATCAGCGTGCCGCGCTGGTCGGTCACGGTGAGGCCCACGCCCTGGCGCTCGGCGAAGGCTTCGACGTACCGCTGGAGGTACTCCAGGTCGAAGGCGGCCACGAGGATGGCAAGAGGGGCGTCGCTGCTCGGCCCGCGGACGAACGTGCCCGCGGCGACGACCCGCTCGTTGCCGGCGGCCTGGGTCACGTACGCCTCGGAGACGTAGGCCCCGTTGCGGGCGGTGACGCCCCTGTACCAGTCGCGGAAGCTGAAGTCCTTGCCGACGATCTCGGGGGTAGCGGGGACGATCTGAATCAGGCGACCGTCCGGAGCTGCGAGGAATGCGGTCGCGACGCCGCTTCGGGCGCCCTTGAGGTCATCGAGATGGAGGCGGATCGCCGCGGAATCGCCCCCGCGGACCGCTTCGACCAGGCTCGGCCGCCGCGCGTATGCGTCGACGAGCGTGGCGAGGTCGTTGAGCTCCGTGGCGACCGCCTGCGCGCTCGCCGCGGCGGTGGATGCGACGCGGGCCTCGGCTTCGTCCCTGACGGCGTCGCCCGCCAGCGAGATTGCGAGGTAAGTGAGGAGAACGAGCGGCCCGAGCCCGAACAGGGCGAACAGCGCGACGAGCGCGGGAACGGAGCGCCGAGAGCGATCGAGCCGCCTCACAGCGGCCGCCGGTACGCGTGGGGGCCTGCGCGCTCGAGCCGGAGCTCACCAGGCCTTGCCAGCCGCTCGGCGCGGCCGAGCAGGAGAACGCCCCCCGGGGCCAGCGAGGCTGCGAGGCGCTCGTGAAGCCTGTCCTTCGCGTCCGGTGCCAGGTAGATCGCGAGGTTGCGGCACAGAATCAGGCTCCAGGGCCCGGGCGCCGTACCGTCGCGCACGAGATCGCGTCGCTCCCACCGGAGCCGGGCGCGCATGCGCGCGTCAAAGGCAGTCTGTCCGAACACGCCGGCCCTGGCTACCGCGAGGTTCTCCTCGAGGAGGTCGCTGCCGAGCAGCGACGAGCGCTCGAGCGCGCCGAGGCGGTCGAGCACGACGGCGACGCTGTAGAGCTCCGACCCGTCGGCGCACCCGGCCGACCAGACGCGCAGGCGGCGCCCGTCTGCGACGAGCGGGGGGAGGAGCTCCTGCTCGAGAACGTCGAACTGGGCGGGGTCACGGAACAGGCCCGAGACCGAGATGGCGACCGAGCGCCGGAAGCGGGAGCGGGCTTCGGCATCGTCCGCGAGCAGCGTCGCGAGCGCGGCCTCGTGCGCGACTCCCTCGCGATCCAGCGCCCTCAGGACACGACCGCGGACGTATTCCTCGCGGTAGGCGGACAGCTCGAGGTCCGCGGCTTCCGAGAGAGCGCGGGTCGGTGCGGCCGTCAAGCCGAGCCTTCCAGCAGGGCGTCGACGACGGCGGCGAGCTCGAGCGGACTGAACGGCTTCCCGACGAACCGGTCCGCGCCCGCGTCGACGGCCGCCTGCTCGTCGGCGAGCTGCGTCCGTGCGGTGAGCATGACGACGGGCGTCGCTCCGAGCCGCGGGTCGGCCCGAAGCTCGCGCAGCACCTCGAGCCCCGTCCGGCCGGGCATCATCATGTCGAGCACGATCAGGTCGGGCAGCTCCCGCCGTGCCGCCTCCAGCGACTCGTCGCCGTCGCGCGCCTCGATGATCTGGTGGCCGTCCGGAGCGAGCGTTGCACGGACGAGCTCACGGAGCGCGTCTTCGTTGTCGCAGATCAGAATCCTGGCCGGCATCCCCGCGTTACATATCGGCAACGCAGGCCTGACCTGAAGAGTCGATCACTTCCGAGCTGCTGCGAGCGCCCGGTCGGCCGATGCGATCTGCGGGCCCGCGATGATCGAGGTCATCAGCGCGCGGAAGCGGGCCGGCGCCATGGCGGCGGACTCGTCGCGCTTCGTGACGGGGCGATACGCGTTTCCGGCCGAGGGCCAGTAGGCCCACACGAGCGTGGAGGTGAAGCGCTCGCAGCCGTACCGATCGTGGGCGAGGCCGGGGATCTCGCGGCACCAGGCGTCGGCTCCGAGCGCGGCGGTCAGCCGCTGGCGGATCGAGGCGTCGAAGAGGAAGAAGTCGACCTGGTGGGCGTACTCGTCCTGGACGATCGCCCACGAGAACATGCCGGCGTCGAGCACCTTCGCGTCGAGCCAGATGTGGCCCGGCCGCGCAAACGAGCCCGTGCCCGGCGCGATGTGGATCGTGATCGTCGCGGGCACGACGCTCCAGGGGAACGAGCTGGCCTCGAGCGCGCGGACGACCTGACGCTGCTGGGCGGCGGTCCCGCCGTCGAAGGCGTAGGAACCGCCGCCCGCGAGCGAGGGGGCGGCAAAGGCCAGCGCTGCGACGAGCGAGGCGGCGAGGCTGATGAGTGCGCGGGCCATGCACTTGTTCTCGCCGACATCGGAGGCCCGGCTGTCCCCCGTTTTCCGCCCGACCAAGGCCTTCTGTCCCCCGTTCGGCGGCCCGGCTCACCCCCTGTCCCCCGGCCTGGGGACGGCTTCGGAGAGAGCCCCCGGAAAGCACGTCGGGGGGGGGGGGGGGGGG
>JBBDQR010000015.1:0-31549 GCA_040905885.1 Gaiellaceae bacterium | reverse complement strand
CGCGACGAGGAAGGAGAGATGCGAGACGGCCTAGAAGCCGCCGTAGAAGCCGAGCGCCTGCACCTTGCCGAGGAAGGAGGCGAGGGTCAGGGCCACGATCAGCAGCGAGATCACCTTGATGCGATTCACGTCGTTCACCTCCTTCCGGGTCTAGAAGTGGAAGTCCTGGAGCGCCTCGGCCGCGGCGCGGTAGCGCTCGGCGGCCCCGTCGCTGTCGCCCCTGCGGGTGGCGAGGTCGCCCTGGGCGACCCAGACGGCGGCGCGGTGGCTCACGGACCCGAGGCGCTCGAAGCTGGCGTCGGCCTCCCGGAGCGACTGCTCGGCGTCGTCGAAGCGCTCCTGCTCGAGCAGCGCGCGCCCGAGCACGAGCTGCACGTTGCCGAGCTCGCTCAGGTGGTCGTCGCGTCCGGCGAGGAGCTCGAGCGCCTTCCGGGCGTGCCGCTCGCCCTCCGGATGCTCGCCGCTGCGCAGCTGGATCTGCGCCAGCGAGCTGAGCGAGTAGCCGGCGCCGACGTCGCTGTCGAGCTCGAGCGCGATGCGGAAGGCGGCCTTGAGGCTGTCGACCGCCTTCTCGCGGTCGCCCAGGAGGAAGCTGATGCCGCCCAAGTTGTTGAGGACGCGGTGGGCGTTCTCGCGGTCGCCGAGGCGCTCGCACCGCTCCAGCGACTCCTCGGCGTAGAGGCGCGCGACGAGCCACTGACCCTCGCGCTCGGCGACGATGGAGGCCTGGAAGTAGACCTGCGCGAGCAGCCCCTCGTCGCCGGACGCCTCGGCGAGCTCGAGCGCCCGCTCGACGTCGGCGCGCGCGGCCGCGAACTCGCGCTGGCGCTGGTAGCAGCGGGAGCGCCAGTCGAGGATTCGGGCGCGGAGCAGGTCGCTCGGGCGCGGCGAGCGCTCACAGAGGTCGAGCGCGACCGTGAAGAGCGAGATCGCGTTGGCGACCTGGGAGAGGCCGAGGCGGCAGCAGCCGAGCCGGTACAGCACCTCTCCCCGCTCCAGGTCGCCGAAGCAGGGCTGCTCGGCCAGCGCGCGGGCCCGTTCGAGGACGTGGACGGCGGCATCGAGCTCGCCGAGGTACATGCGCGCCCACGACTCCGCGAAGCGGGCCCGCAGCGTGAGCTCGGGAGCGTCCGGGGAGAGCTGAAGGCCGCTGAGCACGGCCACCGCGTCCGCGTAGGCGTGCTCTTCGATCGCCCGCTCGGCCCGGACGACGGCGGCCTCCGTCTCGTCCTCGACCTCCGTGGTGTCCACCACATACAGGGGCGGGAACGCGAGGGCGTCGTCGACGGTCTCGGTCGCAGCGATGAAGTCCAGGGCGCTCATGACCCTCATCAAAGAGCGGTCAGGCGAGCCCGTGTCCCCCGTCTGGCGATCGGGTCGCGCCGGCCGGAAACGGCGAGGCGGCGCCGGCGGTGGGCGACGTCCGTCGCCGGCGAGGAGCGTCCCCCTCAGGCAGCCGTTGGCGAGCCGCAGAGACGCGGACGGGGCGACCGGACGGCGAGCCGCTCCTCCTCGGTCAGATCGGTGGGACGCGCCCAACTCACGTCTCCGCACGCGAGGCACGTCCCCGCGCCGACACGACCGTCGCACCGGATGCCGGCGGCCCGGCGAGTGCCGCAGCGCAGGCACTCGACCTCGACCGCGGAGGTCGCGTCGACCGATGGACTGGAGATCGAGAGCTTCAGCACCATCGCTCTCATTGTCGGTGCATCCCGGTCCGGCGTGTCCCCCGATTCGGCGACCGCGGCGCCGTCCGCCGCATCACCCGGCGGTGGTCACGCCTCGCCCGCGACGGCCATGGTCAGGCCCGCCTCGGGCACCTGCCGCACCGAGGCGTCGCGTGCGTAGAACTGCTGGCGCGAGAGGAGGAAGAGCTCGGGGATGATCTCCGCCCGCACCTCCCCGTCGGCGAACACGCGCACGACGGAGCTCTGCGAGACGACGACGGGGATCGCGTTCGTCGCGGCGCTGATCGATGCCGCCGCCGCGTGCCGCGTGCCGAGGCCGGGCAGGAAGTGCTCGGGGGTGAGGTCGACGTCGATGAAGCGGCCGGCTGTCACGAAGGTGCCGCGGTTGGCGACGACGAAGGCGCCGTCCAGCTGGGACAGCTCCTTCACGGTCTCGCGGAACTCGGGCCGGGAGACGTGGAGCAGCTCGTCCGGATGGCCGTGGAGCGGGTCGAGGATCAGCGGGCGCGAGCGCTCGAGCACGGCGTCGACGTCGCCGATCACGAACATCGTCCCGATCTTGCGGCCCTCGCGGCCCTCGCGGGCGATCTCGACGCCGAGCATCACGATCTCCTCGAGCGTCTGCCGGCGCGCCTGCTCGCAATGGGTCGTCTCGGCGACGGGGCCGAAGATCTCCTCCAGGCGGTCTGCGCGCTCCACGCTAGGGACAACGGTCGTGGGACGGGCAAGATTCCGCCGTGACCTTGGACGAGCTCGGCTGGGGGCCGCACTTCGAGGCGGCGTTCGCGCCCTATCGCGAGCGCGGCCTCGTGCCCGCGCGCGTCGCGACGCAGCACCGCGGCGGCTTCGAGCTGCTGGGGAAGGACGGCGAGCTGGCGGGCGTGCCGGCGGGGACGCTCGACGAGCTCCCCGCCGTGGGCGACTGGGTGGCGGCGGCGCCGCTCCCGGACGAGCGGAAGGCCGTGATCGAGGCGGTGCTCCCCCGCCGGACGGCGTTCACGCGCAGCGATCCGTGGTCGGATGCAGAGGAGGTGGTGGCGGCGAACGTCGACACGGTGCTCGTGGTGACGGCTGTCGGCCGGGACTTCAGTCCGAGGAGGCTCGAGCGCTACGTCGCCGCCGCGCACGAGAGCGGCGCCGTCCCGGTCGTCCTCGTCAACAAGGCCGACCTCGAGCCCGACACGGCCGCGGTCGCCGCGGCGCAGGCGGCGGCGCCGGGCGTCCCCGTCCACCTCGTCTCGGCGAAGGCGGGCACGGGGCTCGACCAGCTTGACCCGTATCTCGGGACCGGCCGGACGGTGGCGCTGCTCGGCTCGTCCGGAGTGGGCAAGTCGACCCTCGCCAACCGGCTCGCGGGAACCGACCTGGCGACCGGGGAGGTGCGCGAGGACGAGCGCGGCCGGCACACGACGGCCCGGCGCCAACTGGTGCCGCTGCCGGGCGGCGGGCTGCTGCTCGACACGCCCGGCCTGCGCGAGCTCCAGCTCTCCGGCGCCGACCTCGACGAGACCTTCCCGGAGATCGCCGCCCTCGCGGCCGGGTGCCGCTTCCGCGACTGCACGCACACGCACGAGCCGGGCTGCGCCGTGCGCGCGGCCGTGGAGGCCGGCGAGCTGCCGCGCGAGCGCCTCGAGAGCTACGTCAAGCTCACGACCGAGCTGGCCGAGCTCGAGGAGCGGCGCCGCCGGGCGGCCTGGTGATCCAGCTCGAGTACCGCGATGCGCGGAGCACTCTCGCCGGCGTCCGCCTCCTCCCCACGGCGGCGATGGCGCCGGTGCCCTTCGCGCTTCGCGACGGTGCGTGGCAGGCCCGCTTCGAGCCCCCGCCGGCCGACCGGCTCGAGTACCTGCTCGAGCTCCGCTTCCGGAACGGACGGACGACGACGATCCCCGACCCGGCCAACCCGCTGCGAGCGCCCGTCCCGTTCGGGGACAAGTCGGTGCTCGAGCTGCCCGGCTACCGCGCCCCCGCGTGGCTCGACGCGGACCCGCCGCGCGGCGAGACGACCGACCTGGCCGTCCACAGCCGTCCCTTCCGCCGCGACGTGCCGGTCCGGCTCTGGTCGGCCGCCGGCACCGAGCCGGCCGAGGAGCTGCCGCTCCTGGTCGTCCACGACGGGCCCGAGGCCGACGAGTACGGCTCGCTGACCCTCTTCCTCGACGAGCTCGTCGCCGCGGGGCGCGTCCGTCCCTTCCGGGCCGCGCTCATCCAGCCCCTCGAGCGGAACGACCACTACTCGGCCTCGGCCGCCTACGCGCGGACGCTCGCCTGGGACGTCCTCCCCGCGCTGCCCGCGCCCCGCCGGCGCCGCCACCGCGCCGGCCTCGGGCTGAGCCTCGGCGCGCTGGCGCTGCTGCACGCGCACCGCCGCCATCCGGAGAGCTTCGGCGCGCTCTTCCTCCAGTCCGGCAGCTTCTTCCGGCTCGCCACCGACCGGCAGGAGCGCGGCTTCCCGCGCTTCGAGCGGATCTCGCGCTTCGTCGGGAAGGTGCTGCGGGGCGAGGACGCGGAGCCGATCCCGGTCACGCTGACCTGCGGGCTCGCGGAGGAGAACCTCGCCAACAACCGCGCCGTGGCCGCGGCGCTCGCGGCGCAGGGCTACGACGTGCGCCTCGCCGAGGTGCGGGACGCGCACACCTGGACCGGCTGGCGGGACGCCTGGGATCCCTGGCTCGCCGACCTGCTCGCCCGGGCCTGGGCATGAGGCGGCGCCTCCACGTCGAGGGCGGCGAGGTCGTCGCCTACGGGCACTGGGGCCGCCCGCTGCTCGCCTTCCCCTCGGAGCGGGGCGCCGCGACCGACTGGGAGGACCGCGGCATGGTCGAGGCGATCGCGCCGCTGCTCGACGCCGGCCGCGTGAAGCTCTACTGCGTCACGAGCTACGACGCGGCGAGCTGGCACGACCAGTCGCTGTCGCTCGAGGAGCGCGCCCGCCG
Organism: Gaiellaceae bacterium; assembly: GCA_040905885.1. Classification (GTDB taxonomy): domain Bacteria; phylum Actinomycetota; class Thermoleophilia; order Gaiellales; family Gaiellaceae; genus JACVRU01. The sequence continues at coordinate 26,925 of JBBDQR010000015.1, read as the reverse complement.
CCACGACGTCTACGAGCGCTGGGTCTGCGGCGATGTCGTCCCGTTGATCCGGGCCGACTGCGCCGGCGAGGCGAAGGCGCTCCTCGCCGGCTGCTCCTTCGGCGCCTACCACGCCGCCAACTTCGCCCTGCGCCGCGGCGACCTCTTCCCGCTGGCGATCTGCATGAGCGGCGTCTACGACGTCTCCGTCGTCGGCGGCGGCTGGGAGCGCGGCGATGCGGTGTACTTCCACAACCCGATGGACTACGTCGCCAACCTCGAAGGCGACCACCTCGACTGGCTCCGCTCCCGCGTCAGCCTGCTGCTCGTCTGCGGCCAGGGCCAGTGGGAGGACACGACCGGCGCGCTCGACTCGACCCGGCGCTTCGCCGGCCTGCTCGCCGGCAAGGGAGTCCGCCACGAGCTCGACCTCTGGGGCCACGACGTCCCGCACGACTGGCCCTCCTGGCAGCGCCAGCTCGCCCACCACCTCCCCCGCTTCATCTGATGCCGTCGCACCTGATCGGGCTGCTGCTCGGCATCGAGGAGGACTGGCCGACCGCGTACGAGAGCGTGCTCTCGCGGGTCGGCCCGATCGAGTACCGCGGCGAGCGGCACGAGTTCACGGTCGAGCGGATCTTCAACGAGCCCTTCGACCTCCGCTCCCGGCCCCGGTACGACCTCGTGATCGACCGGCTCGCCTGGTGGTACCACGTGCCGCGCGAGTGGCTGAAGAAGATCGCCCTGATGGACGGCGTCTACCTGCTCAACAACCCGTTCTCGTTCCAGGCAATGGAGAAGCACGCGGCCTACTGCGCGATGATGCGGCTCGGCCTCAAAGTGCCGGACACGTGGCTGATCCCGCACAAGCAGCCGCCCGTGAACCCGCGCTTCCTCCCCACGGCCGAGCGCTACAACGCGCCCTTCGACCTCGAGGAGATCGGGGCGCGCGTCGGCTACCCGCTCTACCTGAAGCCGTTCGACGGCGGCCAGTGGATCGGCGTCAGCCGCATCGAGGGCCCCGACGAGCTGCACCGCGCCTACGACGAGTCGGGGGAGCGGCTGATGCACGTGCAGCAGGCGGTCGAGGACTTCGACGTCTTCACCCGCAGCCTCTCGGTCGGCGCCGAGACGCTCGTGATGCGCTTCGAGCCCGACCGGCCGCTCCACGACCGCTACGCGGTCGCCCACGACTTCCTCACCCCCGAGCTGGGCTGGGAGGTGGTGACGATCGCGCGGCTCGTCAACGCCTTCTTCGGCTGGGAGCTCAACTCGTGCGAGACGATCGTCAGCGGCGCCGAGGCGTACCCAATCGACTACGCGAACGCGTCCCCCGACCTCGCCGTGACGAGCCTCCACTACTACTTCCCCTGGGCGATCGAGGCGCTCGTTCGCTGGACGCTCTTCTGCGCGGCGACCCGGCGGCGGATGCGCGTCGCGCTCGACCTCGAGCCGTACTTCGCCGTCGGCGACCGCGACGACCTGAGCTACGAGGAGAAACTGCGGGAGTACCGCCGGCTCGCCGACGAGCACTTCCGCGCCGAGGAGTACGAGGCCTTCGCCGCCGAGGCGCTGCCGGATCTCCACGAGGTGGTGCTCGAATACGTGACGAGCGACGACTTCGACCGCCTGCTCGTCGAGACCGTGCGGGAGACCTTCCCGCCGCACGAGCACGAGCCGTTCGTCGCGCACTACCGCGGCCTCCTCACCCTGTGGGCCGCCGGCCGGCGATGAGCTGGAGCGCGCTCCCGCCCGAGGTCGCCCGGGCCGATCTGCTCGGCTTCGCCTACCTCGCCACGCTGCGGGCCGACGGCCGGCCGCGGATCAGCCCGGTCGAGGCGCACGTCTGGGAGGGCGAGCTGCTGATCGGCGTCATGCCCCGCTCGCTGAAGGCGCGCGACCTGGCCCGCGACCCGCGCTGCACGCTCCAGAGCCTCGTGGGCGATCCGGACTCGGGCGAGCCCGAGCTGAAGCTCTACTGCCGCGCCGTCGAGGCCGAGGGCGAGCCGCCCGGCGCCTGGTGGACCGGACGCCCAGCCGCCGACGTGCGCGTCTACGCGCTCGAGGTCGAGGAGGCCGCGCTCGTCGAGTGGGACGTCGAGCGCGGCCTGATGACCGTGACGAGCTGGTCGCCCGCGAGCGGCGCGCGCACGGCGACCCGCGCGTATCCCTAGGCGGAGCTGGCGAGCTCGCGCTGTCTGCCGTCGCCGGCCCCCCAGCGGCGGCGTGCAGGTGCCCTCGGCGCGGGGACAACGACAGGCGACACGCGGCCGAAGCGGGATTCACTCCCGCGAGAGGCCGGCAAGCAGCCGGCCCGCAGGCGAGGCGCTACAGGAGGGGGATCCCGTAAGGGGGAACCAAGGGTTCCCCCTTACGCAGAACTGGCGAGCTCGGCGAGCGAGTCGTCCGAGGAAAGGCGCGTCAGCGCCTCGCTCTCGAGCTGGCGCACGCGCTCCCGGCTGAGGCCGAGGCGCTTGCCGATCGACTCGAGCGACTGCGGCCCCTCGACGCCGCGGGCGAGGCCGAACCGAAGCTCGATCACCTCGCGCTGCGCCTCCGGGAGCTGCTCGACCACCTGGCGCACGGCCTCCCGCCGCAGGGTCGTCTCGGCCTCCTCGTCGGGGCTCGCGTCCTCCGAGACGGCGACCACGTCGGCCAGCGATCCCTCGCCGTCGCCGAACGGCCGGTCGATGCTCGTCACGGCGCGCGCGGCCTCGCGCACCTCCTTGACGTGCTTCAGGGTGAGCCGCGAGTCCTCTGCGACCTCCTCGTCCGTCGGCTCGCGGCCGAGCTTGGCGGCGAGCTCGCGCTCGCTGCGCGCCAGCTTCTGCTCGCGCTCGAGGATGTGGACCGGGATCCTGATGTCGCGCGACTTGTTCGCGACGCCGCGCTGGACGGCCTGGCGGATCCACCACGTGGCGTACGTCGAGAACTTGAAGCCACGGCGCCAGTCGAACTTCTCGACGGCGCGGATCAGGCCCAGGATGCCCTCCTGGATCAGGTCGGTCAGGGGCAGCCCGTGCCCCTGGTACTTCTTGGCGATCGAGACGACGAGCCGGAGGTTCGAGTTGATCATCCGGTTCTTGGCCTCCATGTCGCCGCGCTCGACGCGCTTCGCCAGCTCGACCTCCTGTGCGGCGGTCAGCAGCGGGTAGCGCGCCATCTCGTTCAGGAACATCTGGAGCGAGTCGGTCGAAAGCAGGGAGACGTCGCCCCGGGCAGGGGCGGCCGTGTCCTCCTCCTCGGGATTCGCGATCTCGATCCCGCGGGCCTCGATCAGCTCGTGCAGGCGCTCGACCTCGTCGTCCGAGAGGTCGGCGTCCGCGATCGCCCGCTCGAGGGCGCCCCGGTCCAGCATGCCCTCCTCCTCGGCGTCGCCGAGCAGGGCGTCGAGCAGCTCGTTCGGTGCAGCAGTCGTGGTGATTCGGGTTCCTCCTTCCAGGATGGTCGACGCTGAGCGCGCAAGCCAAACTCGCGGCCGGCACCGCGTCTTACCTGGTCAAACGGTAACGAAGGCCCCGCTATTCCGCAAGACACGAACGCGCACTTCCCTCGTCTGAGCGAGGGGAGTAACCTCGCCTGCGAGATGGCGGCCACAGCCCCGGTGGACGTTCTGAGAGGAACGATCAGCCGGTATCTGCAGGAGTCGTTCGGCTCGTACGACGTCGACGCGGACGGCGACTTCGCGCTGCGCCGGGGGAGCACGGTCACGTGGATCCGGCCGCTCCCCTGGGCCGACGGGCAGACGATCGTCCGCATCTGGGCGATCACGAACCTCGACGTGCGCGTGGACGGCGAGCTGACCCGGTTCCTCGCCACCGAGAGCGGGCGGTTCGTCTTCGGCGGCTTCCACCTCGACGAGGAGCGCCGGGCGGTGCTCTTCGGGCACACGCTCCTCGGCGACTTCCTCAGCCGCAAGGAGCTCGCCGACGCCGTCGAGGCGGTCGGCTCCACGGCCGACCACTACGACGACCAGATCAAGGCCCGCTTCGGGGGCCGCATCTTCGCCGAGCCCGCCGGCACCGCGCCCGTCGCGAACGGGGGATCGCCGGCGCAACGCGCCTTCGTGGCGCTCGGCCTCGTCGCGGCGGTGGCGGCCGGCATCGCCAGCTACCGGCTGATCGACGACTCGTGGTGGCTGGTCGCGTTCTCCGCCCTGCTCGCCAACTACGTCGTCGGCCGGGCGCTCGGCGACCTCGTCACCGACCCCCAGAAAGCACGGCGTGCCGTCTACTTCGCGCTCCAGCCGGCGCTGATGATCGGGATCGTCTACTTCGCCTACCAGGCCTGGGAACGCTGGTGGCTCGCCGCGCTCCTCGGCTTCGTCGGCGGCGGCATGCTCGGAGGCGCCTTCGCCGCGAACCTGCTCCCCGGGATCCACCGCGAGGAGGTGGCCGATACGCGCGGCCGCTGGAGGCGAGCGTTCTGAGCACGACCACGCCCTCCGTGGAGGAGCTGCGCCGGCGGCTCGAGCGGTACCTCGACGAGATCTTCGGAGGGCACCAGACCGATCCCGAGGGCGACTACGTCGTCCCCTTCGGGAGCGCCCTCTCCTTCCTCCGCCCGATCGAGATCTACGGCGGCCAGACGGCCGTCCGCGTCTGGGCGATCACGAACGTCGACGTCCCCGTCACCGACGCGCTGACGCGCTTCATCGCCACCGAGAACGGCAAGCTCGTCTTCGGCGTCCTCTCGGTGGACGAGCAGCGCGGCGCCGTCGTGCTCGGGCACACGCTGCTCGGCGAGTTCCTCAACCGCGAGGAGCTGAAGGTCGCCGTCGCCGCGGTCGCGGCGGTCGCCGACGGGTACGACGACGAGATCAAGAGCCGCTTCGGCGGGCGACTCTTCACGGAGCCGCGGTGACGGACGACCTGGGCGAGTCCGGCCGGCTCGCGCTCGAGTACGCCCGCCGCGCCGCAGAGGGGCTGGGCGCCGCCGCGCTCGGCACCGAGCACGTCTTCCTCGGCGTCGCCGAGCTCGAGGACGTCGCGCTCCGCCGCCCCCTCCAGGAGCGCGGAGTCGACCCGGACGAGGTGGCGTCCGCGCTCCGCAGCCGCGCCGGGCACGGCGACGGCGCCGGCGGCCGCGCGCTCGAGGACGCCAAGCAGGAGGCCGTGCGCCTCGGGGGGACGGCCGTCGAGGCTCCCCACCTCCTGATCGCCGTGCTCCGGGACGGCGACGGCCTCACCGCGCAGGTGCTGCGCGAGCAGGGCGCCGACCCGGCGGTGCTCGCGGACGACCTGGCCGGCATGCTCGAGCGTGGCGAGTGGACCCCCGGCGGCTTCTACCAGGGCCGCGTCGCGGTCGAGCAGCCTGGGCTCGCCAGCACGACGCAGCTGCTCGAGTCGCTCGGCCGGGACCTGACCGCGGAGGCCGAGCGAGGCGAGCTGAGCCCGATCATCGGCCGCGACCGCGAGCTGGTGGAGCTGATCCAGGTGCTCTGCGGCAGGCGCAAGCAGAACGCCGTGCTCGTCGGCGACGCGGGCGTCGGCAAGACCGCGATCGTCGAGGCGCTCGCCCAGCGGATCGTCGCCGGGGAGGTGCCCGAGCAGCTCCAGGGGATGCGCATCCGCACGATCGAGATCGGGTCGCTGGTGGCGGGCACGATCTACCGCGGCCAGTTCGAGGAGCGGCTGAAGCAGCTGGTCGACGAGGTCTCCGAGCGCACGGACGTGATCCTGTTCCTCGACGAGATGCACATGCTCGTCGGGGCCGGCGAGGTCGGCGGCGGCTCGATGGACGCCGCAAACATGCTCAAGCCGGTGCTCGCGGAGGGGAAGCTCAAGGTCGTCGGCGCGACGACCACCGACGAGTTCCGCAAGCACATCGAGCGCGACAAGGCGCTGATGCGCCGGTTCCAGGTGATCGTCGTCGGCGAGCCCAGCCGCGAGGCGACCCTCCAGATCCTCGCCGGCCTGCGCGGCAAGTACGCCGACTTCCACGGCGTCGAGATCTCGGACCTCGCGCTCGAGGCGGCCGTCGACCTCTCGTCGCGCTACATGCACGACCGCTTCCTCCCCGACAAGGCGCTCGACCTGCTCGACCGCGCGTGCACCCAGGCGAAGCTCGGCTCGGGCATGACACGCTGGATGCCGGAGCTCGCCCCGCTGGACGCCGACCTCGTCGTCGACGCGGACGACATCGCGGAGGTGGTCTCCGTCCTGCTCGAGATCCCGATCGCGACGCTGACCTCCGACGAGCGCGACCGGCTGCTCGGGATGGAGGGGGCCCTGCGGGAGCGCGTTGCCGGCCAGGACGAGGCGGTGGCGCGCGTGTCGGCCTCGATCCTCTCGGTGCGGATGGGCATGGGCGATCCGGACCGGCCGTACGGGGTCTTCCTCTTCCTCGGGCCGACGGGCGTCGGCAAGACGAAGCTGGCCGAGGAGCTGGCCGCGTTCCTCTTCGGCAGCCGCGACGAGGTGATCCGGCTGGACATGTCGGAGTACATGGAGAAGCACCAGGTCTCCCGGCTGATCGGCTCGCCGCCCGGCTACGTCGGCTGGGACGAGGGCGGCCAGCTCACGAACTCCGTGCGCGCGAAGCCCTATGCGCTCGTGCTGCTGGACGAGGTCGAGAAGGCCCACCCTGACGTCTGGAACGTCTTCCTCCAGGTCTTCGAGGACGGGCGCCTGACCGACTCGCTCGGCCGGCTCGTCGACTTCCGCCACACGGTCATCGTCATGACGTCGAACGTCGGGGCGCGCAGGCTTCAGCCGTCCGCGCCGATCGGGTTCTCGAGCGGCGGCGAGAAACGCGGGCTCTCCCACGAGGACGTGAAGCGCGAGGTCGACCGGGAGCTCCATCGGGTCTTCGCGCCCGAGTTCCTGAACCGGATCGACGAGATCGTCGTCTTCCGGCCGCTCGCGAAGGAGGCGCTCTACAAGATCGTCCCGGCGCTGCTGAGGGAGATGGTGCCGGTGGAGATCACGCTCAGCGCCGAGGCGCTCGACCTGCTGGTCGAGCAGAGCTACGACCCGGCGATGGGCGCTCGCCCCGCCCGCCGCTCGATCCAGCGGCTCGTGGCCAACCCGCTCTCCGTCCTGCTCGCGCGCGGCGAGCTCGCCCCGGGAGAGCCGGTCGAGGTCGACGCGGTCGACGGCGCGCTCACCTTCGCCTCACCGGCACGGGTCTAAGTGCTCTCCGCCGTAAGTACGGTCGAGGTCGCCCGAGCGAAAACCAAGCGAGGCAAGGACGCAGGGAGCGCCCGTACCCCCTGCGGTACGGGCGCGAGCGAGGACGCCGCATCGCGCCGGTTTGCAGCCGGGCGGGCCGATCGTATTTGCGGCGGCGAGCACTAAGCCTTGTCGGCGGCCCCGCTCTGCGTGAGAATGAGAAACCTGCGACACGAAGGGGGTTAGGCGTGGCCCGCATCTTCATCAGTCACCGCCCCGGCGACGCGGCCGGCTACGTGCGGGCGCTCCAGGAAGCTCTGGGGGCCCGGTACGGCAGGGACGAGGTACGGACCTTCGGGGACGTCGCGCGCGGGGATCCCGGAGCGCCGGTCTCGAGGCTGATCGACCAGGCGGTCGGAGCGGCCGACGTCGTCCTGGCGGTGATCGGGACGACGTGGCTCAGCGCCCCGGACGAGGGCGGCCGGACGCTTCACGACCCCGACGACCGGATCCGGCGGGAGCTGGAAGCCGCGCTGGAGCGGGGCGTGACCCTGATCCCGGTCCCCATCGACACCAACCTGCCGGGTCGAGAGGCCCTACCGGAGTCGTTGAAGCCTCTGCTCGGAAGGATGGCCGTGCCGCTGAGCGGAACCTCCTTCGACCACGGGTTAGGCCGCCTGCTCGCGGATCTCGACCGGATCGCAGAGGCGGCGGCGCCACCCCCCGAGCCTGTTCCGGTCGACGTTCCGGAGCCTTCGTACACGCCTCCCCCGCAGCCCCCGCGGCAGGAGTTCGACTGGGAGGCCTTCCAGCGACTCGCCGCTCTCGCCACGCTCCGCGGTCCCGCCCGGGAAGGAGTCTCGGCGCGCACCAAGACGCTCCGGAACTGGTTCGCGCTCGTCGGCATGGCCGCCGGCGCGGGCGCCGGCTGGTACGCGCTGACCCGCGACGACGTCGGCTCGGCCTGGCTCGCCGCCTTCATCGGCGTCCTCGTCTTCAACTTCATCAGCCGGGCGCTCGCGGACGTGCTCAGCGAGCCGAAGAAGCTCCGCCGGTTCCTGTACTTCGGGCTGACGCCCGCGCTCGCAGGCCTCAGCTTCTACTACACGTATCAATGGTGGGAGACCTGGTGGCTCTCCTTCCTGCTCGGCTTCGTCTTCGGCGGGATCCTCAACTCGGCGCTCGGCGCGGTGTTGTTCCCGTCGATCCACCGCGAGGAGACAGCCGACACGCGCGGCCGCTGGAAGCTTACGACGTGAGCGTTCTCGCGGCCACGGACGAGACACCGCGGGTCTTCCTCAGCTACCGCCGCGCGGATACGCAGCCGAGCGCCCTGCTCCTCTACAGGGAGCTGACCGCCCGGTTCGGCGAGGGCCAGATCTGCATGGACATCTTCGCGATCCCCGGCGGCGGCGACTGGTTCGAGTACATCGAGCGGACGCTGGGGAAGAGCGCGCTCGTCCTGGCACTGATCGGGCCGAACTGGCTCACCGCCACCGACGATCGCGGCCGCAGGCTTGACGACCCGGACGACGTGCTTCGCCAGGAGCTCGGGCTGGCGCTGAAGCGCGAGGTGCGGGTGATCCCGCTGCTCGTTCAGGGAGCGGAGATGCCCAAGGCGGGCGACCTGCCCGATGACCTGCGCGGGATCGTCGATCGCTTCCCCGTGCGCATCGGGGCTGTCTCCCTGGACGCGGACGTTGCCGACCTGGCCGGCATGGTCGGCAAGATCCTGGACGAGCTGCGCGCCGACGGGGCACGCGGGCTGGCGGACGAGGGAGAGTTCGAGCGGGCTCGGGCGACTGCTCAGCCGATCGCGAACGACCAGCTCCGCGAAGAGGTGCTCGCCTACATCGACGGACTCGATCGGCCCCAGGTGGTGCCCGGCCAGTCCGCCTCCCTGCGGGAGTGCCTCGACGGAGCCGGGCTCAAGTACCACGACTTCGAGGAGGCTTTCGTCATTCCGTTCGGGGGCCAGCGCGCCGACCAGGTGCTCGCCTTCGCCCGCGAGCTCGCCGACGGGACGACCTTCCTCTCCGTGGAGCTCGACGCGTACACCGGCAAGAAGAAGAACAAGGTCCAGCTCTACCAGCGGCTGCTGAACCTCAGCTTCGTCAACTACGTCAAGGCGCTGGCCCTCGCGGAGGGACGCTTCGCGCTCGCGGCCGAGGTCCCGCCCGGCGCGCTCACGCCGGAGATCTGCGACGGGCTGATCCGCGGGCTCGTCGCCCTGGGGGACATCAAGGATCAGGACGAGCTCGCCAGCGAGGAGAGCTGGCAGATGCGCATCCAGTTCTGCAAGTTCGCACAGCAGGCCGCGTTCAGCGTCGACGCCGAGCAGGCGCGGGCCGACGTCGGTGCGCTGCTCGAGGCGGCCGGCGCCTCTCCTCTGCCGGGTGGGCTCTACACATTCGACCTCGAGCTCGGGGAGGGCCCGCGGCCGCTGTCGCTCTACGCCGACGCCGGTGTGGTCTCGCTGATCACGCCGTGGCCGGCGAGGCCCGGCGGCGACCTCAACAAGCTGACCCAGCTGCTCGAGCTGAACCGGGCCGTGAACGTCGCGAAGGTCGGGCTCGACTCGAGCGGCGAGGTGCGGATGCTCTACGAGGTGCCCGGGCCGGTGCCCGATCTCGCGGCGCGGTTGAAGGAGCAGCTCACGATCCTGGTCTACGGGCTGATCTTGCGGCTCTAAGCCGCTAGACGCCAACCCCGGTGAAGTCGCCGACCGTCGCCCAGAGGGCGAACGGCACGGCGAGGAAGACGGTTGCGAGGGTCCCCCGCGCTGCGCGGGCCCGGCTGTCGTAGACGGCGACGAGCAGGTAGAGCCAGCCGATCAGGCCGGCTGCGATCGCGGGCAGCCAGATCGCGATCTCGGCAGGTCGCCCCTCATGGGCGAGGTACGCGGCGACGAGGCCGAGCCCGACGATCCCGAAGAGCACGCTCCAGGCGATCCCGCGGGGAGACGGCGGGGGCGACAGCGCTCCCCAGACGAACACCGCCGCGATCCCGACGAGCCAGCCGGCCGCCGTGGCGAGGGGGCGTTCGGTCTGGACGGAGCCCGCGATCAGGTACCCGAAGACGATGAGCATCCAGATCCAGCCGAGCAGCGACCCGAACATGGCCGCGATTGTACGTCCCGATACGAAGGAGCAGAATAGGGGGCGTGATCGGTGTTGCGGCGAAGGCGATCGTGCGGCGGCCGGACGGCCGTGTCCTGCTGATCAGGCGACCCGACGACGCGCGGACCGACCCCGGGCTGTGGGACCTGCCCGGCGGGAAGATGGACCACGGCGAGACGCTCGAGCAGGTGCTGGAGCGCGAGGTGAGCGAGGAGACCGGCTTGCGCGTCGCGGTCGGCGGGGTCGTCCACATCTCGTACTTCGAGAAGGAGCCGTTCTGGGTCACCTGCGTCACCTTCGCCTGCGACTCTGACGGCGGCGACGTGAGCCTGAGCGGCGAGCACGCCGAATTCGACTGGGTCAACCCGGCGGCGATCCCCCCGCGCTCGTACGCCTGGACGATCGAGGAGCAGCTTGAGGCCTACGCACGGACGACCTAGGCACCGGCGCGGCCGGCTCGGCGGGCTCTGGGACACGATCGAGTGGCCCGTCGTCGGCGGCCTCGCCCTGACGGCGCTCGCCCTCGGGATGATCGGCTTCCACCGCCAGGAGGCCGGCCTCGGCGTCGCCGACCTCGTCTACCGGACGCTGCAGCTCTTCACCCTAGAGTCCGGCTCCGTCGAGCCCCCGCTCGGCTGGGAGCTCGAGATCGCCCGCCTGCTCGCGCCGGCCGTCGCCGTCTACGCGGCCGCACAGGCGCTCGCCGCGGTCTTCCGCGAGCAGGCCCGGCTGCTGCGCGCCCGGTTCTGGCGCGGGCACGTCGTGATCGTCGGGCTCGGCGAGCGCGGCCGGCTGCTTGCGGAGGGGTTCCGGGCGCGCGGCGACCGCGTGATCGCGATCGAGGAGAAGGTCGAGGCCGCGGCGTCCGGCCACGCGCTCGGCATCCCGGTGCTCGTCGGCGACGCGACCGACGAGGCCGTCCTGGCGAAGGCTCGCGTCGCCCACGCGCGCTACCTCGTCACCGTGGCGGACCGTGACGGGGTCAACGCGGAGGTCGCGGTCGACGCGGGACGCCTCGTCGCCGACCGCGGCAGCGGCGAGCTCGAGGCCTACGTGCACCTCGTCGACGCCCGCCTCTGCAGCCTCGTCCGGGAGAGCGGCGCCGGCCGCCGCCTGCACGGCTCGTTCCGGCTGCACTTCTTCAACGTCTACGAGAGCGGGGCCCGCGCCTGGCTCGCGTCACACGCCCCGTTCCGCCTCGACGACCGCGAGCCGCACCTCGTCGTGGTCGGAGCCGGCCAGGTCGGCCGGAGCCTCGTCGTCGGCGCCGTCCGCTACTGGCTGAGCCTCTATCCCGAGACAGCGCTGCGCGGCGAGCCGGGCCCGCGCATCACGATCGTCGACAAGGCGGCCGAGCGGAAGCGGGACATGCTGCACCTCGCGCACCCGCAGCTGCCGCGGTTCGCCAGGCTCGAGGCGGCCGAGCTCGAGCTGGAGTCACCCGAGTTCGAGCGGGCAGAGTTCCTCGCCGGCGGCGCCTCGACCGTCTACGTCTGCCTCGACGACGACGCGACGAGCCTGAAGGCCGCGCTGACGCTGCTGCGCCGCCTGCGAGGCGCGAACGTCCCGGTCGTCGTCCGGATGCGGCAGGACGCGGGACTTGCCCTCCTCCGCGCCCACGAGGCTCCCAACGTGCACGCGTTCCACCTCCTCGACCGCGTCTGCACGCCCGAGACGCTCCTCGGCGAGACGCCGTCCGAGCTCCTGGCCCGGGCCGGCCACGCGGAGTACCTGCGCGAGCAGGCGGCCAATGGGCAGACCCCAGAGACGAATTCCTCGATGGTGCCCTGGGAGGACCTCCCCGACGAGCTGCGGGAATCGAACCGGCGGCAGCAGGACCATGCGCTCGTGAAGCTCCGCGAGGTCGGCTGCGAGCTCGCGCCGCGCGACGGCAGCCCTGGCGTCGAGTTCTCCGCCGCCGAGATCGAGCGGATGGCGGAGCTCGAGCACGAGCGCTGGCTGGCCGAGCGCCTCTTCGACGGCTGGACGTACGCGCCGGGCCCGAAGGACCCCGAGCGGAGAACCCACCCCGATCTCGTGCCCTACGACCAGCTCGCGGACGAGGTGAAGGAGCTCGACCGGATCGTCGTCCGGCGGCTGCCCCAGCTGTTCGCCGCGAGCGGCTACGCGATCCGCCGCCGATGACGACCGTCCTCCCTCCCGGCGCCCTCAGCGACGCGGACCTCGAGTGGGCCCGCGCCCAGCTCGCCCTCTACGAGGAGCGCTATCCGAGCTACGAGCTCTTCGCCTCCGTGCTCAAGGACGTGCTCGACCGTGCGGCCGCGAAGCTCGCGCCGCTGGCGATCGTCCAGGCCCGCCCCAAGTCGATCGCGAGCTTCGGCGAGAAGATCTGGCGGAAGCGCGACAAGTACCGGCAGCCCGTCAACCGGATGACCGACCTGTGCGGGGTCCGGGTGATCACGCACACGGCCGCGCAGGTGCGGGCGGTGTCCCGGTTCATCGAGCAGCACTTCGAGATCGACTGGGAGAACACCGTCGACGTCAGCCAGCGGCTCGCGCCGACCGAGTTCGGGTACCGCTCGGTCCACTACATCGTCAAGTTCAGGCGCGGCGTGTTCCCGAGCGCCGAGCTGGACGTCGACGTGCCCTCCCTGCTCTACCGGATGCCGAACCGGCGCGCGGAGATCCAGGTACGCACGGTGCTCGAGCACGCGTGGGCCGACATCTGCCACGACCTCGTCTACAAGAGCCCCTTCAGGGTGCCGGCGCGGTGGGTGCGCGAGGTCGCGGGCCTGGCGGCGCTGCTCGAGGGCGCCGACAGCTCCGTCGTCAGGATCCAGGGCGGGCTGGAGGCGTACCGCGCGAGCTACGGCGACTACCTCTCGCCCGAGCAGATGCGCGAGGAGATCGAGAAGCTGACGATCGTCCTCGAGCACGATCCCGGCAACGTCGAGCTCACGAGCCGGATCGGCAAGCTGGCGATGACGCTCGGCGCCTGGGACGAGGCGATCGCCGTCCTCGCGGGCGCGGCCCGGCGGCGCGACCCGGGGGTGCTCCGCGATCTCGGCGTGGCCGTGTGCAAGCGCCACGAGGGGGAGCGCGAGGGGCGGAAGTACCGGCAGGGGCGGCGGTTCCTGGAGCGCGCGATCGCCGCCGACGAGGACGACTGGGACGCGCTCTCCTCGCTCGCGGGGACCTGGCGTGGGATCGACGACTCAGAGGCTCGCCGTCTCTACCGCCGCGCTCTCCAGGCCGACCCCGCCAACTCCTATCCGCTGGGGAACGTCCTCAGCTACGAGATCGCGGAGCGGGGCGACACGTCGGCGGTCGCGCTGATGAGCCCGTCGATCGAGGCGGCGATCGAGCGCTGCCGCGAGCAGGCGAGCATCGGCATCAACCTGCCCTGGGCCCACTACGACATCGCCAAGTTCCAGCTCCTGCTCGGGCGGCCGTACGAGAGTCTCGCCGCCTACGCGAAGGCGATCGAGCTGACGACCGCGGACTGGGTCCTAGCCTCGTCCCAGCGCTCGCTCGAGGCGCTGGCGCCGGCCGCCGAGAGCATCATCGGCTACGAGGCCGCCCGCCGCCTGGTGCTCCTCGCCCGCGCCGCGAAGTTCGGCTCGACGCCCGTGGCCTCGGACCGGACTCCGCTCGCCGGGCCGGTCGTGATCGTCGCAGGGGGCTGCGACCCGAGCGTCGAGGAGGAGATGCGCGGGTTCGGCGAGCTGCTCGTGGCGGCCTTCGACGGCTTCGCCGGGACGATCCTCTCCGGCGGCACCCGGGAGGGCGTCAGCGGGCTCGTCGGCGACGTCAAGGAGGCGTACCCGGATCGGATTCGCGCGGTCGGCTACCTCCCCGAGTCGGGCCTGCCGCCCGACGCCACACCCGACGCCGAGCGCTACGACGAGCTCCGCCTGACCGACGGCACCGGCTTCAGCGCGCTCGAGCCGCTGGCGAACTGGATCGACCTCGTCGCCTCGGGCATCCCGCCTGCCGCCGTCAGGCTGATCGGCATCAACGGGGGACGGATCGCGGCGACCGAGTACCGGCTCGCGCTCGCTCTGGGCGCGCGCGTGGGCCTGATCGAGGAGAGCGGTCGCGAGGCGGCACGGCTGCTCCCCGACGCGGACTGGGCCGGGTCGCCCCGCCTCGTCCTGCTGCCGCGCGACGCAGCGGCGATCCGAGCCTTCCTGAGCTAAGCGACGACGAGGTAGCCGGACCAGGCCTCGCCGACCCGGTCGCTGCCGGGCGCCTGGTGGCCGGCGGCGATCAGGAACTGGGCCGCGCGCCGAACGCGCTCGTAGAGCGACGCCGTCGTCACGCGCGCCGGCGCGTCCGGAACCGGAACAGCACGCTCGTCGCGATCCCGAGCAACCAGCCGAGAACGGCGGCCGCGAGGATGATCCAGACGAGCGAGGCGTGCCCGTCGCCGAAGACCCAGCTCAACTCCACCTGTCGGGTGTTCGCGAGGATCAGCGCGATCAAGACGACGACGAGCGCCACGAGCAAGAACGCCCACGTGTAGAGCCAGGTTCGGTGGCCGTGGCGTCGCAGGCGCGCGCCGCGCGTCTCGACGGCCTGGGTCTCCGGCGGCGCCGGTGACGGGCGGTCCTTGCCTTCCATGCCTATCCTCTCGTGGCGCTGTGGGTCGTGGCCGCGAAGCGCGCGATCACTCCGGCTGCGACGGACGCGAGCGCCGGCGCGTCGAACGGCTTGGGCACGTACGCGAGCGCCGCGAGCTCGCGCGCGCGCGTCGCGCCGGCGACGTCGCTCTCGCCGCTGACCAGGATGAGGGGCGTCCGACGCGTCCGCTCGTCGCCGCGCAGCGCCTCGCCGAGCGCGAAGCCGTCGAGTCGCGGCATGCGGACGTCGGTGACGACGAGAGCGGGAAGCTCGCGCCGCGCAAGCTCGAGTCCACGGAGTCCGTCCGCAGCCTCCAGCACGGCGAGGCCGGCGAACTGCAGGTTGAGGGAGCAGAGCGCTCGAAGCGCGGAATCGTCGTCGACGATCAGCACGAGCGCCCGACTGCCGTCGTCCTCGACACTGCCGTTCGGCGCGGACGGGCGCCGGAGGAAGCGGGCCTGCTGCTCCTGGACGACAGCGGCGCGGCGTGTCCGTTCGAGCACGCGCTGGACGCCCGCGAGCTCGTGGCCCGGCACGACCAGGAAGCGCGTCGCGTGCGCGCGCACCGCGTCGTACTCGGCGTCCGTGACCTCGAGCGCCTCGGCGCACTCGGGCCGGCTGCACTCGCAGACGATGAGCCGCACTCCGCCCTGCGCGGGCCTGCTGAGGCGCACGAGATCGTCATTGAGCGCCCGGTAGAACGCGCTGCGCGTCCGGGGCCTCCGAACTACCATGGGAGCTTCCGTCTCGATCCCTCCCTCAGCCTCGATCTTCAGCGGCTCCGGCCTGCTTGCTGAGGGCGGATCTTCCGCGTGCCGTTCGCTTCGACCCGCGGAGTGACTCGATCGCGCGGGCTTCTTCCGCGCGACCGCCGGAGTATAGCGCGACCGCCCGCTCGGCGCTATTCTGTCCCGTGCAGGATCGGATGAGCGAGCACGAGCGTCAGCATCTCCGCGTCTTAATCGCCAACGAGCGCCGCGACCGGCTCGAGTTGCTCGCGCGGGTCGTGATCGGGCTCGGGCACGAGGTCATCGCCCGCGAGATCGACGTCAGCGCGGTCGCCGCGGTGACCGTGCGAGAACGGCCCGACGTCGCCCTGGTCGGACTCGGTCTCTCCTCGCAACACGCGCTCGAGCTGATCGAGCAGATCGTCCGCGAGTCCAGCTGCCCGGTGATCGCCCTGCTCTCGAGCGAGGACCCGTCGTATGTGCGCGAGGCGGCCAAGCGCGGCGTCTTCGCGTACCTCGTCGACACGACCCCCGACGAACTGCAGAGCGCGATCGACGTCACGCTCCAGCGCTTCTCCGAGTACCACGACCTGCAAGGGGCGTTCGGTCGCCGGGCCGTGATCGAGCAGGCGAAGGGAATCCTGATGGCGCGCCACGCCATCGACGCCGATGCGGCGTTCGAGCTGCTCCGCGACCACTCGCAGCACAACGGCTCGAAGCTTGTCAACGTCGCGCAGGCGGTCGTCGACAGCCATAGGCTGCTGCTGCCCGCGCCGCTGCCGAACCCGGTTGCATCCGAGCACACCGCGTAGAGGCCCGAGTAGCCCCAGCGTCGGAGCGGAGCCATTCGCGCTATAGTTCGTGCTGGACGCCGCAAAAGAACTTGGCGCCGCGAAGGATCCGCCCCTCAGAAGCGTGGGTCGGAGGAGTGGGCTGACCTCAGCACCGTGGTCGGCGAGCAGCTCCCTTGAGGGAAAGGATCCACATGAACAGCTTCGAAGACACGTCCGTCGCGACGCGTGCGCACTCGCCCGGGAGGCTCGCCAGACGACTGGGCGGGATCGCGGTGCTGACAATCTCGCTGGTGGCCGCGCTCACGCTCGCAAACGGCGCCCTGGCGGCCGCCACGCCCGTGCCGCTCGGAACGGCCGACAGCTTCGCGGTCCTGGCGGGCGCCGGCATCACCAACACGGGCCCGACCACGATCACCGGCGACGTCGGGACGTACCCGACGACGACGATGACGGGGTTCGGCTCGGTGACGCTCAACGGGGTCAACCACGCGGGCGACGCCGTCACGCAGGGTGCGAAGACCGACCTGGTGCTCGCCTATAACGACGCGGCCGGGCAAGGGCCGACGTCCCCGATCGTCGCCGACCTGGGCGGGCAGACGCTGACGCCGGGCGTCTACAACTCCGCCTCCTCGATCGGGCTCACAGGCGTGCTCACGCTCAACGGCGGCGGCAACCTGGACGCCGTCTGGGTCTTCCAGGCGGGCTCCACGCTCACGACGGCATCGGCGAGCTCGGTCAGCCTGATCAACGGCGCCCAGGCCTGCAACATCTTCTGGCAGATCGGCAGCTCCGCCACGCTCGGAACGGGCTCGACCTTCAGAGGAACCATCATGGCGCTGACGGACATCACGGTCACGACCGGCGTGACCGTCCGCGGCCGGGTTCTGGCCCGGAACGGCGCGGTGACGCTGGACACCGACACGATCACGAAGCCGCAGGTGTGTACGACGCAGGCCGAGGCGGACGCCGTGGCGGCGGCTGAGGCGGCCAGGATCGAGGCGGAAAGGGCTGCCGCCGCGGCGGCGGCGGCTGCTGTTGCGGCGCAGAAGGCGGCGACGGCGGCTGAGGCGGCGCGCGCGGCTGAGGCGGCGCGAGTCGCGGCTGCGAAGGCCGCGGAGGCCGCGAGGGTTGCGGCGGCTCAGGCGGCGAAGGTCGCGGCTGCGAAGGCTGCGGCGGCCAAGGCCGCCAAGGCGGCGAAGGTCGCGGCGAAGCAGGCCGCGCTCGCGAAGAAGATCGCGGCGAAGAAGGCGGCTGCGGCGAAGGCCTCGTCTGCACGCGCACGCAGGGGCTTCACAGGCTAGGGGCGGGCGGTCGCTACGAACGCACAGGCAGCACGGGTCTCGCTGGCAGCGGGGCTCGTGCTGCTCGCCGTCGCGTGGACGGGCACAGCCCTACCGGCACCCGCGCGGGCGGTGGAGCCGACCCAGGAGCTCGCCCTGCTGCTGCGAGGCCAGCAGGCGCTGGCGAAGCCGGACCCGCGCGCGAAGCCCGTGCGGTTCGTGTACGCGCAGCGCCCGATCACCCGCCGGCCGACCGTCCTCCCCGTCATCGGGCACGCCACCGGGCCCGGGGGCGCCGCGTGGCTGCGAGTCAGGCTCCCGGGGCGCCCGAACGGCGGCACCGGCTGGATCCAGCGCTACCTGACTGCGGACACGACGACGGGCTGGCACATCGTCGTCGCGACGTCGAGGCGGCGAGTGACGGTGTACCGCCAGGGCCGGGTCGTGCGCGTCTTCACCGCGATCGTCGGCAAGACCTCGACGCCGACGCCCCGGGGTGAGTTCTTCGTCGAGGAGTCCGTCCGGCTGGGGGCCGCCGACGTGGGAGCGCCGTTTGCCCTTGCCCTGAGCGCCCGCTCCAACGTGCTGCAGGAGTTCGCCGGCGGTCCGGGCCAGATCGCCCTGCACGGGCTGGGGAACATCGGCGGCCGGCTCGGCACCGCCGTCTCCCACGGCTGCGTGCGCCTCGACAACGACGCGATGCGCTGGCTCGCCGTCCGCATCGGCCCCGGCGTGCCGGTGACGATCACCGGCTAGAAGCCCTCAGGCCGCGTCCCCGAACCGCTCGAGACCGTCGAGGATGAGATCCAGGACGAGCTCGAACGCGCCCTTCTCCCCGCGCCCGAAGCCCGTCAGATGCTGCTGGGCGTGCTCGTGGATGTACGGATACTCGTCCGCAGGGAAGGCCTGGAGGAACGACGCGGCGAGCTCCGCAAGGTGCTCCTCGTCGACGATCCCGTGGCCCACCTGCCAGAGCGTGAACCCGAGGATGTGCGCGTCGAGAGCGTGGAACGCGTGATACGTGATCTCGGGCGGGAAGCCGGCCTCCCGAAGCGTTCGGAGCATCCAGTCCGCGCGTCGCACCGAGACCGGGACGACCCTCGCCGGCGAGAGCGCGAGGTTGCACGCCCACGGATGGCGGCGGAGGACCTCGTGCGTGGAGATCGCGCTCCGGCGGAGCGCGGCCTTCCAGTCCTCCTCCGAGGGCAGCTCGATCTCGCTGAGGACGAGATCGGTGATGCCGTTCAGGAGGTCGTCCTTGTTGGCGACGTGGTTGTAGAGCGACATCGCCTCGACGCCGAGCGTGCGGGCGAGCCTCCGCATGCTGAGGGCGTCGATTCCGTCCTCGTCGGCGAGGGCGACTGCCGCGCGCAGGACGCGCTCTCTGCTCAGGGGGGTCCGGTTCGCCATCGACTTGACAAACTTACACCGTATGCCCTACGGTGCGCCGTGCCCTTACAGCGTACGTCGACCCCGAGGAGAGACACATGAAGGCGATCGTCCACGAGCGGTACGGGTCCTATGAGGCGCTCGAGCTCCGCGAGGTCCCCGAGCCGGCGATCGCGGACGACCAGGTGCTGGTCCGCGTGCACGCGTCTTCCGTCAACCCCGCCGAGTGGTACCGCGTGAACGGGCCCTTCTTCCTCCGGGTCTTCGGGCAGGGACTGCGCAAGCCGAAGGGACCGAGCATCGGAGCCGACCTGGCCGGCCGGGTCGAAGTAATCGGCAAGGACGTTGAGGAGCTCCAGCCGGGCGACGAGGTGTTCGGCACGTCGGGCGCCTCCTGGGCCGAGTACGCGCCCGCACGCGAGGTTCGCCTCGTGCGGAAGCCGGCCAACGTGTCGTTCGAGGAAGCGGCCGGCGTGCCCGTGGCAGGGATCACCGCCCTGCAGGCCCTGCGCGATCACGGGGGCGTCCAGCCCGGGCAGAAGGTGCTGATCAACGGCGCCTCCGGAGGCGTCGGCACCTTCGCCGTGCAGCTCGCCAAGTGGTTCGGAGCAGACGTGACCGCCGTGTGCAGCACCGGCAAGGTCGACCTCGCGCGCTCGCTAGGAGCGGACCGCGTCGTCGACTACACGCAGGAGGACTTCACGCGGCGCGGCGAGCATCACGACCTGATGCTCGACGTCGCCGGGAGCCGCCCGTTCTCGCAGTTCAGGCGCGTCCTGACGCCGAAGGCGACCGTCGTCGTCGTCGGGGCGCCGATGACGACCCGCGGGCTCGGCCCGCTGAAGCACGTGATCGGAACGCGTGTGGCCTCGCTCGGCCGGAGCCAGAAGGTCACGTTCTTCGTCGCGAAGATCACGAAGGAGGACCTCGCCGTCCTCGGAGAGCTGCTCGAGGCCGGGACGGTGAAGCCGATCGTCGACAGGCGCTACTCGCTGAGCGAGATCCCCGATGCGCTGAGGTACCTCGGCGAAGGACACGCCCGAGGGAAGATCGTCATCACCGTCTGACGGCTTAGGCTCGCCCTCGTGGCGAGCAGCTGGAGCATGCCGGCCGGCAGCCTCGATCGCTGGCCCAAGGACTACGAGCGCGGGCGGCCGGGCTGGCCGCCCGAGGTGGTCGACGTTCCCGGCCTGCCGCCGGAGGCGACCGTGCTCGAGCTGGGTGCGGGCACAGGGAAGCTCACGCGCCTGCTCGTTTCCACGTTCGCCCGCGTGATCGCCGTCGAGCCGGCCGGGGCGATGCGCCGCCTGCTCGTGTCGCACTGCCCCGAAGCCGAGGCCCTCGCCGGAAGCGCGGAGGAGATCCCGCTGGAGGACGCCTCCGTCGACGCGGTCTTCGCCGCCGAGGCCTTCCATCGCTTCGACGGCGAGCGCGCACTCGCCGAGATCGCCCGCGTCCTGCGGCCGCGCGGCGTGCTCGTCCTCCTGTGGAACCTCCCGGCCGGGCCGACGGAGCCGTCGATCGAGGCCGTCGAGCGCTTCCTGCGGGAGCGGGCCCCGGGCGACCGGGCCCAGCTCGGCTACGACCCGGTCGACCTCAACACCACGCGCTACTCCTCGGGCGAGTGGCGCGAGCCATTCGCAGAGTCATCGTTCGAGGAGCTCCGGGAGGCGCGGCTGCCGAATCCGCAGTCGATCGACCGCGACGGGCTGGTCGCGTTCTTCGCCTCGATGGGCTGGATCGGCGACCTCCCCGACGCGGAGCGGCTGCCGCTCCTCCGCGAGGTGCGGTCGCGCCTCGCCGACGCCGACTACGTGCGCCAGTGGGAGACGCACGTCCACTGGACGCGCCTCGCGGCCTAGACACCGGCCGAGCTCGCGCTTCCGTACCATGGGGCCGCGACGACGATGCAAGCTCGAATCAAGGACAAGCAGGAGGTCGCGAAGGGGACGCTGCTCGTGACCTTCGACCTGCTCGGCGAAGAGGTCGACTTCAGGCCGGGGCAGTACTTCTTCGTGACGCTTCCCGACACGGGCCACCAGGACGAGCGTGGACTGCGCAGGCACATCAGCGTGGTCACGTCGCCGAACGAGAAGGGCGTCCTCGGGTTCGCCACGAGGATGCGGGACAGCGCCTTCAAGCGAACCCTCGGGGAGCTCCCAGTCGGCGCGGAAGTGGACGTCGAGCAGCCGAAGGGCAGCTTCGTCCTTCCCGAGGACACGTCGCGGCCGCTCGTCTTCGTCGCCGGCGGCATCGGCATCACCGTCTTTCGGAGCATGCTCCGCTACATCAGCGAGGACCGTCTCCCTTATCGCGTGACGCTGATCTATTCGAACCGTGATCGCGAGTCGACGGCCTTCCTCGACGAGCTCCGCGAGCTCGAGCAGGCGCTTCCCGACTTCCGGCTGATCCTCACCATGACGGACGACCCGGGCTGGGAGGGCGAGCAGCGGAAGATCGACGCGGCGTTCGTCCGGGACCACCTCGAGGGCGACCTCAACCAGTACACGTTCCTCGTCGCCGGCCCGCCGGCGATGGCGGAGGGAGTGCAAGGGGCGCTCGAGGAGGCCGGGATCAGCGAGGAGAACGTCATCGCCGAGGGCTACAGCGGCTACTAGGCGGCCTCACGCCTGCGGTCGGTAGGCCAGGTAGACCACGCCGTTCCGTAGTCGAACGTCCACGTCGGCGCGTCGATCACGCCGTCGAGGCTCATGAACTCGTGCACGTGTATTGCTCCCACCATTCATCTCCGTACGCGATGTCGTCGTGTAGACCTCGCCATCGCCGCGAAGTCATCGATGAGAAGCAAGGCGATGGAGCTAGCCGGGCTCGAACCGGCGACCTCCTGGGTGCGATCCAGGCGCTCTCCCAACTGAGCTATAGCCCCGGGCAGACCGCAGTGTAGCGGCGCCGTGACAGGATCTCGCACGTGCGCGCCACGTACGTCGTCGACCCGCCCGAGTGGGCCGAGCGGCTCGCGGTGCTCGAGTCCGTCGGCCTCCCGGATGCGCGGACCGACGCCCGCGCGCGGGTCGTCGAGCGGCGCGGACGCGAGATCACGCTCGAGTTCCCGGCGCTCGCGGGCGAGACCGACGCGACCGTGCTCGTCTCGTCGCTGGTCGCCGGCGAGTGGGGCGACCGGGCGGACATGCGCTCCTGCCGGCTGGTCGGCGTCGACTGGCCCGCCGGCCTCCCCGGCCCCGCCTTCTCACCGGTCTCCGAGCCGGTCGTCGGCGCGATCGTCAAGCCCGCGCTCGGGCTCACGCCCGAGGAGGCAGCGGACGTCGCGGCCGAGCTGGCCGCCGGCGGCGCCGTGCTCGTCAAGGACGACGAGCTGCTGACGTCTCCGCCCTCCTCCCCGCTCGAGGAGCGCACGCGGCGCATCGCGGAGCGGCTCCCCGAGGGCGTCCGCTACGCGGCCAACGTCAGCGGCCCTCACGAGGGACTGCTCGCGCGCGCCGAGGCCGCCGTCGCCGCCGGTGCCGGCGCCCTGATGCTGAACGCGTTCGCGCAGGGGCTCGCGGCGCTCCAAGCGCTCCGGGCCGCCGACCTCGGCGTGCCGATCTTCGCGCACCGTGTCGGCGCGGCCTTCCTCCGCCGCGGCGGGCCGGTGAGCGTCTCCGCCCGCGTGCTCGCGGAGCTGACGCTCCTGCTGGGTGCGGACTACGTCCAGGTCGGCTCGTTCGGCGACCGCACCTTCGACACCGACGACGAGATCCGCGAGCAGATCGGCGCCTGCCGCGGCCGGGCAACGGCGGTGATCGGGGGCGGCGTCGGGTCGGCGAACGCGCGCGAGCAGCTCGAGCAGGCCGGCGAGCGGGCGGGGATCATGCTCCTGCTCGGCTCGGAGGCGTACGCGCATCGCGACGGCGTCCGCGCCGGAGTCGCCGCGACCGTGGAGGCGCTCGCCTGACCGTCCGCGAGCTCAACCGGGCCCTGCTCGCCCGCCAGCTCCTCCTCCGGCGCGAGCGGCTGCCGGTCACGCGCGCCGTCGAGCGCGTCGCCGGGCTCCAGGCGCAGTGGGCGCCGTCGCTGCCGATCGGGCTCTGGACGCGACTCGAGGGCTTCCGGCCGGCCGAGCTCGAGCGCGCCCTCGCGCGCAAGCAGCTCGTCCGGGGGACGCTGATGCGCGCGACGATCCACCTCGTCTCCACGCGCGACTACCTGCGCTTCCACCCGGCGCTCGCGGAGGCGATCCGGCGGCGGTACCGGCGCTCCTTCGACACGGACGAGCTGCTGGAGCTCGCCGCGCAGGTCGAGGCCGCGACGCGGGAGCCGCGTCCCGCCCCGGAGGTGCGGGCGCTGGTCGATCCCGAGCGCTGGTTCCGCGTCATCCACCACGCCCGGCTCCTGCGCGTCGGCGAGGACTACGTCGCGGCCGACGCCTGGCTCGGCCGCCCCTACGCGCCTGCGGAGGAGGGGCTCCGCCATCTCCTGCGTCGCTACCTCGCCGCCTGGGGGCCGGCGACGGCGGCCGACGCCGCCGCCTGGACGGGGCTGCAGGTCGGCGAGCTGCGCGAGGCGCTGGAGGAGGTCGGCACGCGCCGCCTCCGCGACGAGCGGGGCCGCGTCCTCTACGACCTGCCGCGCGCTCCTCGCCCGCCCGCCGATAAGCCGGCGCCGCCGCGGTTGCTTCCCCGCTTCGACAACGTGGTGCTCGCGCATGCCGACCGCACGCGCGTGGTCTCCGACGAGCTCCGCAAGGTGATCATCCGCGCGGGAGAGGTCGACCCGGTCGTGCTCGTGGACGGGTTCGTCGCCGGCCGCTGGCGGCGCAAGGGCAAGCGGATCCAGGTCGAATGGCTGGACGGGGTGACCCGCACGACGCGCGCCGAGGTCGAGGACGAGGCCGAGCGGCTGGCTAGCCGGCTCGCCGGATCAGCGTGACGCCGTCGCGGACCGTGAGCAGCACGGAGATCACACGCGGGTCGTTCAGCACCCGGTCGTTGAACTGCGCCACGACGTCGCCCTCGAGGACGCGGCCGCCCCGGAGCGTGTTGTCGGCGGCGATCAACCCGTGCTCGGAGAGCTTCGGCAGCACCGCCTCGTAGTAGCCGAGGTAGCCCTCCTTGTCGGCGTCGATGAAGACGAAGTCCCAGGGCCCCTCGAGCCGCTCGACCGTCTCCGCGGCCGGGCCGACGTGGACGGTGATCGTATCGGCGAGGCCCGCCCGCTCGATGTAGCGTCGCGCAACCGCCGCGTGCTTCTCCTCGAGCTCGCAGGTGTCGATGCGACCGCCCTCGGGCAGCCCGCCCGCCATCGAGAGCGCCGAGTAGCCGCTGTACGTCCCGATCTCGAGCACGCGCCGCGCCTGGAGCGCCCAGACGAGGAACTGGAGGAAGCGCCCCTCGACCGGCCCGGTCAGCATCTGCGGCACCTCCAGGGTCGCGCGCGTCTCCTCGGCGAGCTCCTCGAGCAGCGGCGGATGCGGGGTCGTGTGCTCCTCGGAGTAGCGGTCCAGGTCCGGGTGGACGATCTCCATGGGAGGATTCTCGCCGCATGGCCGAGCGGGTGCTGACGGAACGCGCGCTGAACCGCGCGCTGCTCGCCCGCCAGCTCCTGCTCGAGCGGGCGAAGCTGCCTATTCCGCGGGCGCTCGAGCGGGTCGGGGGCCTGCAGACGCAGTACGCGCCCTCGGGCTACGTGGGCCTCTGGACGCGGCTCGAGGGCTTCGAGCGCGACGCGCTCACCCGCGCGCTCGAGCGCCGGACGGCCGTCCAGGGAACGCTGATGCGGGTCACGATCCACCTCGTCTCGGCCCGCGACTTCTGGCTCTTCGCGCTGGGAACCCGGCGGGCGCGGCGGGAGTGGTTCCTGCGGACGCACAAGGTGCCCGAGCGGGACATGACCCGGGCCGCGCGGAGGCTCCGCGCCGCGCTCGCCGACGGGCCGAAGAGCGTCAAGGAGCTCGGCGACCTGGTCGCCGGCTTCCTCGGTAACGCCGGCCTCTGGGTCGACCTCGTCCGGGTGCCGCCGTCGGCGACGTGGGAGCGCAGGCGCGCCGACGTGCTCGCGCTCGCGGAGGACTGGGTCGGCCCGTGCGAGGTGACCGAGGAGCAAGGCCTCGACCACCTCGTGCGGCGCTACCTCGGCGCCTTCGGGCCGGCACCGCTCGCCGACGTGGCGAGCTGGGCCCGCATGCCGGTGACGTTCCTGAAGCCGTCGGTGGAGCGCCTCGAGCTGCGCCGCTTCCGCGACGAGGCCGGCAAGGAGCTGCTCGACGTCCCCCGCGCACGCCTCCCCGATCCCGACACGCCCGCGCCCGTACGCTTCCTGGCCCACTGGGACGCGTGCCTGCTCGCCCACGCGCGGCGCACCGGGCTGCTCCCCGAGGAATGCCGCGCCCGCATGTTCCACATGAAGAACCCGTTCTCGGTCGGCGGAGTGCTCGTGGACGGCCGCGTCGCAGCCGCCTGGAGCCTGCGCGACAGCCGGGTCGTCGTCGACGCCTACGAGCGCCTGCCCCGCGAGGTCGAGGAGGAGCGCGAGCGCCTAGAGGCGTTCCACGCGTGACCCGCCCACGATCCGCTCGC
The DNA here is from genome assembly GCA_040905885.1 of Gaiellaceae bacterium. GTDB lineage: Bacteria > Actinomycetota > Thermoleophilia > Gaiellales > Gaiellaceae > JACVRU01. The sequence goes on along the minus strand of JBBDQR010000015.1, from coordinate 1,407 downwards.
CGCCGGCGAGCCGGACGAGCGCCTTGCCCTTGCCGTCGTAGTCCGGCGACCACACGAGCAGCGTCGCCTCCTCCCCGCCGACGCGGCACGGCTCGTCGAGCGCGGCGGCCTCCCCGAGCCAGTAGCGGAGGAACGGGTTCTCGGCCCGCTCGCGCCCGATCGTGGTCTCGTCCGTGTGCCCGGGCAGGACGCGGGTCTCGTCCGGGAGCTCCAGCAGTCGCAGCACCGACGCCCGGATCGTCGCCGCGTCCCCGCCGCCGACCGCGTCCCTGAACAGGAGGTCGCCCGAGAAGCAGAGGCCGTCCACGACGAAGGCCACGTGGTCGTCCGAGTGGCCGGGCGTCGGGATCGCCTCCGCCCACGGCGCCGAGCGGGCGGGCTCGACCCCGAAGCGGGCCCGCAGCTCGTCGTCGCCGGCGACGTGGTCGTGGTGGGAATGCGTGGTCAGCAGCGCGGTGACGGTCAGGCCCTCCCGCTCGACCACCTCGACGAGGGGCCCGAGCGGGGCGCCGCTGTCGACGAAGAAGGCCTCGCGGCGCCCCTCGTCCCAGGCGAGATAGGCGTTCGAGAGCCAGTCGGGATGCATGCTTCGCTCGACGCGCACCGCGCTGTAGGCTAACCGCCATGGCCGGCCTCCTCTCCCGCACGATGACCGTCATCAAGGCGAAGTTCAGCCGCCTGCTCACGCGCGCGGAGGATCCCGGCGAGCAGCTCGACTACTCCTACGAGCAGCAGGTGCGGATGCTCCAGGACGTGAAGCGCGGGGTCGCGGACGTCGTCACAGCGAAGAAGCGCCTCCAGCTCCAGACCTCGAAGCTCGAGCAGGACCTCGTCAAGCTCGAGGAGCAGGCCCGCCAGGCGCTCGCGGCGGGCCGCGAGGACCTCGCGCGGCAGGCCCTGGAGCGGAAGTCGGCGGCGCAGCAGCAGCTCCGCTCGCTCGACGAGCAGGTGGCGCAGCTCGAGGTCCAGCAGGAGAACCTCATCGCCAACGAGCGCCAGCTGACCGCCCGGATCGAGGCCTTCCGCTCGCAGAAGGAGGTCATCAAGGCCCAGTACTCGGCCGCCGAGGCGCAGGTACGGATCGGCGAGGCCGCCACCGGCATCGGCCACCAGATGGAGGACACCGGCCTGGCGATCCAGCGCGCGCGCGACAAGACCGAGGAGATGCAGGCGCGCGCCGCGGCCGTCGACGAGCTGATCGCCGCCGGCACGCTCGAAGACTTCACCACGGGCGGCGAGACGCAGCTCGACCGAGAGTTGGCGCAGATGTCCTCCCAGCACCAGGTCGAGGCCGACCTCGAGCGGCTGAAGGCCGAGGTCGGCGCGGGCGAGGAGAAGAAAGAGCTCGGCTCCTAGTGCGGCATCTCCAAACCTTTGACCGGAAACTCCGCCGCGCCGCTGGCGGCG
>JBBDQR010000014.1:8755-12264 GCA_040905885.1 Gaiellaceae bacterium | reverse complement strand
ATCGGGAAGTTCTCCATCCCGCCGGCGAGGGACGGCTCGGCGGCGGTCGGCTCCGCGGCCGTGCCGAAGGCCTCGACGCGGTCGGCGTTGGCGAACGTCATCAGGTGCTCGATCAGGATCTCGCTCGCGCGGGCGAGCGCCTCGCGCGGCTCGATCGAGCCGTCCGTCGTGATGTCGAGCCGGAGCTTGTCGTAATCCGTCCGCTGGCCGACCCGGGCGGCCTCGACGTCGTAGGAGACGCGCCGCACCGGCGAGAAGATCGAGTCGATCGGGATGACGCCGATCGTGTGCTCGGCGCCGCGGTTGTCCTCGGCGGGCAGGTAGCCGCGCCCGCGGCCGATCGTCAGGGTCATCTCGAGCCGGCCCTTGTCGGACAGGTTCGCGATCTCTAGATCCGAGTTGAGGATCTCGAGGTCGGCCGGCGCCTCGATGTCGGCTGCCGTGACCTTGCCCGCGCCCTTCTTCGCGAGGTGCACCTCGACCTCCGGCGACTCGCCGTGGAGGATGCAGACGAGGTTCTTCAGGTTGAGGAGGATGTCCGTGACGTCCTCGCGGACACCGGGGAGCGTCGTGAACTCGTGCGCGACGCCCTCGATCTTGACCGAGGTGACCGCGGCGCCCTCCAGCGAGGAGAGCAGCACGCGGCGCAGCGAGTTCCCGAACGTGTAGCCGAAGCCGCGGTCGAGCGGCTCGATCTCGAACACGCCCCGGTTGTCGGCGACGTCCTCGTGGACGATCTTCGGGATCTGGAAGTCCGGGCTGGTACGAACGGCCATTGGATCCTTTCTACTTCGAGTAGAGCTCGACGATGAGGGACTCCTGCACCGGCGCGTCGATCTCGGCGCGCTCGGGCCACTTGAGGAGCTTGCCGGTGAGGTTGTCGTGGTCGGCCTGGAGCCACGCCGGCACGGACGCGGTCAGGTCGGTCGCGTCGCGGACGACCTGCTCGGCCTTCGAGCCCGCCGCGATCGTGATCACGTCGTCGGGCTTGCACTGGTAGCTCGGGATGTTCACCCGGCGGCCGTTGACGTGGAAGTGGCCGTGGCGGACGATCTGGCGGGCCTGCGCGCGCGACGCGGCGAAGCCGAGGCGGTAGACGACATTGTCGAGGCGCGTCTCGAGCATCCGCAGCAGGTTCTCGCCGGTGATGCCGGACTTGCGGGCCGCCTTCGCGTAGTAGGTGCGGAACTGCTTCTCGAGCAGGCCGTAGTAGCGCCGCGCCTTCTGCTTCTCGCGCAACTGGAGGAGGTACTCGGACTGCTTGATGCGGCCGCGGCCGTGCTCGCCCGGCGGATACGAGCGGCGCTCGATCGCGCACTTCTCGGTCAGGCAGCGCTCGCCCTTGAGGAAGAGCTTCATGCCCTCGCGGCGGCAGATGCGGCACTTCGGTCCCAGGTCGCGGGCCACTAGACGCGCCTCCGCTTCTTCTGGCGGACACCGTTCAACCGCGGAAAATGCTGCGCATTTCCCGCGGGGGTGAGCCACTTGATGCTCACACCAGCTCCCACTTAGACGCGCCTCCGCTTCTTCTGGCGGACACCGTTGTGGGCCTGCGGGGTGACGTCCCTGACGCCGAGGATCTCGAGGCCGGCGGCCTGGAGCGACCGGATCGCCGTCTCGCGACCGGAGCCTGGGCCCTTGACGAAGACCTCGACCTTCTGCAGGCCGTGCTCCATGCCCTTGCGGGCGGCGGAGTCGGCGGTCACCTGCGCGGCGAATGGCGTCGACTTGCGCGAGCCCTTGAAGCCCGCGGAGCCGGCCGACTCCCACACGATCACGTTCCCCTCCTTGTCGGTGAGGGCGACGATCGTGTTGTTGAACGACGTCTTGATGTGCGCCTGCCCGATCGCGATGTTCTTGCGGACGCGGCGGCGCGTGCGGCCGCGGGCCGCTGTCTGACGGGGCCGTGCCATCTAGGTGGTGGCCTTCTTGCTCCGGCCGACGGTCGTCTTCTTCGGGCCCTTGCGCGTGCGCGCGTTCGTCTTCGTCCGCTGCCCGTTGACCGGCAGGCCGCGGCGGTGCCGTACGCCCTTGTAGGAGCCGATCTCGGTCAGCCGCTTGATCGCCTGCTGCCGCTCGCGGCGCAGGTCGCCCTCGACCTGGAGCGTGTCGATGTAGCCGCGGAGCTTCGTGACCTCCTCGTCGGTGAGGTCGCGCACCTTCTCGTCCGGGTTCAGGCCGAGCTCCGCGCAGATCTTGCGCGCGGTCGACTGGCCGATCCCGAAGATGTAGGTGAGGCCGATCTCGAGCCGCTTCTGCGGCGGGATGTTGACTCCGGCGATACGCGCCATGGGTGGGCTAGCCCTGCCTCTGCTTGTGGCGGGGGTTGGTGCAGATCACCATCGTCTTGCCGTGCCGCTTGATCACGCGGCAGCGCTCGCACATCGGCTTGACGGACGCTCGAACCTTCAAGAAAACGCTCCTTGGTTACTTGTGCCGGTAGACGATCCGGCCGCGGGTGAGGTCATAGGGAGAGAGCTCGACCTTGACGCGGTCGCCCGGCAGGATGCGGATGTAGTTCTTCCGCATCTTCCCGGAGATCTTGGCGAGCACGTCGTGGCCGATGTCCGTCTTGATGCGGAACATCGTGCTCGGCAGCGCCTCGACGACCTCGCCTTCGACCTCGATCTTCTCTTCCTTGACCGCCATTTCTTTCAGAGCTTGACGACTTTTTAGACAGAAAGGCGCGCACGCCGAAACCGGGGCGCGCCGGGCGACTATCGTAGCAAAGGCGCCTTTTCCGCCGTCAGGACGCGGGGTCCTTCCTCGGTGACCGCCACCGTGTGCTCGAAGTGGGCCGAGAGGGAGCCGTCCGCGGTCAGGATCGACCACTTGTCGTCGGACAGGACGATCTCCGGGCCGCCCGCGTTGATCATCGGCTCGATCGCGAGCGTCATCCCCTCCTGGAGCTGCGGGCCGCGCCTCGGCTCGCCGTAGTTGGGGATCTGCGGCTCCTCGTGCATGTTCCGTCCCACGCCGTGGCCGACGAGCGCGCGGACGACCGTGAAGCCCGCCTCCTCGACGAGCGCCTGCACGGCGGCCGAGATGTCGCCGACGTGGTTTCCCGGCCGCGCCTGCTCGATGCCGGCGTAGAGAGCCGCCTCGCAGGTCTGGAGGAGGCGCTCGGCGTCCTCGGAGATCTCTCCGACCGGGAAGGTCCACGCCGAGTCGGCCACGTAGCCGCCGAGCGTGACCCCGACGTCGACGGAGAGGATGTCGCCCTCCCCAAGCTCGTAGTCCCCGGGGATGCCGTGGACGATCATGTCGTTCGGCGACGCGCAGATCGAGGCGGGATAGCCGCGGTAGCCCTCGAACGTCGGGACGCCGCCGTGGGAGCGGATGAACTCGTCCGCGAGCCGGTCAAGCTCGCCGGTCGTGATGCCGGGCCGCACGTGCTCCCGGAGGAGGTCGAGGGTGCGCGCGACGACCGCGCCGGCCTCGGCCATCTGCTCGATCTCGCGCCCGGACTTCCGAATGATCATGCTTCCCGCTCCGGCGCCGGCAAAGAC
>JBBDQR010000014.1:0-8745 GCA_040905885.1 Gaiellaceae bacterium | reverse complement strand
CCCCCCCCCCCCCCCCCCTCCGCTCTTTGCGAGCCTCCGTCGAGCCTACGGCTCGGTGCCTCGGCCCGCTCGATCGCCTGCTGGATCTCGGAGAAGACCTGCTGGACCTCCCGGTCGCCGTGGATGCCGACGAGCTTGGAGCGGGCGCGATAGTACTCCACCAGGGGCTGCGTGTTGTCGCGGTAGAGGGAGAGGCGCGTGCGGATTCCCTCCGGCGTGTCGTCGGAGCGGCCCTCGAGCCGGGCGCGCTCCAGCAGCCGCTGGACGCTGACGGCCTCGGGCACCTGCAGCTCGAGGACGATGTCGAGCTCCCGCCCGAGCTCGCGCAGGACGCCGTCCAGCGCCTCGGCCTGCGCCAGCGTCCGGGGGAAGCCGTCGAGGACGAAGCCCTCGCGGGCGTCGTCGCGGGAGAGCCGCTCGCGGATCAGCTCGACCATCAAGTGGTCGGGCACGAGCTGGCCCGCGTCCACGATCGGCTGGACGCGGCGGCCGAGCTCCTCCCCGCTCGCGATCGCCTCCCGGAGCATGTCGCCGGTGCCGACGTGCGGGATCTCGTAGGCCTCGGCGATGAGCCGCGCCTGCGTTCCCTTGCCCGATCCCTGGGGCCCCAGAAGGAGGACGTTCACGTCCCGGCTACTTGAGGAAGCCCTCGTAGTGGCGCGCCATCATCTGCGACTCCATCTGCCGCATCGTGTCGAGCGCCACGCCGACCGCGATCAGGACCGAGGTGCCGCCGAGCGCGCCCGACGCGGCCTGCGAGAAGTTCCCGTAGGCGATGAACGCGGTCGGCAGGCTCGCCACGATCGCGAGGTAGAGCGCCCCCGGCAGCGTCAGGCGCGCGAGCACGCGGTCGAGGTACTGGGCCGTCGGGGGGCCGGGCCGGATCCCCGGGATGTAGCCGCCCTGGCGGCGCAGGTTGTCCGCCTGGTCGATCGGGTTGAACTGGACGGCGGTGTAGAAGTACGTGAAGACCACGATCAGGATGCCCTGGACGACGATGTAGGGCGTGCTCGTGTAGCTGAAGTACTCGTTCACGAAGCCCGCGCTCTGGGGGAAGTACTGGCCGATCGTGGGCGGGAACGCCATCACCGCGGCGGCGAAGATGATCGGGATCACGCCGGCCATGTTCACGCGCAGCGGCATGTAGGTCGATCCGCCCGCGGTCATCTTCCGCCCGACCATCCGCCGCGCGTACTGCACCGGGATGCGCCGCTGGCCCTCCTGGATGAAGACGACCGCGACGATGATCCCGATCGCGAGCAGCGGGAAGAGGAGCTGCTCCATCGGCCTGCCGTTCAGCACCGCCCGGATCCCGGTGGGCATGCCCGTGAGGATCGAGGCGAAGATCAGGAGCGACATGCCGTTGCCGATGCCGCGCTTCGTGATCAGCTCGCCGAGCCACATCAGCAGCGCCGTGCCGGCGGTGAGCGTGATCACGATCAGGACGAGGCGCCCGGCGTTGAAGTCGAGCCCGCCCTGGCGCTTGAAGAGGAACGCATACCCGGTCGACTGCGCTGCCGAGAGCGCGAGCGTCAGGTAGCGCGTGTACTGGTTGATCTTCGCGTAGCCGGACTCGCCCTCCTTCTGCAGCGCCTCGAGCCGCGGCACGACCACGGTCATCAGCTGCAGGATGATCGAGGCCGTGATGTACGGCATGATCCCGAGCGCGAAGACGGAGAAGCGCGAGAGCGCCCCACCCGAGAAGAGGTTGAGCAGGCCGAGGACCGTGTTGCCGCCGCCCTGGAAGGCGCCGCTGACCTGCTCCGAGTCGACTCCCGGCGAGGGAATCCACGAGCCGAGGCGGTAGAGCGCGAGGATCGAAGCGGTGAAGAGGAGCCGCTTGCGCAGCTCGGGCACGCGCCAGGCGTTGGCGAGCCAGGCGAACACTGTCCCGGCCTAGCCTTCGGCCTCGGCCTCGGCTTCGGGCTCGGCCTCCGCCTCGGCCTCCGTGACCTCGGGCGCCTCGGCCTCCACCTTCGCCTTCTTCTTCGGCCGCCGCTTCTTCTTCTCCACGGGCTCGCGGAGCAGCGAGAGCGACCCGCCGGCGGCCTCGATCTTCTCGCGCGCGGCCGCCGAGGCCCGGTGCACCGTGACGTTGAGCTTCTTCGTCAGCTCGCCTCCGGCCAGCACCTTCACGTCGAAGCGGGTGTTGCGGATCAGGCCCTTCTCGGCGAGCGCCTCCGGGGTGATCTCCGCGCCCTCGTCGAAGCGCGCGTCGAGGTCGCGCAGGTTGACGTGGTACGTGCGCGTCCGGAACGGGCCGACCGGCATCGCGTCCTTCGACGTCGAGCCTCGCAGCTTGCCGACGCGCATGTGCAGCGGCATCTGGCCGCCCTCGAAGCCGGCGCGCACCTTGTGGGACCCGGCGCGCGACTTCTGGCCCTTGATCCCGCGGCCCGAGTACCGGCCCTTGCCGGAGCCCAGGCCGCGGCCAATGCGCTTCGCCGCCTTCTTGCCCTGCGCGGGCTTGAGGTTCGAGAGGTTCAGGTCCTTCGGCATGGCTAGACCTCCTCCACCTTGACGAGGTGGCGGACCTTCCTGAGCATACCCGCGAGCACTGAGGTCTCCTGGTGCTCGGCGGTCTTGCCGATCCGGCCGAGCCCGAGCGCCCGCAGCGTGCCGCGGTGCTTCTCGCTCTGCCCGATCTGGCTCCGGACCTGCGTGATGCGGACCTTCCCGGCCATCAGCTCTCGGGAGCCTCCTCGGGCGTCGGGGGCGCGGGCGTCTCCGCGGGCGCCTCGGCCGGCGGCTCCACTACCTTCTTCGCGGGCAGGATCTCGCTGATCGTCTTCCCGCGGGCGCGCGCGACGTCCTCCGGGCGGCGCAGCCCCTTCAGCGCCTGGACGGTCGCCCGGGCCATGTTGATCGGGTTGGTCGTGCCGAGGCTCTTCGCCAGCACGTCGCGGATGCCCGCGAGCTCGAGCACGGCGCGGACGCCGCCGCCGGCGATGACGCCGGTGCCCTCGCTGGCGGGGCGGAGGAAGACGCGGGCGGCGCCGAACTCGCCGAGGATCTCGTGCGTGATCGTCGTCCCGTGCTTCGGGACGGTGAAGAGGTTCTTCTTGGCGTCGTCGACCGCCTTCGTGATCGCGAGCGGGACCTCGCGGGCCTTGCCGTAGCCGACGCCGACGCGGTCGACCTCGTCCCCGATCACGACGAGCGCGGTGAACGAGAACCGCCGGCCGCCCTTGACCACCTTGGCGACGCGGTTGATCTCGACGACCCGCTCCTTCAGCTCTCGCTGCTCTGACAGTTCGATTGCCATCTAGAACTTCAGCCCTCCCTCGCGCGCCGCCTCTGCGAGCGCCTTGACGCGGCCGTGGTACAGGTAGCCGGCCCGGTCGAACACGACCTCCTCGATCCCGGCCTCCTTCGCGGCCGCGGCGAGCAGCTTGCCGACCTCGGCCGCCTGCTCGGTCTTGTTGCCCTTGAAGGACTTCTTCAGGTGCAGCCAGTCCGCGGAGGCGAGCGTACGGGCCTGCGCGTCGTCGACGAGCTGCGCGGCGATGCCGCGGTTCGAGCGGAACACGACGAGGCGCGGCCGCTCGGCGGTGCCGAAGACCTTGCCGCGGACGCGCTTGTGGCGCCGGACGCGGGCCTGACGTGTCGTGAGGACGGCCATCAGGCTCGCTTACCGACCTTTCGCCTTACGTACTCGCCGACGTAGCGGATCCCCTTGCCCTTGTAGGGCTCGGGCGGGCGGATCTTGCGGACCTCGGCGGCGACCTGGCCGACCTGCTGCTTGTCCGTCCCCTTGACGATGATCTCGGTCGGGGTCGGCACCTCGAACGCGATGCCGGCGGGCGGCTCCTTGACGACCGGATGCGAGAAGCCGACCTGAACCTCGAGCGCCTGGCCGCGCATCGCGGCGCGGTAACCGACGCCCTGGATCTCCAGGCGCTTCTCGAACCCCTTCGTGACGCCCTCGACCATGTTCGCGATCAGCGACCGCGTCAGCCCGTGCAGGGCGCGGTCGTCGCCGCGATCCGTCGGGCGCTCGACGACGAGCTCCCCCCCACCTTCAGGACTCTCCCGCTGCTCGACCTTCATCCGCGCGGGAATCTGCTGGACGAGCTCGCCGAGCGGGCCGTTCACCTGCACGCGGCCGGGCGAGAGCGACACGTTGACGCTCTCGGGCAGGGGGATGGGCTGCTTGCCGATTCGTGACATGCGGCTACCAGACGAAGGCGACCACTTCGCCGCCCACGCCGCGCTCGGCGGCGGTGCGGCCCGTGATCAGCCCGTTCGAGGTGGACAAGATCGAGATGCCCATGCCGCCGAGCACGCGCGGCAGCCGGTCCTTCTTCGCGTAGATCCGCCGGCCCGGCTTCGAGACCCGCTTCAGGTCCGTGATGATCCGCTCGCGGTTGCGGCCGTACTTCAGGTGGACGACGAGCGTGTCGTAGGCGAGGCCCTCGTCCCGGCGCACCTCGTAGTCGCGGATGTAGCCCTCCTCCTTGAGGATGCGGGCGATCTCCACCTTCATCCGCGAGGTCGGCATCTCGGCACGGTCGTGCAGCGCCTGGTTCGCGTTGCGGATGCGGGTCAGCATGTCTGCGATCGGATCGGTCAGCATCGTCTCTCTCCTACCAGGAGCTCTTGGTCATGCCGGGGATGACGCCCTGGTGGGCGAGCTCCCGCAGGCAGATCCGGCAGAGCCCGAACTTCTTGTAGACCGCCCGCGGGCGGCCGCACCGGTTGCAGCGCGAGTTGGCGCGCGTCTTGTACTTCGACGGGCGCTGCCACTTCGCGATCAGGGACTTCTTGGCCACTTACTCTTGCTCCCTTCCCGCGGCGAACGGCAGGCCGAACTCGCGCAGCAGCGCCAGCCCCGCCTCGTCCGTCTTCGCGGTGGTCGTGATCGTCACGTCGAGGCCCCGGATCTGGTCGATCGAGTCGTAGTCGATCTCCGGGAAGATGATCTGCTCGCGGATGCCGAGCGAGTAGTTGCCGCGACCGTCGAACGAGTCGGTCGACAGCCCTCGGAAGTCGCGGATGCGCGGCAGGGCGATCGACACGAGCCGGTCGAGGAACTCGTACATCCGGTCGCCGCGCAGCGTCACCTTGACGCCGACCGCCATCCCCTCGCGCAGCTTGAAGCTCGCGATCGACTTGCGGGCGCGGCGCAGCTGGGCGCGCTGCCCGGCGATCGTGGTCAGCTGGTCCTGGGCGGCGTCGAGGACCTTCGCGTCGGTCTTCGCCTCGCCGACGCCCATGTTCAGCGTGATCTTCTCGACGCGCGGCACGTCCATCACCGTCGAGCAGCCGAGCTCCTCCTTCAGGCGCGCCCGGATCTCGCCCACGTAGAGACGCTTGAGGCGCGGCACGTATGTCTCTGCGACAGCCATCAGTACTTGTCGATCTCTCCCTTGCAGTCGGCCCGGCGGCAGACGCGGACGGGCACCTGCTTGTCCTTGATCGGCTTGCGCTCGATCCCCACGCGGGTCGGCCGGTTGCACACCGGGCAGACGACCATCACGTTCGAGACCGGCAGCGGCGCCGGCATCTCCATGACGCCGCCCGGGATGATCTGGGGCGCGCCCATGCGCCCGGTGCCACGCACGGGGCGCGGGCGCTGGTGCTTCTTGACGATGTTCAGGTTCTCGACGACGACGCGGCGCTCCTTCGGGCGCGACTCGATCACGCGGCCCTGCTTGCCGCGGTCCTTGCCCGCGATCACCTGGACGAGGTCGCCCTGCTTGACGCGCATCGTGTGGGCGACGGCCATCAGCGGTCACCTCCCGAGCAGGTCGCCCGCTGGGGCGGCGAGAAGCGAGCGTCGCAAGGACGCAGGGAGCGCTCGTAGCTGCAAGCTACGGGCGCGACCGAGGACGCCGCGAGGCGACGCTTCGCAGCCGCATCCAGCGCGCGAGATGTGAGGGAGGGGACCGCCATCAAAGCACCTCCGGGGCGAGCGAGACGATCTTCATGAAGTTCCGCTCGCGGAGCTCGCGCGCGACCGGCCCGAAGATGCGGGTGCCACGCGGGTTGTTCTGGGCGTCGATGATCACGGCGGCGTTCTCGTCGAAGGCGATCGACGTGCCGTCGTCTCGCGGGTGCGCCTTCTTGGTGCGCACGACCACGGCCTTGACGACCTCGCCCTTCTTGACGGCGCCCTGCGGCGTCGCCACCTTGACCGTGCCGACGATCACGTCGCCGACCCCGGCGTAGCGGCGCTTCGACCCGCCGAGCACGCGGATGCAGAGCAGCTCGCGCGCGCCGGTGTTGTCGGCGACCCGCACCCGTGTCTCCTGCTGGATCATTGGTGAGTCTCCCGGTGACGCTTTCGGGTCTCTGGGGCGGGAGCCGCAAGCAGTGCAATGACGCAGGCCGCGTTCGGGCAAGACTGCCCGGGCGCGGCTCCCGGGGCCCCCACGAAGTGCGCAACACTTCGTGGGGTAGGGCTGAGGGACGCCGCAATGCGCCGCGGATCACGCGCCAGAGGCCCACTAAGTGTTGCCGGGAGGCTCACTTAGCTTCCTCCACGACTTCCGCAAGCCGCCAGCGCTTCGTCTTGGAGAGCGGCCGCGTCTCGACGACCCGCACGACGTCGCCGACGTTGGCGCGGTTGGTCTCGTCGTGCGCGTGGAGCTTCGAGGTGCGGCGGACGATCTTCTTGTACCTGGGGTGCGCCTTCACGGTGTCGACGCGGACGACGATCGTCTTGTCCATCGAAGTGGACACGACGACGCCGCGGCGCTCCTGCCGGCGGCCGCGCTCGCCCTCGGGCTTCGGCAGGCGCGCGATCGGCTTCCGCTCGGCCCCCTTCTCAACGGCAGCGCGCTCGCGCTTCGCCTTCGGCCGCTGCCGGCGCAGGCGGCGCGGGAGCCGCTTCTTCTTCGGCTTCCCGGCAGGGGCGGCAGGGGCCTCCGCTGCGGGAGCCTCTGCCTCCGCGGGAGCCTCTTCCTCGGCGGGCTCGGCCTCCTCGGCGAGCTCCTCGCCGACGGGCTCCGCCTCGGGCGCGACTTCCTCTGCGGCGGCCTCCTCCTCGGCAGCCGCTTCGGCGACCGGCTCGCCCTCCTCGACCTGTTCGGCAGCTTCCTCGGAGGTGGGGGGCTCCGTCACGGGAGCCTCCTCGGGCTCAGGGGTCTCCGCGACCGCCTCGGCCTCGGGAGTCTCTTCGACGTTGTTCTGCTCGTTGTCAGACATGCGACTTCTCGTTCAGGACGGTCAGGACGCGCGCGATCTCGCGCTTCGCGAGCCGGATGCGCGCCGGGTTCTCGAGCGCGCCGGTGGCCGACTGGAAGCGGAGGTTGAACAGCTCCTGCCGGGTCTCCGACAGCTTCCGCTCCAGGTCCTCGACCGTCAGCTCGCGCAGCTCTCTAGTTTTCAAAGAGGCCCGCCTCCCTCGACACGATCTTCGTCTTGATCGGCAGCTTCATCGCCGCGAGGCGGAGCGCGTCCCTCGCGAGCGGCTCGGGCACGCCGGCCAGCTCGAACATGACGCGGCCGGGCTTGATCACGGCCACCCACCCCTCGGGCGAGCCCTTGCCGGAGCCCATGCGGGTCTCGGCGGGCTTCTTCGTCACGGACTTGTCCGGGAAGACGTTGATCCAGACCTTGCCGCCGCGCTTGATCTTGCGCGTCATCGCGATTCGGGCGGCCTCGATCTGGCGGTTCGTGACCCACCCCGGCTCGAGCGCCTTGATGCCGAAGTCGCCGAACTGCACTGCGGTCTGGCCCTTGGCCGTGCCGCGCATGCGGCCTCGGTGGTACTTCCGGAACTTGGTCTTCTTGGGGAGCAGCATCAGTGGGCCTCGCGATAGTGCTGGTGGATGCCTGGGTCGCGAGCACCAAGCGATGCAAGGACGCAGGGAGCGTCCATGCCAGAAGGCATGGGCGCGACAAGGGGCCCCCGGGAAGTGCGCAGCACTTTCCGGGGAAGGGCTGAGGACGCCGCAGCGTGCAGCGTGATCGCGGGCCAGGCGCCGCCAAGTGCTGTCGCGAGGCCCACCAACTACTCCTTCTTCCGCTTCGGCCGGCCGCTCTTGCCGGTGGTCTTCTCGACGCTCTCGTCGCCCGAGGTCTCGAGCTTCTGCGGCTCCTCGTGCTCGGTCACGGGCGTGGTCGTGTCGGGCGCGTCGGCCACAGGCGCATCTACGACCTGGACCTCCGGCTCGATCACGGGCTGCTCGCGCTGGGGCGAGACGGAGACGGCCGCCTCGTCGGTGCGAGGCTGCTCGACGTTGCTGCCGGGAACCGCTTCCTGCGCGGGGGGGAGCCCGGCCTGCTGGCGCTGAGGGCGGCGGCCCTTGCGCTCGCGGCGCTGCACGACGCCGAGGCCCTCGCGCTCCGTCTGGCGCCCGCGCTGCGTTTCCGCGCGGCCGACCCCCAGGCCCTCGATGCCGCGCCGGCGGCGCGCCTCGTCCTCGCCGCCGAGCCGCGTCGTCGCGCCCATCGTCTCGTAGCCCTCGGGCATGAGCTCGCCCTTGTTGATCCAGACCTTGACGCCGATCCGGCCGAAGGTGGTCTTCGCCTCGGCCGCGCCGTAGTCGATGTCGGCGCGGATCGTGTGCAGCGGGACGCGGCCCTCCGAGTAGGACTCGGAGCGGCTCATCTCGCCGCCGCCCAGCCGGCCGCCGCACTGGATCTTGATCCCCTGCGCGCCCGAGCGCATCGCCGAGGCGAGCGCGCGCTTCATCGCGCGGCGGAAGCTGACCCGGTTCTCGAGCTGCTCGGCGATCGACTGCGCGACGAGCTTCGCGTCGAGCTCGGGGCGCTTGATCTCGTTGATGTTGATGTGGA
>JBBDQR010000013.1:0-12282 GCA_040905885.1 Gaiellaceae bacterium | reverse complement strand
GCAGCCCCTTCTGGCTGGAGGCGCTTGCCCGCTACGGCAGCGTCGACCATCGCCTGGATCAGGTTCTGACCCGACGGCTCCGTGGAGCGGGGCGCGACGCGGCGACGCTGCTCGGGACGTTCGCGCTGGCCGCACGGCCGATTTCGCTCTCGGTGACTGCCCAAATCCTCGACAGGGCGCCCGAGGCCGTCGAAGCCGCCCTCGACGTACTGATCGAGCGCGGGTTGGTCGTGACCGACCGGGACGGCGTGCGTCCGGCGCACGATCTGATCCGGACGAGTGCCGTCGCGCAGCTCCCGGCCGAGGCAGATCGCGGCCGTGTCGGACGACACCGGCGAGACGACGAGACTGGTGCCGTCCGCCCGCACCTCCGCGCGCTCGAGCCCGCCATGGCGGAGCGCGCAGTGGACGAGGGCACGGACGGCGCGACACGCGGCCTCCTCGTCGACCCCGACCTGCGCACCGGTGCCGCTCACGTCCACGCCGTCGAGCGGCTCGGCGGCGGCACGGGCGAGCTCGAGCGAGTCGACCTCCGCGAGCAGCGGCTCCCACCGGCCGGCCTGGATCCGCGCGGCGAGCGCCAGCTCCTCGAGCAGGTCGGCGAGCTGGCCCGAGGCCGCGTCGATCATCCCCAGATAGCGGGCCAGCTGCTCCTCGACCTCCATGCGGGTCAGCGTCTTCGCGAAGCCCGCGACGGTCGCCAGCGGCGTCCGCAGGTCGTGGCAGGCCAGCGAGACCAGTCGCGCGAAGGACGTATCCTGAGCGGACATGGGCGAGCGTGAGATTCTGACACCCGACCTCCAGGCTTCGTCGCCGGAGGTGCGGATCGGCCTGTCCCGCGTCGGCGTCACCGGCGTCAACAAGGCGATCCGGCTGAGCCACGCGGGGACCGAGAAGCTGATCGCGGCGGAGATCGACTGCACCGTCGACCTCGATCCCGCGCAGAAGGGCGTCCACATGTCGCGCTTCCCGGAGCTGTTCGAGGAGGCGATCGAGCAGGTCGTGATCGGCGAGGCCCTGCTCGTCGAGGCGCTGGCCGAGCACATCGCCCGCCACATCGCCGGCCGCCAGCGCGCGCTGCGCGCCGAGGTGAAGATCACGGCCCGCTACCCGCTGGAGCGGGAGACACCCGTGACGCGCCTGGCGACGCAGGAGCTGGTCTCGATCATCGGGATCGCCACGGCCTCCGAGCGGGGGGTGCGCCGGCTCGTCGGCGTCGAGGCGACCGGGATCAACGCCTGCCCCTGCGCCCAGGGGCTCGTCCGCGGCCACGCGGCCGACCGCCTGCTCGAGGCGGGCTTCGAGGAAGGGGACGTCGACCGGATCCTCGAGCTCGTCCCGCTCGCGACCCACAACCAGCGCGGGCGCGGCACCCTCTACGTCGGCACCGACCTGGCGATCAACGCCGAGTCGCTCGTGGACGTCGTCGAGCGCTCGATGAGCTCGCCCGTGTACGAGCTGCTCAAGCGGCCGGACGAGCTGTTCGTCGTCGAGCACGCGCACCTCCAGCCGCGCTTCGTCGAGGACTCGGTGCGCGCCGCGCTCGCGCTCACGCTGGAGCGCTATCCGGAGCTCGACGACTCCGACTTCCTCTACTCGCGCCAGGTCAACCTGGAGACGATCCACACGCACGACGTCGTCGCCGAGCGGCACGGGACGGTGGGCGAGCTGCGCGGCGAGCTCGCCGACGGCGTGCACCTCGCCCGGCACACCGAGCTGCGCGACTGGCTCGCGGGCTAGCGCCTGACGAGCTGCGCGTGCGGGTCACAAGAGAAGTGCCAGGCACCTGACGAGTCTTGCGCGGCCATGGTCACGAGGAACGTGCCCGGGTGCCTGGCACTTGCGTTTACGCGCGTCCGCGCGCCAGCCCGGGGCCCATCTGGCCGATCAGCGCGCCGCCGCGGCCCGGCGCCTGAGCTCGAAGCGGTTCTCCGTCCCCTTCAAGAGCCGGCGGACGTTCGCGCGGTGCAGCACCACCACCGCGGCGGCGGCGACGACCCCGAAGCCGATCACCGGCCACGGCTCGCCGAAGGCCCAGGCGAGCAATGGGATCGAGGCCGCGGCGAGCATCGACGCGGCCGACGCGTAGCGGAGGAGCAGGAAGCAGAGGATCCACACGGCGGCGGAAGCGAGGCCGACGAGGGGGGCGACGCCGAGCAGCGTCCCGGCGGCGGTCGCGACCATCTTCCCCCCCTTGGCGAAGCCCATGAACAACGGCCGCCAATGGCCGAGCATCGCCGCGCCGCCGGCGAGCACTCCGGCCCATTTGCCGACGAGCAGCGTGGCCACGAGCGCGGGCACGAGGCCCTTGAGCACGTCGAGGACCATCACCGGCAGGCCGAGCCGGCGCCCGTACGCGCGCCAGACGTTGGTGGCGCCGATGTTGCCGCTGCCGTGGCGGCGGATGTCGTCGTGCCTGACGGCGCGGACGAGCCAGTAGCCGAACGGCATCGAGCCGGCCAGGTAGCCGGCCGCGACGAGGATCGCGGCTAGCGCGGAATCTGGTATCCCGCCACCCATCCGTTCACGACGCCCCAGTCGAGGTTCGCGAGGAACGCGTCGATGTACGAGGCGCGGTCGGTCTGGTAGTCGAGCCAGTAGGCGTGCTCGTAGACGTCGAGCGCGACGAGCGGCGTCGCGTTCCAGATCGGGAAGGTGTTCTGCGCGTCGCCCACGTAGTTGAACAGCCGGCCCTCGTCCCAGTCGTACGCCGTCCAGGCCCAGCCGCGCCCGGCCATCCCGGTCGCCTTCAGGTCGTCGCGCCACGTCCCCGCGGAGCCGAAGTCCCGCTTGATCAGCTCGCCGACAGCGCCGTCGGGGTCGCCGCCGGGGCCGCCGAGGTGCTCGAAGTAGAGCTCGTGGTTCTTGATCCCGCCGATCGCGAAGGAGAGCTCCACCTTGAGGGCACGGAGCTCCGAGTACGCCTGGTTCGCGCTCGCCAGGTCGACCTCGGCGAGCTTGCCGAGGATCTCGTTCCGCTTGGCCACGTAGCCCTGGTAGAGCTTGTAGTGCGCCTCGATCGTCTCGCGGGAGATCCCGTCGAGGTCGTACAGGGCGGGCTTCAGCTCACGGGGAGCGATCTCCTCGAACTGGAACGCAAGCGTCGACACGACCTCTCCTTCGTCGATTGCCCGAAACGGAAGGGGAGCATAACGCTCCCCTTCCGCAGCCCCGTCGGACGCTCCGTTAGCTGAAGATGACGTTGCTGGAGTTGGCGAGGTAGCACGTGCCGGCCACGGGGTGGCCCATCCTCATCCGGACGCGCTTGCCCGCGCGGATGCTCGAGCGAAAGTCGCGGCCCGAGATCTCCGTCGGGTCGATGCCGAGCCCGGTGTCCCGGAGCACCACCCAGCGGACACGGACCCAGACCCGCTTGGTCGCATTCCAACGCTGGAAGCTGATGCTGTGGCCCGCGAAGGACTGGGCGGCGAACACGCGCACCCGGTACCTGTGCGGCGCCAGCTTGGCGAGCGTGATCCGCGGGCGGAGCCGCACGAGCGCGGGATCGCTGTTCACGGAGCCCCACTGCGCCCGGAAGCTCGTACGGTCGAGGGGCTTCGTCGCGAACGACCAGGTTCCGTTGGCCTCCGTCTTCGCCTCGCCGATCTTGGAGAAGGGGGCCTCCCTGCACCGCTGCGAGAAGATGGACACGGTCTCGTTGGCGCGCGCGGTCGAGATCTTCCCCGAGAGCACGGTACTTCGGCCGTACCTGACGATCGTCGGCTGGGCGACGAGCGTGACCGTGCCGGCCGCCTCGACGATCACGGTCCCACGCTGCCTGGGGCTCACGAGCGGGTCCTCGTAGCGGAACCGGCCCGTCTTCGTGAACGTGAACCCGAACGTCTCGGTCGGGCGGAGCACCGGCGACGCGAAGCCCGCGTCTTGGGAGACGACCTGGCGATTGCGCGTGTCGGCGTTCGTCCAGACCACGGTGTCGCCCCGGTTGATCGTGACGGTCGCCGGCACGAAGCCGACGCGGGTGATCGAGACCTGGATCGTCGCGGCGGTCGAGCCCGAGGAGAGCGGCGCCAGCGCGACGGCCGCAGCGAACGTGATGAGAAGCACAATTTTCTTCATGCTCCGAAAACGGGGAGAGCGGGCGCCCGGTTACGGGATACTGGGGTCGTGAGGGCGCTCGTCACCGGCGGCACCGGCCGGGTCGGATCGGCGATCGCCGCGCGCCTGCGCGCGGCGGGTCACGCCGTCGTTGCCGCGGGCCGCGCCGACGGCGACCTGAGCCGGGCGGAGGGCGCGATGGCGCTCGTCGAGCACGCGGTGGTGGAGCTGGGCGGCCTCGACCTCGTCGTCCACGCGGCCACCGAGGGATTCGCGCCGCGACCCGTCGCGGAGGTGACCGAGGCGGACTGGGACGCCGCCTTCGGGGCGACCGCGAAGGGCGCCTTCTTCGTCGCGCAGGCGGCCGCGCCGCACCTGCGCGAGTCCCGCGGGACGATCGTGATGATCGAGGACGTCGCCGCCTACCAGGCGTGGCCGTCGTTCGCGCCGCACTGCGCGGCGAAGGCGGCGCAGGCGATGCTGACCCGCGTGCTCGCGCGCGCCCTCGCCCCGGAGGTCCGCGTCTGCGGGATCGCCCCCGGTCCCGTCGCGGTCGCCCCGGAGCAGGTCGAGCGGCGTGCTGCCGAAACCGCTCTGGGGCGGGTAGGCTCGCCGGAGGACGTGGCCGACGCAGTCGTCTATCTCGCCGCCGCGGGGTTCGTCACCGGGGCAACGCTCGTCGTGGACGGCGGCCTGCTGCTCCAAACCGGACGGCGGCACGGTGCGTAGAGAGCACGAGATGGAAGTTGCGGTTGCGGCCCCCCGGCTGGCGCCGCTGCCGGCCCCGAGGCGGGATCCGGACGGCGAGCTCGTGGTCCGTGTGGCCCGAGGTGACCGGGGCGCCTTCGAGACGCTCTATCGGCGCTACGTGCGCTCGGTCCACGCGCTCGCCCTGCGCCGCCTCGGACAGCGCGAGAGCGCCGAGGACGCCGTCCAGGAGACCTTCGCCGCGGTCTGGCGGTCGGCGCGGACGTACCGGCCCGAGCGCGGGGCCGCCGCACCGTGGCTCTTCTCCATCGCGCGCAATGCGACCGTCGATCGCCTGCGCGCCCGGGTCGACCTCGCCGAGCCGCCGGACGCGCCGGACTCGGGGCCGGGCCCGCCCGACCGGGCGGAGCGGGACTGGCTGAGCTGGCGCGTGCACCGGGCGCTGGAGGAGCTGCCCGAGACCGAGCGCGAGGTGCTCGCGCTCGCGTACTGGGGCGGCCGCTCGCAGAGCGAGATCGCGGAGGAGCTCGGGATCCCGCTCGGGACGGTGAAGACGAGGACGCGCAGCGGGCTCGCCCGGCTGGCCGCGGCCCTCGAGGACGAGGAGCTGCGATGACGGGACCAAGCTTCGACGAGCTGGTCGGCGAGACGCTGGAGCCGCGCGAGCGCGAGCGGCTGCGCCGCGCGCACGAGGCGCTGCTGGCCGCGGGCCCGCCGCCGGAGCTGCCGGCGAGCCTCGCGCAGCCGCCCCGCATGGGCCGCCGCGCGCGCGCGCTCGTGCTGCCGCTGGCGGCGGCGCTCGCCGTCGCCGTGGCCTTCGCCGGCGGCTGGATCGCGAGCGGCGTCGCCGACCAGGACCCGCAGTTCACGCTCGAGATGGTGGGGACGGCCTCGGCGCCCGCCGCCGCCGCCGACCTCGCGGTCTTCCCGATCGACTCGGCCGGCAACTGGCCGATGGAGATGCAGATCAGCGGTCTCCCCGACGGGCTCTACGAGCTCGTCCTCACGAGGGACGGCAAGCCGGTCGTCTCCTGCGGCGTCTTCCTGGTCAAGGGCCGCACGGTGACGACCCTGAACGCGCCCTACCGGCTGCGGGAGTACGACGGCTGGGCGGTGACCCCGCCCGGGTCGGCGCGCATCCTGCTCCGCACGGACGAGATCTAGCGGAACCCGCAGGGCGGCGCCGGGGTAATACTTCCGTGATGGCGTGGCGCGGGGCAATGCTGCTCGCCCTGGTCGCGCTCGCCGTGCCCGCGACGAGCGCGGCTCCTTGGGCGACCTGGCCGGCGGCCTCGTCGAACCCGGGCCCGCTGCTCGGACTCGTCTTCGAGGGCTCGGGCTGGAGATTGGCCCGGATCGAGCCCGCCTCGCTCGAGGCGACGGGACGGCGCATCTACGTGGGCCCGACCTCGGGTAGCTGGTCCTTCTCGCCCGACCGCTCGCTGCTGGCGGTCGCGGCGCAGACGAGCACGGGGCGCGACGTCGTGCGCGTCGTCGACCCGGTCTCGCTGCGCCAGCGGGCGATGGTGCGCCTGACGCACGGCCTCGGCGCCGTCGCCTGGCCCGCGCCGAACCGCGTGCTCGCCCTCTCGCCCGGCCGCGGCTGGGGCCTGGTCGAGGTCGTCGCGTACGACCCGCTCGCCCGCCGCGTCGTACGACGCGCGCAGCTGACCGGGACGCTGTTGCGCACGGCGCGCACGCCCGGCGGGCTCGCGCTGCTGCTCGCCCCGGGGGACGGAATGGGCGCGGCGCGCCTCGCCGTCGTCGATGCGGATGGCCGAGTGCGCACGATCGGGCTGGACCTGGTCGCGGGCTGGGTCGAGCCGGACGGCGAGCCGTGGGTCTTCCGCCAGCGGGTGCCCGGCCTCGCCGTCGATCCGGAGGGCGCACGCGCGTTCGTGGTGCCGGCCGAAGGCCCCGTCCTCGAGATCGACTTGGCGACCCTCGCCGTCCGCGAGCGCGCGCTCTCCCGGCCGGTCTCGCTGCTGGGGCGACTGCGCGACTGGCTCGAGCCGGCCGCGCGGGCGAAGGGCTCCGACGGTCCGACCCGGACTGCGCGCTGGCTGGGCAATGGCCTGCTCGCCGTGTCGGGCAGCGACGGCCGGGCGACGGTGCGCGACGGCAGGATCGAGCGCCAGACCTGGACGCCCGCCGGCCTCGAGCTCATCGACGCGCAGACATGGTCGGTGCGGACCGTCAACGAGCGGGCAAGCGGGTTCCTCTTCGCAGAGGGGACGCTGCTGGCGAGCGGCACTGGCATCGGGCTCGTCGCCTACAGCCCGTACGGGGAGGAGCGCTTCGCCCTCTTCCCCGATCGCTCCCCGTGGGTCTCGGGCATCATCGGCGGGCGGGCGTACGTTGGGTTCGGCGGCGGCCCGGGCCAGACGCTCTCCGTCGTCGACCTTGCGACCGGACGGGTCGTGGGGCGGCACGAGGGCATCGTCCCGCAGCTCCTGCTCGGCGCCGCCGATCCCTGGTCCGGCTAGTGCCTTAGGGCGACTCGACGCGCCGGTACTGCGCGCTCTTCGCCCGGAACGTCCGGGGCCCCCAGGCGGCGAAGCGCGCTGTCAGCGTGCCGGTGAGCGTGCCCTCGGCCGTCACGATGCGGCAGCTCTCGCCCCCGCCCTCGAACGCCTTCGTCTCCGAGAACGTCACCGAGCCCAGGCCGGACGCGTCGACGCGGATCGTCGGGAGGTCGCCGGTGACCTGCACCTGCTCGCGCTCGAGGACGTGGTACCAGCCGCCCGAAGCGGGGAAGGTCAGGGCCAGCGCCTTCCGCTCCGTGTCGACGAAGAGCCGCTTGAGCCCGCTCGACGCGGTGAGCGTCGCGCCGGCCTCGCAGCCGGAGGAGACGGGCCCGCAGCCGAGCTGTCCGCCGGGGTTGTAGGTGATCAGCGCGGTCAGGCGCGTGCGGCGGATCGTCTGGAGCGCCTTCGTTCCCGTCCGGACGGCGAACGTGCCCGCCAAGGTGACCGGCACGCGCAGGAACGCGCCGCGGCAGCCGAGCGCCTCCGTGACCTCCTGCGGCTTGCCGCTCGTCGCGATCGTCATGTTCACGTCGAGGGCGCCGTTGACGCCGCTCGCCCGCCAGCGGCCGCGGCGCCCGTCGAACGACACGGTCGGCCTGGCGAGGCTCGCGCGGAGCGCGTGCCGCTCGACGGCGGTCGCCGAGCGACGGCGGTTCAGCGTCACGCCGAGGATCTCCTTGCCGTTCGGGTAGAAGTCGCCGCTCGCCGAGGAGCCGGTCAGCGTCCAGGCGCTAGCGACCTTGGCCGGCTTCAGCGACAGCCCAGACGTGGTCGACGGCGAGGGCGTCGGCCGGCACCGCGAGCGCCGCGAACGCGGCGACGACTGCGATCCGACCCCCCACACCCTCTATGACGCGGCGAACGCGTTCCGGTTAGGGCGCGACGCGGCCGCTGGCGACGAATGCCCCGTGCGTCACGGGCATCAGCTTCTCCAGGAAGGTCTCGCACGCCTCGGCGTAGCGGCGGATCTCGCGCTGGGCCGTCTCGGCCGCCCGTAGCGAGACGAAGTTCATCAGCGAGCGCGCGTTGACCGTCCAGTAGAACTCGGTGTAGGCGCCAACGGGCATCACGCTTCGCGCGAGCTCGCGCGCCACTCCCTGCTCGACAAGTCGCTCGTAGGCCGCGTAGGCGGTCTCGTAGACCTCCTGCAGCGTCTCGCGCGTGGCCTCGGCAAGCTCCGGGTCGACCGGCTCGAAGGAGTAGGCGCCCGGCTTGCCGACCTGGGAGCGCACGTCCTCGGGCTCCGGGACGTAGAACTCGTCGGTCGCCCGCGCGTACCTCATGCTGAACTCGTTGAAAGAGCCAACCCGGTGTCGGAACCACTCGCGCGCGACGAAGATCGGGCAGCGGATGTGGAAGCGAAAGGCGTTATGCTCGAAGGGCGTCCCGTGGCGATCGCGCATCAGGAAGCGGATCAGCCCCTCGTCGGACTCGTCCATCTCGTCTTTGCGCCGGGCGAAGCTGACCCGCGCGGCGTTGACGACTGAGAGGTCGGTCGCCATGGCCGCGTCGAGGCGGACGAAGCCGTGGTCGAGCACGCGGACGGTGTTCTCGGGCAACACTTCAGGCGTGACCGCCATGCCGGCGAGTGTAACGAGGGCGTATGTCGGAACCTCCGGGTTCTCATACCCGACCTGGCGCGGCGGCTTCTACCCGCCGGAGGCGAAGCCGACCGACTTCCTGCGCCTCTACGCGGAGCGCCTGCCGTCGGTCGAGCTGAACAGCACCGGGTACCGGCTACCGGCCCCGGAGCAGTTCCAGCGCTGGGCCGAGGCGACGCCCGCCGGCTTCCGGTTCGCGGTCAAGCTGCGCTGGTCGGACGAACGGGTCCGTCTCCTGGGCGACCGCCTCGGCCCGGTCAGGATCGTCGTCCAGGCCAAGCGCGACGACCGGCTGCTGGAGCGCCTCGCCGAGACCGACCTGCCGCTCGCTCTCGACCTGCGCCACCCGAGCTGGGACGGCGTCGACGTCTCTCCCGCCGTCCGCGTGAACGACTGGGAGTCCGACGCAGCCTTCCGCTACCTCCGCTTCCGCGAGCCGCCGTATACCGACGCCGACCTGCGCGGGCTCGCGGAGCGGCTCGCGCCGCTGCTCGACGCGGGCGTCGACGTCTACGCCTACTTCCGCCATGAGGACGAGCCGACCGCGCCGGCCTACGCCCTGCGGCTGCTTCAGCTGCTCAGCGGCGCGTAAAGGTCGATCGGCACGCCGTCGGGATCGCGGAGCTGCGCGTAGCGCTGGCCCCAGAACGCGTCGAACGGCTCCTTCTCGCCCTGGAACCCAGCGCCCGTGGCACGTGCGTAGACCTCGTCGACGTCCGCGGGCGAGTCGCACTCGAACGCGAGCCCCAGCTGGTTGCCGGTCTCCCGCGTCCAGTCGGGCCGGAAGCTGCGCACGACCTCCTCGGAGTCGAGCATGAACCGGACGCCGCTCGGCAGTCGCGCCTCGATGTGGCCCTCCTCCTCGGGGAAGTCGATCCCCAGTAGCCGGTAGAAGGAGATCGAGCGCGCGAGATCCGAGGCGACGATCCCGATGGCGTTGAGCTCGGCCACGGCGCGAGCCTAGCGAACGGTGTCGCCGCGCAGGATCCTCGCCAGCACGTCGAGGTCGATGTTGCCGCCGGAGACGATGGCGACGACGCGCCCCTCGAGCTCCTGCGCGGCCGCCAGCGCGGCGGCACCCGCTCCCTCGGCCACGACCCGGGCCCGCTCGGCGAGCAGCCGCACCGCCGCCGCGACGTCGTCCAGCCCGACGACCAGCGAGCCGTCCAGCAGCTCGCGCGCGAGCTCGAGCATCTCGGGGAACACGAACGGGCCGCCGATCCCGTCCACGAAGCTGTGCCGGTAGTCGACGCGGACCGGCTCGCCGGCCTCGAGCGAGGGCGCGAGCGGCGCGCCGCTCTCCACCTCGGCCGCGTAGATCCGCACGTCCGGCCGGAGCACGCGCAGCGCGGACGCGACACCCGCCGCGAGGCCGCCACCCCCGAAGGGGATGACCACCGTCTCGAACTCGGCGAGGTCCTCGACGAGCTCGAGCCCGATCGTCCCGTTACCCGCCATCACCGCCTCGTCCGAGAAGGCGTGGACGAAGAGGCCCGTCATCCCCTCCAGCTCGTGGGTGCGGAAGACCTCGTACCACTCGTCGAACGGCACCGCGGTCACCTCCGCCCCGAGCCGCCGCGTCGCCGCGAGCTTCGTCTCCGGCGCGCCCTCGGGCACGACCACGCGGCACGGCACGCCGAGCAGCCGGGCGCACCAGGCCACTCCCTGGGCCATGTTCCCGGCGCTCGCCGTCCAGAGCCCCTCGTGCAGGAGCTCCCGGCCGGTGGAGAGGACGGCGTTCGCCGCGCCGCGGAGCTTGAACGAGCCGATCGGCTGCAGGTTCTCGAGCTTGAGCCAGATCTCGGCCGGCCCGTCGGCGTTCAGCCGGACGAGCGGCGTCCGCACGGCCACGTCGGCGATCCGGCGGCGGGCTGCCTCGATCTCAGCGAGCGCGATCGGCTCCACCGCTGGATCATCCCCGACGCGGCGAGAAGCCGGACGCTGACGGCGCCCGGATTGGGCGCCGTTCAGCTCTCTCGGCGATCAGTCCTCGTCGGAGACGATCTCCTCGTTCGTGTTCGACGAGAGCCTCTGGCGCTCGCCGTCCTCGGCGTCGCCCACGGCGTCCTCGTTCGTGTTCGCCGCGAGCCTGTGGCCCTCGACGTCGTCGTCCGCGACGGCGTCCTCGTTCGTGTTCAGCGCGATCCGCTCCCGCTCCTCGCGATCCGGGATGGCGTCCTCGTTCGTGTTCGAGGCGAGCCTGTGCCCCGCGACGTCGTCGTCCGCGAGGATGTCCTCGTTCGTGTTCAGCACGATCTTCTCCCGCTCTTCCTGCTCTCCGTCCACGATGCCTCCTCATTCGGTGTCGTCGCCAGGACGGCGGCGTGTTCGCTCTAGACGGCCGGCCCGGGCGGCTTCTTCCTGAGCCTCTCGAGCTCGTCCGCCTCGGCCTCGCGTCCGGCCTCCCGCAGGAGCTTCGCGTAGTTCCGTGTCGTAAGCAAGAGATTCGGATGGTCCGGCTCGACGCGACCCTCGAGAATCGCGAGCGCCCGGCGGTACAGCAGCTCCGCCTCCTCCGGCCGGCCGCGCCGCCGCGCGTTGACGCCGAGGTTGTTCAGCGTGATCGCGACCGCGGGATGGTCGGGCCCGAGCATCCGCTCCTTCGCCTCCAGCGACCTGCGGTACGCGTCGTCGGCAGCGTCGTAGTCCCCGCGCCGCTGGAGAACGCCTGCGAGGTTGTTCCAGGCGGCGGCCGTCTCGGGATGGGCCGAGCCCAGGACGTCTTCGAGGACGCCGAGCGCGTCGCGGAGCAGCCGCTCGGCCTCGTCGTCGCGGCCGAGACCGACGAGGATCGCCGCGTAGGCGGCCTCGTCCTCGGCCACGGCCGGGTGAGCGGGGCCCACCGTCTCGCGCCGGAGCTCGACCGAGCGCCGGGCGTGCTCGGCCGCCGCATCCAGGTTGCCCCGGACGTGCTCGAGGCCGCCGAGGTTGTGGTGGATCGACGCCACGTCCGGATGCAGCTCGCCGACGGCTGCTTCGACGACCTCGAGCGCACGCAGATAGAGCTCCTGCGCCTCCTCGAACCGCCCCGAGTACCTGAAGACCATGCCGAGCGCGTTCAGCGCGGCGGCCGCCTCGAGCGAGCAGGTGCCGAAGGCGGTCCCGGCCTCGGCGATCGCCGCGCGAAGCTCTCGCTCGGCCTCCTCGTAGAGGCCGCGGGCACGGGCGATCGCGCCGAGCCCGGAGCGGACCATCAGCCGGACGCGCTCGTCCCCGCCGTCGATCGAGCGGAAGAGCGCCTCCGCCTCGTCGAGCCGGCCGAGCTGCGCGAGCGCGGCCGCGCGCTCCGCGAGCGCCTCGTCGTCGTGGGAGCCCTCCGAGAGGCGGACGGCTTCGAGCGGCCGTCCCCGGGCGCGGGCGCCGCCAGCGAGGCGCGCCGCCGACCCCGC
>JBBDQR010000012.1:1877-12400 GCA_040905885.1 Gaiellaceae bacterium | reverse complement strand
CCACGGCGAGGTTGCGCCCGTGGCCGATGCCGGTGACGACGGCGTGGTCGATCCACTCGTTCGCGTCTGCCCGCGTCTCGCCGGGGAGGATCCCGATCGTCGTGCCGCCCGCCTGCTTGGCGCCGCGCGCCGCGGCCGCCATCACCTCCTGCCGGCCCCCGCAGACGACAGTGACCCCTCGCTCGGCGAGCAGGCGGCCCACCTCCTCGGCCCGCGCCTCGTGCTCCGCCCCGCTCCCGATCACCGCAACCTGCACTGAGGCGATGATAGGAGCGTGGAGGCGAAGGGTGGGATCCTCGTGCTTGGCGGCGGCTTCGCCGGCAGCTACGTCGCGCGGCTGCTGGGTCGCCGCGGCTGCACGATCGTGGGGCGCGAGAACTTCATGCTCTTCACCCCGCTGCTGCCGGAGGCCGCGTCCGGGACGCTCGAGCCCCGCCACGTGGTCGTGCCGCTGCGGATGATGTGCCCGCACGCGGAGCTGGTGCTCGGGACGGCCACCGGGCTGGCGCGCGTCGAGACGGCGGAGGGGCAGCGGCTCGACTTCTCGTACGAGCACGTCGTGCTCGCCCTCGGCGCCGTGCCGCGGACGCTCCCGATCCCGGGGCTGGCCGAGCACGGGCTCGGCTTCAAGGACCTCGCCGATGCGATCCACCTCCGCAACCACGTGCTGCGGGAGCTCGAGGCGGCGGCCGCGAGCCCGGATCCCGCGCATCTCACGTTCGTGTTCGTCGGAGCGGGCTACGCGGGTGTCGAGGCGCTCGCCGAGCTGGCCGACCTCGTGCGCGACGCCCTGCGCTACTACCCCACCCTCCGCGACGCGCCACAGCGCTGGGTGCTCGTCGACGCGGCGCCGAAGATCCTGCCCGAGATCCCGACGCGGCTCGGCGACTACGCCGCGCGGGAGCTCGCCCGCCGCGGCGTCGAGGTCAGGGTCTCGACCACGCTCGAGTCCGCGGAGGCGGGTGCCGTGACCCTCTCGGACGGCGAACGGATCCCGACGCATACGCTCGTCTGGACCGCGGGCGTGCGCCCGAACCCGCTCATCGCCGAGCTCGGCCTGCCCCTGGACGAGCGAGGCCGCGTGCTCGTCGACGAGACCCTGCGCGTCCACGGAACCGAGAGCGTCTGGGCGCTCGGAGACTCCGCGGCCGTCCCGAACGCGGCGACACCCGGCGCCTTCGACCCGCCGACGTCCCAGCACGCGCTTCGGCAGGCCCGCCGTCTCGCCCGCAACCTCACCGGCCCTCCGCGGCCCTACCGCTACCGGATGCTCGGCCAGGTGGCGACGCTGGGACGGCACAAGGGGATCGCCGAGATCCCCGGCTTCCGGCTGCGCGGCTTCCTCGGCTGGTTCGTGACGCGGACGTACCACCTCTACCAGCTGCCGCTCCTCTCGCGGAAGCTGCGTGTCGTCGTGGACTGGACGGTCGGCCTGCTCTTCCGGCGCGACATCGCCGAGCTGGGGACGCTCGGGCACCCGCGGGGCCTCGCCGGTGACTGACGACGTGGCCCGGGCCTGGCGGTTCATGCGGCGCGCCGACTCGGCAGGCGAGACGGAGGAGGCCGTGCCGCTCGGCACCGCCGTGCGCGACAGCCGCGTCCCGCTCCGGCACGACTCGAACTACCTCTTCGTCGAGCGGCCCGCGACCGTGGAGGAGATCCTCGCCGAGCTTCGGCGGCTCGACCTCCCGGTCGCGACGATCCCCGGCGACGAGCTCGCGGACGCACCCGAGGTGTCCCACCGCGGATTGGTGATGCTGCACCAAGGCCCTGCCCCGGAGCCCGTGCAACGAGCGACCGAGGTCGGCCGCGAGGCGCTCGAGCCGCTCCGGCGCGCTCAGATCCTCGGCGCCTCGTGGGGCTCATCGGCGGTCGCCGACCAGCTGCTCGCCGCGAAGGGGCTGATCGCCGAGGACGTGACCGCACGCTTCTTCGGCGCCCTCGAGGGCGCCGAGCTCGTCGCGGCTGCCGATCTCTATCTCGACCCGCCGGACGCGCAGATCGAGGACGTCGTCACCGCCGAGGCGTCCCGTTGCCGGGGCCACGGGACAGCCGTCGTCCTGACCGCCCTGGCGGAGGCCTACACCGCCGGCGCGGAGTTCGTCTTCCTCGTCGCCGACGCGAACGACTGGCCGAAGGACTGGTACGCGCGGCTCGGCTTCGAGCCCGTCGGCGGCTACGTCAAGCTCCAGCGGCCTTAGGTGGCCGCCACCGCGAGTAGCGCCGGCCCGCCCGGCTGCAAAGCGGCGCCGGGCGTTGTCCTCGGTCGCGCCCGTACGCAAAGCGTACGCGCGCTCCCTGCGTCCTAGCCCGGCTTGCTTTTCGCTCGGTCGGCCTCGACGCTACCCACGGCGGAGGCCACCCAGCGCGCGATCCAGCCGCTGCCGGGTCGAGAGCACCGGCTCGAAGAGGTCGCCGAAGCGCTCCACCCGCCCGAGCACCGTCTCCATCGTGAACGCAAGCGGGTCGAGCTTCTCGTTCACGTCGTCCCACCGGAGCGGCGTCGAGACGGGCGCGCCCGGCCGCGGGCGCACCGAGTAGACCGACGCGATCGTCTTCCCCTCGCCGTTCTGGTTGCAGTCGATCAGGACGCCGCGCCGCTTGGCCTTCGACCACTCGGTCGTGACGAGGCCCCGGTGCGTGCGGACGAGCGCGCGGGCGACGATCTCGCAGAACTCGCGGGTCTCTTCGTACGTGTGGCGCCGTTCCACGGGCACGAGCACGTGGATCCCGTCGGCGCCGCTCGTCTTCGGGAAGCCCTCGAGCCCCAGCGCCTCCAGAGCGTCGCGTACGAGCAGCGCGACCTGGACGACCTCGGGGAAGCCGACGTCGGGCGACGGGTCGAGGTCGAAGAGGACGAAGTCCGGCCGGTCGGGCCTGTCGACGCGCGAGTACCACGCGTTCAGGTCGATGCAGCCCATGTTCACCATCCACAGCAGCGCCAGCTCGTCGTTGACGAGCGGCGCCTGGATCGTCCGCGTCCGGCGCGGCTTCTCCCGGCTCGTGGCCTGCACCGGCGCGGTCTGGATCCACTCCGGCATGCCCTTGGGCGCGTCCTTCTGGAAGAAGAAGTCCTCCTCGATGCCGTTCGGATAGCGCTTGAGCGTGAACGGACGGTCGCGGAGATGGGGGACGAGCACCGGCGCGACGGAGCGGTAGTAGGCCAGCAGGTCGCCCTTCGTGATCCCCTCCTCGGGCCAGAAGACCTTGTCGAGGTTGGAGAGCTTGAGCGTCCGCGAGCCCTTGCGGATCTCGTCGGCGAGCGGCTCCTCGCGGCGAACCTCCTCGGGCGCCTTGTCCTCTCGCAGGCCGAGATAGGAGGGCGCGCGCAGCCGCTCGTCGTGCGTCCACTCGACGAACTCGACCTCCGCCACGAGCCGCGGCTCCACCCAGACGACGTCGCCCTTCCGCACCCGCGGCATCTTCGGCGGTGTATCGAAGGGCGAATCGGGCCGTTCGAGCGGCCGGAGCTTCGCCAGCAGCCGCTCGATCTCGGCCTCGGTGAAGCCGGTGCCGACGTTGCCGGCGTAGACGAGCTCGCGACCTTTGCGCACGGCGAGGACGAGCGAGCCGAAGCTCCCGGCGCGGCGGCCCTGGCCGCTCGTGTAGCCCGCGACGATGAATTCCTGCCGCTGCTTGCCGGGCTTGATCTTGAGCCAGTCGCGCGTCCGCTCGCCGAGCCGGTACCGCGAGTCGACCCGCTTGGCCATCATCCCCTCGAGCCCCTGCTCGCTGACGACCTGGGCCAGCGCCTCCCCGTCGTCGAAGGTCTCGGAGAGCCGGACGGTCCGGTTGCGCCGGTCGAGCAGCTCCTCCAGCCGGGCGCGGCGCTCGACGAAAGGCAGCTCGATCAGCGGCTCGCCGTCCAGCTCGAGCAGGTCGAAGAGGTAGTAGACGATCGACGTGTCGGGCTTCCCCTGCTGCATCGCCGAGAAGCTCGGGCGCCCCTGCTCGTCGAGGGCGCAGACCTCGCCGTCGACGACGCAGTCCGGCGAGCGGAGCGCGGCCGGCAGGGCGGCGGCAACGCCGGGGAAGCGCCGCGAGTACTCTTCCCACTTCCGCGAGCGGAGCTCGGCCTCACCGCCGGCCACCCGCGAGACGATCCGGTAGCCGTCCCACTTGATCTCGAACAGCCAGCCCTCGCCGGGGATCTCCTTCGACAGGGTCGCGAGCATCGGCCGGTACTCGCGGTGCGAGGCCGCGGCGCCGTCCTGCTCGCGCTTGCGGATCAGGAGCCAGTTCTTGGCGTCGCCCGAGAGCTTCGCGGGCACGAGCGCCCAGACGCCGTCGAGGCGTTCGCCGTGGAGGCGAACGGTGAGGCCGCCGTCCTTCTTCTCCTCGACGAGCTCGTAGGTGCCGCGGTCCCAGATCTCGACGGTGCCGGCGCCGTACTCGCCCTTGGGGATCTCGCCCTCGAAGGTCGCGTAGTCGAGCGGGTGGTCCTCGACGTGGACGGCGAGGTGCTGCCGCCCCGGCTCCAGGGGCACGCCCTTGGGGACGGCCCAGCTGGCGAGCGCGCCGTCGCGCTCGAGCCGGAAGTCGTAATGGAGTCGTCGCGCGTCGTGCCGCTGGACGACGAAGATCGGCGCCTTCCGGCGACGCTTGCGCGCGCCCATCGGCTCGGGCGTCGCTTTCGGGTCGCGCTTGCGCTTGTACTCGCGGAGCTCCTCGCCCGGCACCGGTGTAGCTTGCCCGTTTCGCGTCGGGGCACTCGCGATGTTTCGGGTCCCGAGGGGTCGGAGAGGTTCAGACGGACAGCGGGTGCTGAGCCCGCGCGGAGTTATCTCCGCACATGGGGGGTCGTAGTCCGGGGCCGGCGGTTGCCGGCCTCGGACGGTGGATGGACCGGCAAACCCCTCTTACAAGCAGGGGAAAAGTCTGTGGAGACTGTGGAAAGGCCTCCGGAAAACCCCTGAAGATCAGGCGTAGACGCCGAGTGAGCGGAACTTCGCGCGCCGGGAGCGCCGAAGCTCGTCACCGGGGACGCCGTCGAGCTCCTCCAGAGCCTCACGCAGCGACTCGCCGAGCAGCCGGGCCGCCCCGTCGTGATCCGCGTGCGCGCCGCCCTCGGGCTCGAGCACGATCCCGTCGATGACGCCAAGCTCGAGGCAGTGGTTCGCGTCGGGCTTGAAGGCCTCCGCGGCCTTGCGCGCCTGGGAGGCGTCGCGCCAGAGGATGGCCGCACAGCCCTCCGGCGAGATCACCGAGTAGATCGCGTTCTCCTGCATCAGCACGCGGTCGGCGACCGCGATCGCGATCGCCCCGCCCGAGCCGCCCTCGCCGATGATGCAGGCGACGGTCGGCACGGTCAGCCGCAGCATCACCGCCTGCGACGTCGCGATCGCGCCACCCTGTCCGTGCTCCTCGGCGACGACTCCCGGATACGCGCCGGGGGTGTCGACGAGCGTGATCACCGGGAACCGGAACCGGTCGGCGAGCCGCATCGTCCGCATCGCCTTCCGGTAGCCCTCGGGGTACGCCATGCCGAAGTTGCGCGCGGTGCGCTCCTTCAGGTCGCGGCCCTTCTGGTGGCCGACGACGGCCACCGTGCGCCCGTCGAAGCGGCCGAGCCCGGCGACGATCGCCTGGTCGTCCCCCTGCGCGCGGTCGCCGTGGAGCTCGAAGAAGTCGTCGAACAGGCGGCCGACGTAATCCAGCGTGTAGGGCCGGTCCTGGTGGCGGGCGAGCTCGACGGAGCGCCAGATCTCCTCGGCGGTCGGCTCGGCCTGCATCCGCTCGAGCTGGCGCTCGAGCCGCTCCAGCTCCCCCTCGAGGCGCGTGCCGCCGAGCAGCCGCATCGAGCGCAGCTTGCTCAGCCGCTCGCGCAGCCTCAGCTCGGCCTCATTACCGGGGCCCCCTGGAAGCGCGAAGCGCTTTCTGGGGTGGTCATCGGCCATCGGCGAACAGCCCCAGGAGGCGGGTCAGGACGGCTGGCAGCTCGTCGCGCGGCACGACCGCGTCCACGTGACCGAGGCGGAAGTTCGACTCGGAGAGCGCGAAGTCGTCCGGCAGCTTCTCGCGCGTCGTCTGCTGCACGACCCGGGGGCCGGCAAAGATCAGGAGCGCACCGGGCTCGGCGAGCAGCACGTCGCCGAGCGTCGCGAAGCTGGCCAGCACGCCCGCGGTCGTCGGATGCGTCATCACGCTGATGAAGGGGCACCCCGCGTCGTGCAAGTCCTCGACGGCCGCCACGGTCTTCGGCAGCTGCATCAGCGAGAGAATCCCCTCCTGCATGCGCGCGCCGCCCGACGCGGAGACCGAGACGAGCGGGACCCGGCGCTCGGCGGCGCTGTCGCAGATGCGGGAGAACTTCTCGCCGACCGCGCTGCCCATCGAGCCGCCCATGAAGGCGAAGTCCATGACCGCGAGCCCGCACGCGTGGCCGCCGATCGACGCCTGGCCGACCACGATCGCCTCGCCGAGGCCGGTGTTCAGCTCGGCCTCCACGAGCCGCTCGGAGTAGGGCCGCAGGTCGAAGAACGAGAGCGGGTCGTCGGAGCGGATCTCGGCCGCCTCCTCCTGCCACGTCCCCTCGTCGGCAAGCTGCTCGACGCGGGCGCGCGCCGGCATCGGGAAGTGATGGCCGCAGTGACCGCAGACCCAGAGCGCCTCCCGGAGCTCGTCGTCCCGGTAGTGCGACTCGCAGACCGGGCACGTGTTCGGGTGCCGCTTGCCCGAGGGCGACTCGGGCTGCTTGGACTCGATGGAGACGTCGATGCGCTCGGACACGGCTGGATGAGTTTAGACCTGGCTCGCCGGCGGCCGGTTACAGGCCCAGGGCGGCGAGCAGGCGGGTCAAGGGCTCGACGTTGCGGGGATCCGGGCGGAGGCCCGAGACGCCCGCGCCGGCGATCTGGGCCCTGCCGGCGAGCCTGCCGAGGACGGCCTCCACCTCGTCGAGGCTCGGGCCGCCGGGCTCCGGCATGAACACGTTCAGCTCGCCGGGCCGGAAGACGTCGCCGTCGAGGGCGACGTAGACGGCGTCCGCGCCCTCGATCGCGCCGTCCACGTCGTCGCGGTGGATCCCCGCCCGCTCGACGTACTCCTCCTCGGGCGGGTCGAGGTTGCGCGCGCCGACGAGCGCGACGTCCCGCGGGTCGACTGCGCCGGAGTCGATCGCCAGCCGCAGCGGCATCCCCCACGCGTTCCCCGAGGGGGAGGTCTCGGGCGTGTTCAGGTCGCCGTGCGCGTCGAGCCAGACGACGGCGAGCCGGCCGGAGCGGGCGGCGAGGCCCTCGATCGCGCCGATGTGCGCGCAGCAGCAGCCGCCGAGGACGAGCGGGCGCTCGGGCAGGTCGGCGGCGAGCGCGAGCGTCTGCTCGCCGAGCGTCTCCTCCTCGATCACGCCCGCCTCGGGGTAGGGAAGTCCCAGCCCGGCGGCCTCGGCCATCGGCTCACCGTCCTCGCCCCAGGCGCGCGGGACGCGGACGAGCCCGGCCACGTGCGTGCGGCCGCAGACGTGGCACTCGTAGCCCGCTCCGACCGCGACCGCCGTCAGCGTGAGGCAGTGCGGGCAGCGGGCGCGGAGCCGGCTCACAGCGCCTTCTCGTAGGTGTCGCTGCGCGCGGACACGTGCATCCCGGCGCGCTCGTAGAGTCGCGTCGCGCCGGTGATGCTCTCCGCGTCGACGCCGAGGCCGGCCTCGCCGAAGCCGCGTGCGCGGAACTCCTGGAAGGCGAGCATCAGCAGCGCCATCCCGAGGCCTCGGCGCCGCCACGCGCGCCGCACGCCGAGGATCCCGACCCAGCCGAGACCGGAGATCTCGGGCCTCTTGTGGCAGATCGCGATCCCGGCCGGCTCGTCGCCCTCCTCGGCGACGAACCAGAGCTCCGGCTCGAAGATGGGCGGCTGCAGCATCCAGTGCGCCCACTCGTCGTAGGGGTCGGGCTCGTCGTGCTCCCAGTGATCCTCGAACGTCTCCTGGTGGACGTCGTAGAAGACCCGCTCGTCGCCGGGCCGGAACGGCCTGACGGTCACACCCTCGGGCCACGACGGGTCCTCGCCGGCGTCTCCCAGGGAGATCCGCATGCGGTAGTGGTACCGCACGACGTCGTAGCCCGCTCCCTCGAGGAGCTCCTTGACCGCCGCATTGCTCGTCCAGGCCCCGCCCAGCGCGCGGACGAGCCCCTTCTCGCGCGCGCGCGCCTCGGCCCACGCCAGCAGCTCCGGCGTCGGCGCGCCCTGGAGGTCGATCCACGCCTTCCCGCCGCGCCCGTCCCAGACGGAGGCGTACGCGTCGCCGTCGATCCGCGCGTCGGCCTCGAGGTCGAAGCCGGGCTCCGTCCACTCGCGCTCGACCCAGAGGACGTCGAAGGGCTCCGGCGAGTGGAGGTTGACCAGCTCCGCGACGCGCGGCGCGTCTTCGGGACGAGGGGGTCTCACAGCCGCTCCAAAGCGTCGCCGAGCCCCGTCAGCGATGGCAGCTCGACCGTCGGCGGGAGGTCGCCCCTCTCGCCGAGCCGGTTGATCCAGACAGTGGGAATGCCGAGGCCCGCCGCCGGCACGACGTCGTGGAAGTGGCTCTGCGCCACGTGCGCGTCGGGCAGGCGGCCGGCCCGCTCCCCGAACGCGTGCCAGTGGCGGGGGGCCGGCTTGTACGAGCGGACCTCGGAGGCGACGACGGAGAGGTCGAAGGGCACGCCGATGGCCGCCATGGACGCGTCGAGCAGGTCGCGGTCGGTGTTGGAGAGGATCGCCAGCCGCCAGCCGCGCTCCCGGGCCTCCTCGAGCGCCGGCCGCACGTCCGGGAAGACGGGCCAGCCGGGGAGCGACTCCGCGGGGTCGGCGTCGACGCCGAGCCGCCGCGCGACCTCGCGCATCACCTCACGGTACGACCGCGACGGCCTCTCGGCCTGCACCTGCGGCTCGAGCTCGTGGTAGCGCGCCAGCAGCTCGTCGCTCCCGAACGCGCCGCGCAGCCCGGCGTTCCAGTCGACGAGTGTCCCGTAGCAGTCGAACGTGGCCCAGCGGTCCACGGCGGTGAGCCTATCGCTGCAGCAGTGACCACTCGGACGGGCGAGATCGATGCGGCCGCAGGCCGCGCAGCTCGTCCGTCACGATGCGTCGTTCCTGGCGCAGGGGCTACTGCCCGGAGCGCCCGGGCGAAGCCCGCGCGCGGAGGGCTCTGGCCTTCCTGTGCCGGAAGCGCCGTGTCAGTCCCGCGGCCGAAGGCCGGCTTAGCCGGCCGAGAGGCCGAGCACCTGTCGGGCGCGGCGAGGCGCAAACCGCTGGGACGAGTTCACTCGTCCCAGCGCCTAACGACAATCGTCGCGTTGTGGCCGCCGAAGCCGAACGAGTTCGAGCAGGCGATGCGCACGTCCGCGTCGCGCGCCTCGTTCGGGATGTAGTCGAGGTCGCACTGCGGGTCCTCGGACTCGTAGTTGATCGTCGGCGGCAGCTTGCCCTCACGGCAGGCGAGCACGGAGAAGATCGCCTCCACGGCGCCCGCCGCGCCAAGGCAGTGCCCCGTCGCGCCCTTCGTCGAGGACACGGGCGTCTTCCGGGCGTTCTCCTCGCCGAGCGCGATCTTGATCACCCGCGTCTCGGCCGCGTCGCCGAGCGGGGTCGAGGTGCCGTGGGCGTTGATGTAGTCGATCTCGCCGGGGTCGACACCAGCGTCGGCCATCGCATTCCGCATCGAGCGAGCGGGGTTCTCGCCGGTCGGATCGGGCTCGGTGATGTGCGTCGCGTCGGACGAGACCCCGTAGCCGAGCAGCTCACCGTAGATCTTCGCACCGCGCGCCTGCGCGTGCTCGAGCTCCTCGAGCACGAGGATCGCGCCCGCCTCGCCCATCACGAAGCCGTCGCGCTCCATGTCGAACGGCCGGCTCGCGCGCTTCGGGTCGTCGTTCCGCCGCGAGAGCGCCCGCATCGCCCCGAAGCCGGCGATCCCGACCTCGGTGATCGGCGCCTCGGCGCCGCCGGCCAGCATCACCTCGGCGCGGCCGAGCCGGATCGCGTCCATCGACTCGCCGATCGCCATGTTCGAGGCCGCGCAGGCCGTGCACTGCGAGCTGAGCGGGCCCTTCGTCCCGAGCTCCATCGAGACCCAGGCGGCGCCCATGTTCGGAATGATCGCCGGGATCGAGAACGGGTTCACGCGGTCGGGACCGCGGTCGCGGAGTGTGTCGTAGCAGTCCTGGTAGGCCTTCAGCCCCCCGATGCCGGTCGCCACCGCGACGCCGATGCGGTCGGGCTCGGCGGCGACGTCGATCCCCGAGTCCTGCTCGGCCTGGCGGGCGGCAGCGACGATCATCTGCGCGAAGCGGTCCATCCGCCGGGCCTGCTTGTGCTCGATGTACTCCGTCGGCTCGAACCCCTTCGCCTCGCAGGCGAAGTGCGTGTGGTACGCGGACGCATCGAAGCGCGTGATCTCGGCGGCGGCCGACTCGCCCGCGAGCAGGCCCTCCCAGGTCGTGCGGACGTCGTTGCCCAGCGGCGTCACTGCGCCGAGGCCGGTCACCACGACCCTTCTCCTGCCGTTCATGCTCATTCCCGCTCCGCCGCCGGCCAAGCCGGCGGCT
>JBBDQR010000012.1:0-1867 GCA_040905885.1 Gaiellaceae bacterium | reverse complement strand
CCCCCTCCGCTCCTTGTTCGACTCCGTCGAGCCTACGTCTCATGTCACATCCCCAGGCCGCCGTCGACGAGGAGCACTTCGCCCGTGATGAACGAGGCCTCGTCCGAGCAGAGGAAGCGTACCGCCCCGGCCACGTCCTCCGGCGCGCCGAAACGGCCGAGGGGCGTGTTCTGGAGCATCAGCTCCTTCAGCTCGTCGGGCAGCTCCTCCGTCAGCCGCGTCGAGATGTAGCCGGGGGCGACCACGTTGGCGCGAACCCCGCGGTTGCCGAGCTCCCGCGCGAGCGACTTCGTGAAGCCGATGATCCCGGCCTTCGCCGCCGCGTAGTTCGTCTGGCCGGGATTGCCGTGGACGCCGACGACGCTGGAGAGGTTCACGATCGAGCCGGAGCGCCGCTTCAGCATCCCCCGAGAGGCCGCGCGGCACGTGTGGAAGACGCCGCCGAGGTTCGTCTCTAGGACGGCGTGCCAGTCCTCGTCCGGCATCCGCATGAGCAGTCCGTCGCGCGTGATGCCGGCGTTGTTGACCAGGATGTCGAGGTCGCCGGCCTCCTCGACCAGGCGGCGCGCCTCGTCCGCGCTCGACACGTCGGCCTGGACCGCGCGGCCGCCGATCTCCGCTGCGACTGCCTCGGCCTCCTCGGCGCCGGAGCGGTACCCGACGACGACGGAGGCGCCGGCGCGCGCGAGCTCGGCGGCGATCGCCCGGCCGATGCCGCGCGACCCGCCGGTGACGAGCGCCGTCCTCCCCGCGAGGGAGGCGAACACCGGGGTTTCGGGGCCCCCGGGAAATGCGCCAGCATTTTCCGGGGTTATCACGCCGTGTCGAGCGTCTCGCCGAGCTTCTGGAGCGCGGCGAGGTTGTTCACCGAGACCGCCTTGACGCTCCGGTCGATGCGCTTCACCAGGCCGGAGAGGACGTTTCCGGGGCCGACCTCGACGAAGGTGCCGACGCCCTCCTTGATCAGCTCCCGCGTCGCCTGCGTGAACTTGACCGGGGACGTCAGCTGGTCGACGAGCAGCGTGCCGAACCGCTGCGCCGGCTCGATCTTCGCCGTCACCGTGGACATGAAGGGGGCCGAGGGCGGCGAGAACTTCATCCGGTCGACGGCCGGCTTGAGCCGCTCGGCGGCGCGGGCGACGAGGGGGCTGTGGAACGCCCCTGACACCTTGAGCTTGACGGCCCGCTTGGCGCCCTCGCGCTCGGCCTCGTCGCAGCACTCGTCGACCGAGGCGTGCGCTCCGGAGACGACGAGTTGGCCGGGGCAGTTGTAGTTCGCCGGCCAGACGCCGGGGATGCGGCGGCAGAGCTCCTCCACGACCTCGTCCTCGAGCCCGAGGATCGCCGCCATGGCTCCGGGGTGCTGCCGCGCGGCCTCGGCCATCGCGATCCCCCGCTCGCGCACGAGCGCGACCGCGTCCTCGACCTCCAGGGCGTCGGCCGCGGCGAGCGCCGCGAACTCCCCGACGGAGTGGCCGACGACGTAGTCGGCGCGGATCCCGCGCGCGCGGAGCGCGGCCAGCACGGCCAGGCTCGCGGCGACGAGCGCAGGCTGCTGGATCTCCGTGGCGACCAGCTCCGAGAGCGGCGAGTCGAAGCAGAGCTTCTTCAGGTCGAGCCCGGACGCCTCGCTGCCGCGCTCGAAGATCTCCATCGCCTCGGGCATCGCCTCGGCGATGTCGCGGCCCATCCCCTCCTCGACCGACCCCTGTCCGGGGAAGCAGAATGCGATCTTCACGAATCCTCCTTAGTGGCAACCTCGGGCGACGCGCCGCCAACGGCGACGCGTCGGCCGAGATCCTTGAAAGAAGGGGACTCGTGGGGGAAACATGGTTTACCCCACCGGAGCGAGCCAAAAGCAAGCGCC
>JBBDQR010000011.1:0-12596 GCA_040905885.1 Gaiellaceae bacterium | reverse complement strand
GGCGCTGATGCAGGCGCCCGAGCCGGCGGCGAAGCTGCGCGACTTGCTCTCCCGGCCGCTCGTCAAGGTCTGCGGGCTGACGCGTCAGGAGGACGTGGACGCCGCGGTCGAGGCCGGGGCCGACCTGACGGGCTTCATCCTCGCCCGCGAGACTCCGCGCCGGGCGCCGCGCGTGCTCGACGTGCCCGAGACCGTGCTCTCGGTCGCCGTCTGGGTGGGCGACCGCGGCGAGGCCGGCGCCGACCTCGACCAGCTCTACGCCCGCGAGGACGGCCACCGCGCGCGCGACGGCGTCCTCCTCCGCGGCGACGAGCCCGTGGCGGCGGTCGTCGACCGCGCCTGGCAGGAGGAGGATCCCGGGCATCTGGACCGCGCCAAGGCCGCGCAGGGCCGCGTGATGCTGGCCGGCGGCCTCTCCCCGGAGAACGTCGCCTCGGCGATCGCCGCCGTCCGCCCCTGGGCGGTCGACGCGAGCTCGTCGCTCGAGACCGAGCCGGGCGTCAAGGACCATGCGCGCGTGCGCGCGTTCGTCGAGGCGGCTCGGTGACTCTCACCTATGGGGAGTACGGCGGCCGCTTCGTCCCCGAGACGCTGATCCCGGCGCTGGACGAGCTCACGCGCGCGTGGGAGGAGGCGCTCGCCGACCCCGCCTTCCGCGCGGAGCTCTACGTGCTCGGCGCCGAGTACGGCGGCCGGCCGACGCCGCTGACGCGCGCCGAGCGGTTCGCGCCCGGACAGCGGCTCTACCTGAAGCGCGAGGACCTCCTGCACACGGGCGCGCACAAGCTCAACAACGCGCTCGGCCAGGCGGTGCTCGCGCGGCGGCTCGGCAAGCAGCGGATCGTGGCCGAGACCGGCGCCGGCCAGCACGGCGTCGCGACCGCGACCGTGTGCGCGAAGTTCGGCTTCGAGTGCGTCGTCTACATGGGCGCCGAGGACATGCGCCGCCAGGCTCCGAACGTCGATCGGATGCGGCTGCTCGGCGCGGAGGTCGTGCCGGTCGAGTTCGGGACGAGGACGCTCAAGGAGGCGACGAGCGAGGCGATCCGCGACTGGATCGCGAACGTCGAGACGACCCATTACCTGATCGGCTCCTGCGTCGGGCCCGAGCCGTACCCGGCGATCGTGCGCGAGCTGCAGGCGGTGATCGGCCGCGAGGCGCGCAAGCAGGTGCTGGCGGCGGAGGAGCGGCTGCCGGACGCAGTCGTCGCCTGCGTCGGCGGCGGCTCGAACGCGATCGGGATCTTCGCCGGCTTCCTGGAGGACGAGGGCGTGCGGCTGATCGGAGTCGAGGCGGAGGGCGCCGCGAGCCTCGCGGCCGGCCGGGCGGGCGTCCTCCACGGCTCTCGCTCGTCGATCCTCGCGGACGAGGACGGGCAGATCCTCGACGCGCACTCGATCTCGGCGGGGCTCGACTACCCCGGCGTCGGGCCCGAGCACGCGGCACTGCGCGACTCCGGGCGCGCCGAGTACGTGAGCGCGACCGACGAGGAGGCGCTGGACGCGTTCCGCCGGCTGGCGCGGACCGAGGGGATCCTCCCGGCGCTCGAGCCCGCCCACGCGCTCGCGCGCGCCGTGGAGCTGGACGAGGAGCTGGTCGTCGTCTGCCTCTCCGGGCGGGGCGACAAGGACCTCGCGCAGGTCACGTGATCGAGTACGCCGACAGCCTCGACGGCGTCGAGCCGCGCCACCTGGAGGGCTTCTTCGTCGGGTGGCCGCACCCGCCGTCGCCGGAGCGGCATCTCGAGCTGTTGCGCGGCAGCGCAGCCGTCGTCCTCGCGCGGGACGGCGAGCGCGTCGTCGGCTTCGTCACGGCGACCAGCGACGGCGTCCTCAGCGCCTCCATCCCGCTCCTGGAGGTGCTGCCGGAGTACCAGGGCCGGGGGATCGGCAGCGAGCTCGTGCGGCGGCTGCTGGCCGCGCTCGACGGCCTGTACATGATCGACCTCTCCTGCGACGCGGAGCTGGAGCCGTTCTACGCCCGCCTCGGCTTCCGCACGCTCGAGCGCGGCATGGGAATCCGCAACTACGAGGCCGCAGGGTGAAGGCGCTCTCGATCTACCTGATGTGCGGGCCGGAGACTCCGGCGCTCGCCGAGGCGGCGGTGGCCGGCGGCGCCGACCTGCTCGAGCTCGGCTTCCCCTTCTCCGACCCGCTCGCCGACGGCCCCGTCATCCGCCGCGCCGCCGAGCGCGCGCTGGCGCAGGGGATGAGGACGGACGCGTGCCTGGACTGCCTCGCCGAGGTGCGCGCGCGCGTGGACGTGCCGCTCGTGCCGATGACCTACGCGTCGCTGCTCGAGGCGTACGGCTACGAGCGCTTCGCGGACGAGATCCGCGCCCGCGGCGCGACGAGCATGATCGTCGCCGACCTGCCCGTGGACGAGCGGCCCGAGCTCAAGCGCGTCCAGCTGGTGGCCCCCACCTCGACGGACGATCGCATCCGCCTGGCCGCCGACCGAACCGACGGCTGGCTCTACCTCGTCACCGTCGCCGGGACGACCGGCCCCCGCGACGCGCTCTCCCCCGCGCTCGCGGACCTCGCCGCCCGCGCGCGGGCGGTGACCGACGTCCCGCTCTATGCCGGCTTCGGCATCTCGACGCCGGCGCAGGCGGCAGCCGCCGCGGAGCTCTGCGACGGGGTCGTCGTCGGCTCGGCCGCGCTGCTCGCCGCCGAGCAGGGACCCGGGGCGCTCCGGGAGCTCGTGGCCTCGCTTCGCGAGGCGCTCAGCGCTGCCGCTCCAGCCGCTCCCGCACGAGGCTGACGCTCGCGGAGACGAGCGGCTCGCCGAAGGCGCTCGCCCCGAGCTCGTTCGCCTGCCGGATCACGCGCTCCCGCTGGACCTCCAGCCCGCTCCGGGTCACGAACAGCGCCGCCTCGGCGCGAGCCGCCCAGGCGGCCACCCCGATCGCCCCCGGCTCGGGCAGCCCGTCCACCTTCGCGGCCAGCTCGGCCGCGATCCGGTCGAGCTCGGGCAGCTCCGCCTCGACCGCGAGCGCCTCCTCCTCCAGCGCGGCCGCCTCGGCGCGGAGCCGCTCCAGCTTCCGCTCGGCGCCGGCGGCCAGGTCGCGCGTCCGCACGACCGACCGGCGCGCTGCGAGCACCGCTTCCTCCTTGCCGCCTCGTTCCAGCTGAGCCTCCGCCTCGCGGAGGTCGGCCAGCCGGCGCTCGAGCTCCGCCTCGGCCGCCGCGATCGCCTCGGCCGCCGCCGCCCGCACCGCGCGCAGGCGCGCGAGGACGTCGGCGGCGTGCTCCGCCCGCTCCCGCAGAGCCGTGGCCGCGGTCCGCAGCGCGTCCACCTCGGCCGCCGCTGCCGCGAGCGCCGCGTCCTCGGCCTCGAGCTCGCGCGCGTACGCGAGCAGATCCGTCACAAGTGCCCCACGAGCCAGTCGCGCGCCAGCTCCGCCACGCGGTCGAGCGTACCCGGCTCCTCGAACAGGTGCGTCGCGCCGGGAACCACCTCGAGGCTGACCTCGGCCTCCATTCGCGCCATCGCCTCGCGGTTCAGCCCGAGCACGAGGGGATCGTCGCCGCCGACGATCAGGAGCGTGGGCGCGCGGACGAGCGGCAGCGCTTGGCCCGCGAGATCGGGGCGACCGCCTCGCGAAACGACCGCGCGCACTAGCTCCGGCCGCTCCGCGGCGGCGACCAGTGCGGCGGCGGCCCCGGTGCTGGCGCCGAAGAGGCCGAGCGGCAGCCCGCGCGGCTCCGCCCAGT
This sequence comes from Gaiellaceae bacterium, assembly GCA_040905885.1. Lineage (GTDB taxonomy): Bacteria > Actinomycetota > Thermoleophilia > Gaiellales > Gaiellaceae > JACVRU01. The sequence continues at coordinate 8,879 of JBBDQR010000011.1, read as the reverse complement.
CCACCGCAGCGGTGACGCGCTCGCCGAGCAGCTCGATGTCGAAGCGGCGGTCGACGACGCCCTCCTCGGGAAGCAGATCGAGCAGGAGCGTCGCGAGTCCGGCCGCGTGCAGGACGTCCGCGACGGCGCGGTTCCGCGGGCTGAAGCGGCTGGAGCCGCTGCCGTGGGCGAAGAGGACGAGGGCCCGCGCGCCCTCCGGCTCGGTGAGCGTGCCGCCTGCCGTCACGCCCGCGAGCTCGAGCTCGACCTCAGCCGAAGGGGCCCCCACGGAGTGCGGAGCATTTCGTGGGGAAGAGCCACGGAGCAGCTCCCGCACGTCGTCGTCCGTCGTCTCGGAGAAGTCCGCGTACCACATCCCCACCGCGAAGAACGGCTCCGGCGTCATCAGGCAGACCACCTCGTCCACCTCCGCCGCCAGCTCCTCGCAGGTCTGGCGGGCGGCAACGGGCACCGCGACGACGACGCGCGCCGGCCCGAGAGCCCGTACCGCCTCGACCGCGGCCCGCATGCTCGCGCCGGTGGCGAGCCCGTCGTCGACGAGGATCACGACGCGTCCCCGCAGCTCGGGCGGCTCGGCCGTCCCGCGATAGGCCTCCGCGCGGCGCTCGAGCTCCGCCTGCTCACGGGCGACCACGGCGTCGATCGTCTGGGCGTCGATCCCGAGCGTCGCCACGACGTCGCGGTTCAGCACTCGGGCGCCGCCCGACGCGATCGCACCGAAGGCGAGCTCCTCGCGTCCGGGGACGCCGAGCTTGCGCACGAGGAAGACGTCGAGCGGAACGCCGAGCGCGCGGGCGACCTCGGCGGCGACCGGCACGCCGCCGCGCGGGAGGCCGAGCACGGTCACGTCGTCGCGACCCGCGTAGGCCTCGAGCCGCTCGGCGAGCGCGCGGCCTGCCTCGGCACGGTTGCGGAAGCGCCTCATCTCTTCCCGAATACAAACGCAGCCCGCGGGTAGAGGTGATGCGTGAACCGCTTCTTCCGCCGCATGGCCCGCTTCGGCAGGCGCCGGGGGCCGACCAGTGCGCGGGATCGGCCCGAGCCCGCGCCGCAGGACGTGACCTCGACGCGCGCCAAGAGCACGCGCCACAAGAAGGTCACGGCCGACCGCTGGAACCAGTAGCGCCGGCGACCAGCTCCTGGAAGCGCGCCACCAGGCGCTCGCTCTCGGGCAGCAGCCGCCCGTGCTCGAGCAGGCCCGACCCGACGCCGTCCTGGACGGCCTCCACGAGCGCCCTGTCCTCCCGGCCGACCTGGGCGTCCAGCTCGAGCAGCTCGCGCACCCACTCCTCGTCGGCATCGGGCGCGAAGAAGTAGTCGAGGAACCGCGCGGTCCGGCCGGGCTCGACGGGGAGAACGGGGCCGATCGACAGGTTCGGCTCGCCCGGCCAGGCGTTGATCGTCAGGTTAGGCCAGAGGAAGTGGAAGCCGCCGATCGCGCCCGACTCCCGCTCGGGGCCGAACTGGCTGAGGACGAACCCGTCCGCGTCGAGCCGGTACGCGTCCGGCGAGACGTCGACGAGCCGCGAGAAGCCCGGGTGCGCGACCGCGCAGTGGTAGCACTCGAGGTAGTTCTCGCAGACGACCTTCCAGTTCGCTGCGAGCTCGAACTCGTCGCGGAAGCGGAACTCGAGCCCGTCCAGGTCGACGAGCTGCGGGAGGCGGCCGAGCGCGTCCGCGAGCGGCGGCGCGTCGAGCGCCGGATTCACGAACACAAGCGGCCCCCAAGTGTCGACGGAGACCGGACGCAGCGCGATCCCCTCGAGCTCGAGCTCGCCGGCGCGAGGCGCGGAGCGGAGCGATCCGTCGAGCGAGTACGTCCAGGCGTGGTAGGGGCACTGGAGCGTCTCCCGGCGGCCTGCGCCCGCGGCGACCGGGTGGCCGCGGTGGCGGCAGACGTTGACGAAGGCGCGAAGCGTGCCCTCGCCGTCCCGCACGAGCACGACGGGGACGTGACCGGCACGCGTCGCCGCGTACGACCCCGGCTCCGCGACCTGGCCGGTATGCCCGGCGTACTGCCACGCCGCCGCGAAGATCCGCTCCCGCTCGAGCCGCAGCCGGTCGGCGTCCGTGTACCAGGCCCAAGGGAGAGTGCTTACGATGCAGAAACTGTAGTGGTCTCCGCCGTGAGTACGGTCATGACTGGCCGAGCGAAAACCAAGCAGCTCAAGGACGCAGGGAGCGCCCGTAGCCATAGCGCTACGGGCGCGACTCCCGGGGCCCCCGCGAAGTGCGCAGCACTTCGTGGGGAAGGGCTGAGGGACGCGGAGATGCGCAGCGTTTGCAGCCGGCCAGGCGGGCCGTACTCGCGGTGGCGACCACTAATGGTGCGTCGCCCCTTCCTCCTGCTCGCGGTCCTGCTCGCCGGCTGCGGCTCGTCCCAGACGGCGGCCCCCACGGAGCCCGAGCCTCCGGCGCCGACAACGGACACCACGCCGCCCGCGACGACGAGCATCGTCGTCTACTTCCTGCGCGGCGAGACGCTTGCTCCCGTCCACCGAGTGGTTCCCCAGACGGCCGCGGTCGGCACCGCGGCGGTGACGGCCCTGCTCGACGGTCCCACGGCGACCGAGAGCGACTTCGACGTCAGCTCGACCGTGCCCGAGGGCACGCGCCTGCTCGGCCTCGACGTGGCGGACGGCACGGCGACGGTCGACCTCTCGCGCGAGTTCGAGTCCGGCGGCGGCAGCCTCTCGATGACGGCTCGCCTCGCCGAGCTCGTCTTCACGCTGACGCAGTTCTCGACCGTCGAGCGCGTGCAGCTCGAGCTCGACGGCGAGCCCGTCTCCGTCTTCGGCGGGGAAGGGATCGTGATCGACGAGCCGCTGACGCGCGAGGACTTCGCCGACCTGACGCCGATCATCCTCGTCGAGCGGCCGGCGCTCGGCGAGACCGTGTCCAGCCCGGTGCAGGTCAGGGGCACCGCCAGCGTCTTCGAGGCGACCCTGCACGTGCGGCTGGTGGGGCCGGGAGGCGAGGAGATCCGGGACGAAGTGCTGACGGCGAGTGAGGGCGCTCCCGGACGCGGCACCTTCTCCGTCGAGATCCCGTTCAGCGCGAGCGGGCCTGGTACCGTCGAGGCCTACACGCTCTCGGCTGCCGACGGCTCCGAGCAGCACAACGTCCAGGTGCCGGTGACGCTAGCGCCCTGATTGCGCGAGCGCTTCGCGCGACCACAGCCGCCCTCGCCAGGCGATCGCGCCGGCGAGCAGCAGCAGCGCCTCGACGAGCGTGATCGCGAAGCGGTTCATGATCGTCGCGCCGAGCGCGACGCCTTCGGAGGCGACCGCCAGGATCAGCCCGTACATCGCCCCCTCGCGGACACCGAGGCCCGACGGCGCGAACACCGCGAGCACGGCCACGATCGCCCCGACGGCGGCGGCCCCGCCGAGGAACGGCACCGACGCGAGCGCCGGGTCGCCGCCCACAGCGCGCATCAGGAAGAAGAGCGCGAAGCCGCCGATCGGCCACGTGAGGAAGTAGAAGACGAGGATCCCGATCGCCCGCGACCAGGGCAGCGGCGGCACCTCCGACGCGCCGAAGGGGCGCAGCAGCTTGCGCGCGAGCCAGCGGAAGACCCGCGGGTGGAGGAGCACGGTGACGAGGAGCCCGAAGCCGACGAGCGGGCCGATCGGGGCGCTCACGGGAACGCCAACGAAGGGCAGGCTCGCGAGGAAGACGAGCACACCGGCAACCGCCGAGAGGCCTGCCTCGAGCAGGATCGACGCGATCAGCACCGGTGTCTCGCGGATCCCGAAGCGCCGCATCGCGACGACGCGGGCGGCGGGCGTCCAGACGCCGCCGGGGACGTACTTCGCCAGCATCGAGAGCATCTCCGCCTGGAGCGCGACGCTGTAGGGGACGCGGATCCCCATCGACGCGAGGATCATCATCCAGCCCACGACGAACACCAGGTAGTAGGCGGCGAGCACCGCCAGTCCCGCCGAGAGCTGGAGCGGATCGGCCGAGGCGAGCCTAGGAGCCGCCTCCGGCCAGACGTCTCGCACCGCCCACGCGAGCGCGCCGATGAGGACGGCGAGGCCGAAGAGCTGGAGGCCGAGGAGCGCCCTGCGCGTCCTGAGGACGGCCGGGATCCGGCTCACCAGCGGTCCCAGTGCACCATCGTCTCGAGCGGGCGGCGGCGGCCCGGCTTGAAGTCGGTGCCGATAGTGTGCGCGACGGGGATCAGCGCGGCCTGCATGACGTCGTCGTACGGGATCCCGAGCAGCTCCGCCGCCTCCCGCTCGTAGGCGAGGTGGAAGGTCGTCCAGGCGGTGCCGAGCCCGCGCGCCCTCGCGGCGAGCATGAAGCTCCAGGCGGCGGGGATCACCGAGCCCCAGCGCGACGCCTGCTGCCAGCCCGGCTTGCCGTCCGTGCGCCCTTCGACACATGGGATCAGGTGCACGGGCACCTCGTGCAGGTGCTCCAGGAGGTGGCGGACGGAGGCGACGATCCGGTCGGCGGTCGCGCTGCCCGTGGGCGGCCTGTGCTCGAGGTAGCGCTCGCCGCTGCGCCGCCAGAGCTCGGCCAGGCCGGCGCGGAGCTCGGCGTCCTCGACGACGACGAAGTGCCAGTTCTGGGCGAAGCCGGCCGTCGGCGCCTGCTGCGCGAGCCGGAGGCACTCCTCCAGCACGGCGCGCTCCACGGGACGCGTCAGGTCGAGCCGCCTCCGGACGGCGCGCGTGGTCGAGAGCAGTTCGTCAGGCGTCAGCTCGAGCAGGCTGTGAGCCTATCGGGCGGGTGTGCGGGCCCTCGACCTCCAGGTGCGGCAGCCAGCCGAGCCAGCGCGGGAGATACCAGTTCCACTCGCCGAGCAGCTGCATCACGGCGGGCACGAGCACGGAGCGGACGAGCGTCGCGTCGATCAGTAGCGCGACCGCCACGCCGAAGCCCATCTGCTGGAACATGACGAGGTCGCCGGCCGCGAAGCCCGCGAACACGGCGACGATGATCAGAGCGGCGCCGGTGATGATCCGCGCCGTCGAGCCGATCCCGAACGCGATCGCGTCGCTCGTGTCGCCCGTGGCGGCGAACCGCTCGCGGATCCGCGAGAGCAGGAACACCTGGTAGTCCATCGAGAGGCCGAAGAGCACCGCGAAGAGGAAGAGCGGCACCCAGGCCTCGACGATCTCGACCTGCTGGAAGCCGAAGAGCCCGGCGCCGATGCCGTGCTGGAAGACGGCGACCATCAGCCCGTAGGCGGCGCCGACGGAGAGTAGGTTGAGCCCGATCGCGGTCGCCGCGATGACGACCGAGCGGAAGGCGACGGTGAGCAGCACGAAGCTCAGCCCGAGCACGAAGAGGAGCACGAACGGCAGCCAGAAGCGCATGACGTCGAAGTAGTCGATGTTCTCCGCCGTGGTGCCCGTGACGAGGGCGTCCACGCCGCTCTGCGGCACGTAGTCCGACCGCAGCCGCTCGACCGCGTTCAGGGCGCGGTCGCTCAGCGGGTCCGCGGCGACGGGGACGCGCACGAGCACGGCCTCGCCGTCGGGGCTCCGCTCGACCGCCGGCTCGCCGAAGTCTGGGTCGGCCTCGATCAGCCGCAGCAGACCGTCGATGGGCTCTCCCGCGGGAGCCACGAGCTCGGCCGGATCGGCGCCGGCCGCGGGGAACGAGCGCTCGAGCGCCAGGTAGCCCTGCTTCGAGGTCAGCCGGTCGGGCAGGGTCGCGATTCCCGCAGCGCCGATCTTCATCGTCAGCGCCGGCGCGGCCGCGGCGAGCAGGACGGCGACGGCAAGCGCCAGGCTGACGACGGGGCGGGCCTGCACCCGGCGGACGATCGCGGCCCACATCCGGCTCTCCCCGCGTGAGCGCCCGAAGTACGGGATCCGCAGCCGGTTCACCTTGTCGCCGAGCAGGCTGAGGATGGCCGGCAGCAGCGTCAGCGCGGCCACGACGGAGACGATCCCGACCAGGATCGCGCCCGCGGCCAGGCTGCGCATGATCGTGGACTGCACGAGCAGCAGCCCGACCATCGCGAGCACGAAGGCGCTCCCGCTGAACAGGACCGCCCGACTGGCGGTCGCCCCTGCGGCGGCGATCGCGGCCTGCTTCTCCCGGCCCGCCTCCCGCTCCTCGCGGAAGCGGGAGACGACGAAGAGCGCGTAGTCGATCCCGAGCGCGAGGCCCATGCCGGTGAGCATGTTCACGACGAAGACGGAGAGCTCGAACGCCGAGGAAACAGCCGCGGTCAGCCCGAGCGCCACGATGATCGAGACGAGCGCCAGCGCGAGCGGCAGCCCCGAGGCGACGAGCGCACCGAAGACGAGCACGAGGACGAGGAGCGCGGCCGGCAGCCCGAACTGGAGCTCGCCGTGCTTGAGGTCGTCCTGCGAGACCTGGTTGAAGTCGTGATCCGTCGTCCAGCTGCCGGTCAGGGCGACCTGGAAGCCCGCCTGCCCGTCCTCCGCGCCGACGAGCTCGATCAGGCGCTCGACGTTGTCCTCCTCGGGAGGCGCGAGCCGGAGCGGGATCAGCACGGCGTGCCGGTCGGGCGAGACCTGCGGCTGGTCGGTGCGCTCGAGCGCTCCGGTCTCGCGCGCCGCGTCCGTCAGCTCCTCCAGGCGGGCCTGGAAGGCGGGGTCGGCGACGGTGAGCTCGCCGTGCCGGACGACCGCGATCTCCGTCGTGAACTCGCTCGCGGGGAAGTGCGCGCCGATCAGGTCGTAGGCGCGCTCGGACTCCGGGTCGTTCGTCAGGTGCGCCTCGGTCGAGAGACCGTCCCCGAGCAGGGCGGCAACGGCGACGAAGGCGACGGCGATCGTGGCGAGCCAGGCGGCGATCGTGCGCCAGGGGTGGCGGGCGGCTGCGCGTGCGAGCGACTCCGTGTTCACGAGATCGGAAGTTAGCAGTCACTCACAACTTGGTCAAGCGACCGCGACGAAGTCCGCTCCGTCCCGTCGCCCCTGCGCCTCGACGAGCTCGCGGATGCGCGCTCGTGACTCCGCGCCGGCGACGGCGCCGAGCCACAGCGCCTCGGCGAAGCGCGGCGCCTCTTCGGCCGGGACGACGGGCACGCCGTAGATCCGCTTGCCCAGCTTGCGCGGGTCGACCTCCACGAACGCGACGAGGTCGTCCCCGAGCTCGCGCCCAAACGACTTGCCGACCGGACCCGCGCCCCAGACGACCGCGCCCGCGCGGCCTCGTAGCAGCGTCTCGCGCAGGTGGTGCACCTTGCAGCGGACGAAGGCCTCCTGCGAGTAGCGGGGCTCGGTGCGCGAGAGCCGGGCGGGATGGTCGCGCCAGCGGAGCACGACCTGCTCGACGTTGCGGAAGCGCGCGCCCCGCGCCCAGAGCCGGAGGACGAGGTCGTAGTCCTCGGGCCAGGGGAGGTCGCGGTACTCGACGAACTCGCGGCGCGCCATCAGCGTCGGGTGCGGCAGCGGGCACTCGACGAAGACGTCGCGCGCCGCGGCTTCGGGAGTGACGAGGCCGTTCAGCCAGCGGGCGTAGCGCTCGGCGCCCTCCGTGGCCCGCGGGAAGTACTCGATCGCCCCGCCGCAGGCGTCCAGGCCCTCCTCGTCGAGCGCGGCGACCTGGAGCTCCAGGCGCTTCGGCAGGGCGACGTCGTCGCTGTCCATGCGGGCGAGCAACCGGCCGCGGGCGGCGGCGCGCCCTCGCTCGAGCGCGGCGACGAGGCCCTCCCTCCCCTGCCGCAGGACGCGGGCGCCGTGCGCCTCGGCGATCGCGGCCGAGTCGTCGCGCGAGCCGTCGTCGACGACGATCAGCTCGAAGTCCTGGAAGGTCTGCGCGCGAAGCGACTCGAGCGCCTCGGGCAGGTGGCGCGAACCGTCGCGCACCGGCAGCAGCACCGAGACGGTCGGTAGAGTCACGCGCCGTGGAGGTTACGTTCGTCGTCGAGCAGGCCGGCTGCGACTCGTGCGCCGCGCGGGTGCGGGCCGCGCTCGAGCCGCTGGCGACCGTGGAGGCGATCGAGATCGACGAGAACGCGGACGCCGCGACGGTTCGGGTCTCGGGCGCCGCTTCCGAGGACGCGGTCGCCGGCGCGCTCGCGGCCGCGTCGCACGGCGACGGGCACGAGTACCGGGTGCGCCCCGGCTCCTGGCAACCGGCCTAGAGGCCGAACAGCGTCAGGTCGGGCTCGCGCTCGCCGCGCAGCAGGTCGAGGTCGACCTCGACGCAGCGGAAGCCGCGCGCCTCGGCCAGCGTGGCGGCCTGCGGCTTCACGCGCTGGGCGGCGAGGATGCCGCGGCAGGCGGCGCGCGCGGGGTCGAGCCGTATGCGTTCGAGGTAGCGGGAGAGCTGCTCGACGGCCTCGATCGTCGCGATCCGCTTGATCTCGACGGCGACCCAGGCGCCGTCGCCGTCGCGGCACATCAGGTCGACGGGGCCGACGTCGGTCGGCCACTCGCGCCGGACGAGCCGGAGCGGCTCGCCGAGCGCGTCGGGCCGCTCCGCCAGCACCTCCTGGAGGTCGCGCTCGACGCCGTCCTTCTCCAGGCCGGCGGCCTCCCCCATCTCGTGCTCGACGTCGCTCAGCACCTCGAGCAGCCGGATCTCGAGGCGGTCTTCGGTCTTGCCCGCGCGCTTGCGGACGACGAGCAGGCCGGGCTCCTCCTCGATCGCGGTCGGAGGCGTCATCCAGTTGAGCGGCTTGTAGCCGCCCGCGTCGGCGTGCACGAGCACGGCGCCGTCGGCCTTGACCATCACGAGCCGCGTCGACTCGGGTAGGAAGGCGTTCAGCCGGCCGGTGTAGGCCACCTCGCAGCGGGCGACGATGAGGCGCACGCCGGGCAACCTACTGTCCGTTCCGGACATGTCGGGGGACAGACCCCTGACAGGGGCGAGCGTGCGGGAATGTCCCTTGAGCGGTCTAGGAGGAGGACAACGCGCGCTCGAGGGCGGCCCGGTCGGTC
>JBBDQR010000010.1:0-12911 GCA_040905885.1 Gaiellaceae bacterium | reverse complement strand
GGACGCCGCAGCGCGCCGTGTGATCGCGGGCCAGAAGCCGGAGGACATTTGCTGAGGGGGCACCAGGGCGGATTCGCCGCCCCCCGGCTATCGCCTCCTAGGGATAGTCGTAGCCCCCGCCCTTCTGCGTCGTGGCCGGCGTGTCCCCCGGGGACTGGTCGCCGCCGGAGTCGCCGTTCGCGCCACAGCCAGGGAGGGCCAGCAGAAGGGCGAGGGCCAGGAGGAGGGCGATGCGCATGCGTAGTTCTTACCGCCGCCGACCCTCGATCGGTTTGTGTAGCGTCGGTCCCTGTGGAGATGACCCACGACGTCCTCGTCGTCGGCGCGGGCTGTGCCGGGATGCGCGCCGCGATCGAGGCTTTCGACGCGGGCGCGGACGTCGCCGTGATCTCGAAGATCCACCCCGTCCGCAGCCACTCCGGCGCCGCCGAGGGCGGCATCAACGCGGCGCTGGGCAACGCGTCCGAGGACGACCCGGAGAAGCATGCGTTCGACACGGTGAAGGGCTCCGACTACCTCGGCGACCAGGACGCGATCGAGATCCTCTGCACCGAAGCGCCCGGCGACGTCTACCAGCTCGAGAACTGGGGTGCGGTCTTCTCCCGGACACCCGACGGCCGCATCGCGCAGCGGCCCTTCGGCGCCGCCGGCGAGCCGCGCACGGCCTACGCGGCCGACATCACCGGCCACGTCCTGATCCAGGTCCTCTACGAGCAGATGATGAAGCGGGACGTGAACGTCTACGACGAGTTCTTCGCCTGGCGGCTCGTCGTCGACGGCGGCCGCTGCCAGGGCGTGATCGCGTGGAACCTCGTCGACGGCGGGCTGGAGGCGATCGGCGCCAAGACGGTGATCCTGGCCACCGGCGGCGCGGGCCGGCTCTATGTCGGCACGACCAACGCGTACTCCTGCACGGGCGACGGGATGGCGATGGCGCTCGAGGTGGGCGTGCCGCTGAAGGACATGGAGATGATGCAGTTCCACCCGACGACGCTCGCGCCGACGGGCGTGCTGATCACCGAGGGCTGCCGCGGCGAGGGCGCCTACCTGCTCAACTCGGAGGGCGACCGCTTCCTCAAGACCTACGCGCCGAACGCGATGGAGCTCGCCTCCCGCGACGTGATCTCCCGGGCGGAGCAGACCGAGATCGACGAGGGCCGCGGCGTCGACGGCAACGTGCTGCTCGACCTCCGCCACCTCGGCGCCGAGCGCATCCTCGAGCGCCTGCCCGGCACCCGCGAGCTCTCGATGGTGTTCCTGGGCGTCGACCCGATCTACGACCCGATCCCGGTCCGGCCCGGCGCGCACTACCACATGGGCGGCGTCGACACCGACGTCTGGGGGAAGACGACGCTCGAGGGCCTGTACGCGGCCGGCGAGGTCGCCTGCGTCTCCGTCCACGGCGCGAACCGGCTCGGCGGCAACGCGCTGATGGAGACGATCACCTTCGGCAAGCGCGCCGGCGCGCACGCGGCCGACTGGGCGCTCACGCACACCACCGTCGCGGTCCCTGCGGGGGCGGTCTCGGACGCCGAGCGCGACCTGAAGGCGCTGCTCGACCGCAGCGAGGGCGAGCGTCCCTGGAAGATCCGCGACGAGCTCGCCCAGACGATGCACGAGAACTTCGGCGTCTTCCGCCGCGAGGACCAGATGACCCGCCAGGGCGAGATCGTCGAGGGCCTGCGGGAGCGCTATCAGCGCGTCGTCGTCGACGACAAGGGCAGCGTCTTCAACACCGACCTCACGCAGGCGCTCGAGCTCGAGTTCCTGATCGACCTCGCCCGCTGCATGGTCGTCGCCGGCATCGCCCGCAAGGAGAGCCGCGGCGCGCACGCTCGTCCGTACGACTATCCCGACCGGGACGACGAGAGCTACATGCGCCACACCATGGTCGACCTCGGCCCCGACGGTATGCCGCGCCTCGACTGGAAGCCGGTTACCGTCACCAAGTGGGAGCCCATGGAGCGCAAGTACTGATGCAGGTCGCCCTGAAGATCTGGCGCTACGACGGCGAGACCGGCGAGCGCCGCCTCCAGGACTATGAGGTGGACGCGCCGGAGTGGTCGACGCTGCTGGACGTCCTCGACCTGATCAAGGACCAGGTCGACGGCTCGCTCGCCTACCGCAAGAGCTGCCGGATGATGATCTGCGGCTCCTGCGGGATGCGAATGGACGGGGCCGCGGTGCTCGCCTGCAAGACGCGCATGGCGGACATCGTCGAGTCGGGCCGCGTGCCGGTGGTCTCGCCGATGGGGAACCTCCCCGTGCTCAAGGACCTCGTCGTCGACATGGGCCCGTTCTGGGCGAAGATGCGCGCGATGCAGCCGTGGCTCCAGCCCGGCTTCAACGAGCCGGACGAGGAGCGCGAGTTCCTGGTCTCGCAGGAGCAGATGAACGTCATCCACAAGGAGGCGCTCTGCATCAACTGCGGCTGCTGCGTCTCCGAGTGCAACTCGATGGAGTCGGACCCCGAGTTCCTCGGGCCGGCGGCGCTGGCGAAGGGGATGCGGTTCATCGGCGACGCGCGCGACGCGGCGACCGTCGAGCGCCTGGAGGCCTACAACTCCGAGCACGGGATCTGGGACTGCACGCGCTGCTACTTCTGCCAGGAGCGCTGCCCGAAGGGAGTCGACCCGCGTGACGCGATCGCGAAGCTCGGCGCCGAGTCGATCCGGCTGGGCGTCGACCGCGACATGGGCGCGAAGCACGCGAAGTGGTTCGTGACCTCGGCGAAGACGACGGGCTGGCTGCGCGAGGAGGAGCTGATCCCGAAGACGCAGGGGATCGTCTCCACCGTCAAGCAGGTCAAGTTCGCGATGAGCCTCATGCGCCACGGGAAGGCCCGGCCGCTCCCGATCCCGCACGTCGCCGAGGGCGTCAGGGAGGCGCGGGCGCTCTACAACCTCGTCAAGGAGCAGGGGCGCGACGGCGCGCTCGGCATCGTCCAGGGCGAGCACGCGCTCGCGCGGATCGAGTTCACGGAGGAGGGCGGCGCGCGGCGGGCGGCCCCGGAGATCCAGCCCGGTGTCGAGCCGCCGCCGGCGGAGGGCTGATGTTCCCGGAGCGCGTCGCCTACTACACGGGTTGTCTCGCCACGCTTTCCGCGAAAGAGCTGGACTCCTCGACGCGCGCGCTCGCCGAGCGGCTCGGGCTCGAGCTGGACACGCTCGAGTCCGTCACCTGCTGCGGCGCGGGCGACATCCACGAGGCGGAGCCCGACTACTACGTGCACCTGAACGCGCGGATCCTCGCCTACGCCGAGGCCACCGGCGCCGAGACGCTGATGACGATCTGCAACGTCTGCACGCTCAACCTCCGGCAGGCGAACTGGCAGCTGAAGATCGACGAGGGGCTGCGCGAGCGCGTCAACCGGAACCTCGAGGCGGTCGGCGTGCCGGCGTACTCGGGCGGCGTCGAGGTGCGGCACCTGCTCTGGCTCGTCGCCGAGGGCGAGGGGCACGAGCGGCTCAAGGCGGCGGCGCACCGCGGGCTGAAGGGCCTGCGCGTGGCGCCGTTCTACGGCTGCCAGATCCTGCGGCCGTCGAAGCTGATGGGCTTCGAGGACCCCGACCGGCCCTGGTCGCTCGAGGCGATCATCCAGGCCTGCGGCGGCGAGCCGGTCGACTACCCGGCGAAGATCAAGTGCTGCGGCTTCCCGATCATCGCGGCCCGGGAGGAAACGGCCCTCGGCGAGCTGATCCAGCCGATCGAGCAGGCGATCGAGGCGGGCGCCGACGCGATGGTGACGCCGTGCCCGCTCTGCCACCTGTCGCTCGACGCCTGGCAGCAGAAGCTCGAGAAGGCGACCGGCCGCGAGTTCCGGCTCCCGATCCTGCACCTCTCGCAGCTGATCGGGGTCGCCGCCGGGCTCGAGGAGTCGGAGCTGAAGTTCAAGCGGCACGTGGTCTCCGTGCAGCCCGTGCTGGACAAGCTGGCGACCTGATCCCGGGCGGCAGCACGGCGAGGACATGCCTGCCGTGGCCGTGTCTGCGCAAGTAACAGAGTGTTACTTGGGCGGGGGCCCGGCGTGAAAGGGCTTCCCGGATCAAGTAACAGAGTGTTACTAAGTCCGGTGCTGGCGGTCGCCGGCGCTCTCGCCTGGGGCTGGTTCGAGGCGGGTTGGGTGCGGCTCCGGGAGCTCGAGTGCCCGGTCCCCGGCCTTCCCGCGGGCCTCGCCGGCCTGCGGGTCTCCCACCTCTCCGACTTCCACCTCGGCGTCCCGTCGCGCGGCTCGCGCGCGGTGGAGCGGGCAGTCGACTGGACGGCCTCGCGCGGGCCGGACCTCGTCTGCGTGACCGGCGACCTGCTCACGCGCCCCGCCGGGCTCGAGAGGCTGCGGGAGCTGACCGCGCGGATCCCGGGCGCCCACGCCGTGCTTGGGAACCACGACGTCGGCTACGCGAAGGATCCCCTCGCAAAAGGCGCCGCGCCGTTCGACCCCGGCCCGATCAGGCTCCTGCGCGACGAGGCGGTCACGGTCGAGCTGCGGGGCCTGCACGTGCAGCTCGTCGGCGTCGATCCGTGGTCGCAGATCCGCGGCACCGCGCGCCCGGCCGAGCTCGCCGACGGCGACGCGGACCTACGGATCCTGCTCTGCCACTTCCCGGAGATCGTCGACGAGCTGCCCGAGGGCGCGTTCGAGCTCGTGCTCGCCGGCCACTTCCACGACGGCCAGATCGCCGTGCCGTACGGCCGGGGCAAGCTCAGGCTCGGCGATCCGCGGGCGCCCTACCCGCGCGGGCTCTTCCAGCGGCCGGGCCTGACCCTCCACGTCTCGCCCGGCCTGGGCACGAGCTTCGTCCCGTTCCGCTTCTTCGCGCGGCCCGAGGCGACCGAGCTGGTGCTACAACCGGCGTGATGGCCTCGATCTCCGGTGACATCCTCGCCCGTTACGCCGGCGACGCGGCGCGGGAGGTCGCCGGCGTGCGCAGGCTCGCCCGCCGGCGCGCGACGAAGGTCACGGAGCGTGGCGGTCACGTCACCGTCGAGCTGCACCTCGGCGTGGAGTGGGGTGCGTCCATCCCGTCCGTCGGCCGCGCCGTGCAGGACCGGGTGCGCGGTTACCTGATCCGCATGGCCGACCTGGAGAGCGTCGTCGTGAACGTCGTCGTCGACGAAGTGGAATGAGCCTGACGGGCCTCACCGGCGTCACCCTCCAGACGGCGCCCGAGGTCTGCCGCACGTGCGTCTGGTGGCAGTCCCGCGCGGGCCGCGCGGCGAACAAAGCGCGCTGGATCGAGCACGCCGAACAAGACTGGGGGCCGTGGGGCTCGATCTACTACGACGACGACGGCCACGTGCTCGGCTCGATGCAGTACGGCCCCGCGCAGCTCTTCCCGCGGGCCTACGAGCTCCCCGCCGGCCCGCCCTCGGACGACGCCGTCCTCGTCACTTGCGCGTACCTCGTCGACCTTTCCTCGCCGTGGGTGATGCAGTCCCTCTTCCTCGCCGCGATCGGCGAGGCGCGGGACAAGGGCGCGGGCGCGCTGGAGACGTTCGGCTACCGCTATGCCGAGGGCGAGTCGGCGTACGAGCGCTTCCTCGTCCACCGGACGATCTTCCCCCGCGACTTCCTGGCCGACTTCGGCTTCCTCACCGTGCGCACGGTGGGCCGCGTCGAGCTCTGCCGGCTCGAGCTCGGCGGGCTCCAGGCGGTGCTCGAGGGCCGCCGCGCGCGCGTGCTCCGCGCGCTCCGCGAGGTCTTCGCGCCGGCGCCGGTTCCGCAGGCGCCCCTGAGACAGATGAGGGGCGAAGCCCCGCCGCATCGGGCTCCGCCCCATCGCTTCGACTGGAGGAAAGTCCGCCGCATCGGCTTCCCTTCGTCGTGACCTAAGGATCGCCCAGACCGGGGTACTTGACCCATCCCTCGGCCAGTGGTTCTCCGCCCTGCTTCACTCAAGCCGCGAGGGCCTGGCGCGCCACGAGCAGCTCCGCCACCTGCACGGCGTTCAGCGCCGCGCCCTTGCGGAGGTTGTCGGCCGAGAGGAAGAACGAGAGGGCGTTCTCGCCCGCGGAGCGGTCCGGGCGGATGCGGCCGACGAGCACCTCGTCGATGCCGGCGGCCTTCCCTGGGCTCGGGACGTCCTCCAGGCGCAACCCCGGCGCCGCCGCGAGCAGCTCGCGCGCGCGCTCGGCGGGGAGCGGCCGCTCGGTCTCGATCCAGACCGCCTCGGAGTGTCCGACGAGCACCGGCACGCGCACGCACGTGGCGCTCACGGGCAGCTCCGGGAGCTCCATGATCTTCCGGGTCTCCTCGCGGATCTTCGTCTCCTCGTCGAACTCCTCGCCGTCGAAGCCCCAGTCCGCCCGCAGGTCGTGCTCCGCGGCGGTCTCCGCCCTCAGCTCCTCCATCCGCTGGAGGCCCGCGCCCGACACGGACTGGTAGGTGGCGACGCGCACGCGCGCGAGCCCGGCCTCCTCGTGCAGCGGCTCGAGCACGCAGACGAGCGGGATCGTCGAGCAGTTCGGCACGGCGATGATCCCCTCGTGCTCGAGCGCCCGCTCGGGATTGACCTCGGGGACGACGAGCGGTACGCCCGGCTCCATCCGCCAGGCGGACGACTTGTCGAGGACGAGGGCGCCGCCGCGGACGGCGTGGGGCACGAGCTCGCGGCTGGCGGAGGCGCCCACCGCGAAGAAGAAGATGTCGACGTCTGCGGCGGCGAGCGCCTCGGGCGTCGCCTCCTCGACCGGGCGCCCGTCGAGCTCGCGGCCGGCCGAGCGGGCCGAGGCGAACAGCCGGACGTCGTCGAAGCCGCGCTCGCGGAGGATCCCCAGCAGTACGCCGCCCACCGCGCCGGTGGCCCCGACGACGCCGACCCTGACGGGCTGAGCGGTCACGCTGCCCGCCCTCGGGCGCGCGAAAGACAAGTGAGGCGAGGACGCAGGGAGCGCGCGTATGCGCAATACGCGCGCGACCGAGGACGCCGCATCGCGCGGTCTTGCAGCCGCACGAGGGTATGGCCCGTGTGGCCGCTCAGCCCGTTAGGCATGGGCGCGCTCCGCTTCCGGACGGTCGAGCTCGAACGCGTCGTGCAGCGCGGCGACGGCGCGCTCGACGTCCTCCAGCCCCACATAGCAGGCGATCTTGATCGGCGAGGTGGTCACGATCTCGGGCGCGATCCCAAGGGCCTCGAGCGTGGCGAAGGTCTTCGCGGCGATGCCCGGATGGCTCCTCATGCCGGCGCCGACGAGGCTGATCTTGCCGAGGTCGTCGCGCGCCGACCACTCGACGCCGAGGCGGCCGAGCACCGCCTCCGCGGCCGCGCGGTCGCCGACCGGCGCCGAGAAGACGATCTCCCGGCCGGACTGGAGGATCGTGTCGACGTTGACCTGGGTCGCGGCGAGGTCGGCGAACAGCCGCGCCGCGGGGACGCCGTCGACCCGGTAGACCGTCTCCTCGGTCGTGTGCGTGACGCCCGAGATCATGGCCTTCTCCAGCATCCGTTCGTCCTCTTCGGTGATCCAGGTTCCGGGGGTCTCGGCGAACGTCGAGCGGACGTGCAGCCGGACGCCGTGGTTCCGCGCGAACTCGACGGAGCGTAGCTGGAGCACCCGCGCCCCGCCCGCCGCCATCTCCAGCATCTCCTCGTAGGTGACGGCGTGCAGCCTGCGCGCCTGCGGGACGATCCGCGGGTCGGCGGTGAAGACGCCCTCGACGTCGGTGTAGATCTCGCACGTGCTCGCGCCGAGCGCGGCCGCGAGCGCGACGGCGGTCGTGTCCGAGCCGCCGCGCCCGAGCGTCGTCACCTCGAAGGCGGTGGAGACGCCCTGGAAGCCGGCGACGAGGACGATCTTGCCGTCGTCGAGCGCCTCGTGGATGCGGCGCGCCCGTACCTCCACGATCTTCGCCTTCGTGTGGGTCGTGTCGGTGACGATCCCGGCCTGCGAGCCGGTCAGCGAGATCGCCTCGTGGCCGAGGTCGTGGATCGCCATCGCCGCGAGCGAGCACGAGATCCGCTCGCCGACGGAGATGAGCATGTCGAGCTCGCGCGGGTGCGGCGCGGCGGAGACCTCGTGGGCGAGCGCGATCAGGTCGTCGGTCGTGTCGCCCATGGCCGAGAGGACGCCGACGACGCGGTTGCCCTCCTCCCGGGCGGCGACGAGCCGGCGCGCGACGTTCTGCAACCGCTCCGGGCCGGCGACGGACGTGCCGCCGAACTTCATCACCACCGTGCCGACGCGGGGCGCCTCGTCCGACGAGACCGCCGGGACCGACTCGAACTCCGTCGCCGCCATCGGCCGGGAATCGTACCGGCGAGCCGAGACATGGCAGGAATGGACAGATTGACACAGCAAGGCCGATGTGGCACGCTTTGTCGAGATGGCAGATGAACTCAGAACCCGCGTCAGGGTCGGCCCGCAGGGGCGAATCGTCGTCCCCGCCGCGCTCCGCCGGCGGCTGGGCATCAAGGCGGGCGACGTCCTGATCGCGCGCGCCGAAGACGACCGCCTCGTCCTCGAGCCTCGAGAGGTGATCTTCGCTGAGATCCGTAAGCTCTTCGAGCACATCCCTCCGGACGTCAGTCTCGTGGACGAGCTCATCGCCGAGCGCCGCGAGGAGGCAGCGCGCGAGAACGCCGATGAGTGACACCGTCATGGACGCGTCGGCCGTCCTCGCGTTCGTGCAATCGGAGCCGGGGAGCACGACGGTCGCGGCTGCGATCGCGGGAGCCGCGATGTCGACGGTCAATTGGTCCGAGGTGTGCAAGCGGTTGGTCGCACACGCGGTCGAGCCGCGCGCGTTGCGCACAAGGCTCAATGCGCTCGGGCTTCAGCTCATTCCATTCGGGGCGGAAGACGCCGAGAGCGCGGCGGCGCTCTGGCCGACGACACGGCATGCCGGCCTGTCGCTCGCCGACCGCGCGTGCCTTGCTCTCGCCCAGCGGCTCGGGCGCCCGGCGCTGACGGCCGACCGCTCCTGGCTGGGCCTGGACGTCGGCGTCGAGGTGCGCGCGATCCGCTGATCTAAGCGCTCCGTCCGGCAGCACATGTCGGCTTCTGGCCCGCGATCACACGGCGCCAGAGTCATCCCTCGCCCGCGACCAAGGCCACTAGCCTTGCCCGCGAACGAGTGGTGCCTCTGGCTTGGTGCTCGCGACCCAGAAGCTCGACGGCGCAACCGGACGGGGCGCTACATCTCGCGGCGGCCGGAGAGCGCGCGCCCGAGCGTCACCTCGTCGGCGTACTCGAGGTCGCCGCCGACGGGCAGTCCGCTCGCCAGCCGCGTGACCCGCACCCGCCCGCGCAGGCGGTCGGCGAGGTAGGCCGCAGTCGCCTCGCCGGTCATGTTCGGGTTGGTGGCGAGGACGACCTCCTGCACGCCGTTCCGCTCCACGCGGCCGAGCAGCTCGTCGACGCGCAGGTGCTCGGGCTCGACGCCGTCGAGCGGCGAGAGCGCGCCGCCGAGGACGTGGTAGAGGCCGCGGTACTCGTGCGTCCGCTCGAGCGAGACGAGGTCGACCGGCTGCTCGACGACGCAGATCAGCGCGTGGTCGCGGCGTGGGTCGAGGCAGATCGCGCAGACCTCGTCCTCGGTCAGGTTGCCGCACTCGCGGCAGAAGCGGACGCGCTCCTTGACGTCCTCGATCGCCTGCGCGAGCGCGAGGGCCTCGTCCTTCGGCCGCTGGAGCAGGTGGAAGGCGAGCCGCTGCGCGGTACGCGAGCCGACGCCGGGCAGGCGAGAGAGCTGCGCGACGAGATTCTCCACGGCCGGAGAGAACATGGCTGCATTGTGCCTTGCTACTGCGGCTGTGACAGCCTCGCGGCCAGCTCCGGGTCGACGTGCTCGCGCGCGACGCTCAGCGCCCGGACCGGCGTAATCGCCATGACCCGCGCCCTGCGCGGCCCGCCGCGGGCGAGCGCGAGCTCCCCGACGACGTCGCCGGGACCGCGCTCGAGCTCCGCGCCGTGGGCGTGGATCGCGACGCGGCCCTCGAGGATCAGGTACAGCCCGGCCGCGGGCGTGTTGTGCTCGATCAGGACCTGACCGGCCGGGAACTCGACCTCCGTCCCGACGGCCTCGAAGTGGCGCCGTGTCTCGTCGTCCAGCATCGCTAGAGCCCCGGAAGCCCGAGCCCCTTGAGCCCGCCGAGCATCCCGCTCAGCCGCGACTCGGCGAGCGACTGGGCGGAGCGGATGCCCTCGTTGACCGCGGCGAGGATCGTGTCGGCGAGCAGCTCGGGGTCGTCGGGGTCGATCGCCTCGGGCGAGATCCGGATCTCCTTCAGCTCGAGCGCGCCCGAGACCTTCACTGTCACCATGCCGCCGCCCGCCGCCGCCTCCACCGTCTGGTCGGCGAGCTCCGCCTGCGCCTTCTGCATCTCCGCCTGCATCTCCGCGGCCTGCTCCATCAGCTTGTTGAAGTCCATGCCGCTCACGAGTCCTCGACCTCCCGGGCGTCGAATGTCTCCTTGACCAGCTCGTAGAGCTCGTCCTCGGTCGGCGGCGCATGCGCCTCGTGCTCCTGCTCGCCCCCATTTCCGACAACTCTCTCGCCGACGGCGAACGCGAGCGCCAGCCGCCGGCCGGTGACCTCGTAGAGCGCGTCCTGGAGGAGGGTGGCGTTCTTCGGGTCCTCGGCGAGCTGGCGGTGGAAGGCGGCGCTGGCCGGGAACTCGAGCACGAGCGTGTCGTCCTCGAGGCCGGCCGGGTGCGCCTCCCGGAGGACGGACGCGGTCGGGATCGACTTCTCCTCCACGGCGGGCAGGATCGTCCGCTGCCACGCCTCCTGCAGCTGCTCCAAGTCGACGGAGGGCGGCTCGCGCGGCGGCTCGGGCTTCGCCTTCGGCTCGGCTGCAGGAGCCGGCCGGCCGGCGAGGCGCTGCTCGAGCTGCTCCAGCCGGTACGCGGTCGACTCGCGCGAGAGGTCGGCGCCCGGCCGGGTCACCTTGACGAGGGCCAGCTCGAGCGGCAGGCGCGGGTCGCCGCCCTGGCGCATGTCGTCCACGGCGACGTGGAGCAGGTCGATCAGCCGCAGCACGGTCGGCTCGGAGAGCTGGTTCGCCTGCTCGCGCAGGCGCTCGCGCGTCTCCTCGGTGACCGGCAGCGAGTCGGGCACCTCGCCGAGGTGGTGGACGAGCAGCAGGTGGCGCAGGTGCTCGAGCAGGTCGGTGACGAGGCGGCCGAGGTCCTGGCCCTGCTCCGAGAGCTCCTCGACGAAGGTGAGCGCGCCGGCGGTGTCTCCGTCGACGACGAGGTCGCAGATGCGGAAGAGCGCCTCCTCCTCGACCGCGCCGAGCAGCTGGAGCACGTCCTGGACGGTGACCTTCGCGCCGGTGGCCGAGCTGAGCTGGTCGAGCAGCGAGATCGCGTCGCGATACGAGCCGCGCGCGCCGCGCGCCACGAGCGAGAGGGCCGCGTCGGGCACGTCGATGCCCTCGCCGTCGGCCACGTGCCGCAGCGCGCGCACGAGCTCGGGCAGGCGCGGCCGCGGGAAGACGAAGGTCTGGCAGCGCGAGCGGACGGTGGGGAGGATCTTGGCGAGGTCGGTGGTGCAGAAGACGAAGACGAGGTGCGGCGGGGGCTCCTCGATCAGCTTCAGCAGGGCGTTGAAGGCCGCGTCGGTGAGCTGGTGCGCCTCGTCGAGGATGTAGACCTTGTAGCGGCCCTCGACCGGCTGGAGGACGGCGCGGTCGCGGATCTCGCGGACGTCGTCGATGCCCCGCTGCGACGCGGCGTCCATCTCGATCACGTCGAGCGAGGTGCCGTTGGCGATCGCAACGCAGGCGTGGCAGGTGTTGTCCGGGCTCGGCGTCGGCCCCTGCGCGCAGTTGAGCGCCTTGGCGAGGATGCGCGCCATCGAGGTCTTGCCTGTGCCGCGCGGGCCGGCGAAGAGGTAGGCCTGGCGCACCTGCCCGGTCGCGACCGCGTTCTTCAGCGTCCGGACGATCCCCTCCTGGCCGATGACCTCGTCGAAGTCCTGCTGGCGGTACTTCCGGTAGAGCGCGGCCATCGGTCTCCCGAGTAAAGCAGAGGAATGCCCGGTCGCGCATCCGCCGTCGAGGCGCGCCCCGCGGGAGGAACCCGGGCGGTCGGCTCGGGCCGGGAGGATCCGCGGCACCTGGGAGGTGATCCTTAGCGCTGCTTCCTTCCGGACCTGACGCGGTTCGGATTCTCCCAGTGCGCGGGACCCGGCCGTCAGCGCCGCGCGCCGTGGGCCCAAGCCCCGTAGAGCGCCGCCCCTCGGGCGGCATTCGGCCCCGCTGAGCGGGTTGCGGGTTCAGGGAACCGCTAGCTCCCCGCCTAGCGCGACCGGGCGAAAGGAGCGTAGCACCGGCCTTCCGACCTGTTTAGAGTGTGTGCCGACCGATACGAGGAGGAGGAGCGATGGCGCGGATCGCCGACGTGATGAGCCTGCGGCTGGTGGCGGTGAAGCCCGACGAGACGGTGCAGGTGGCGATCGCGCGGATGCTCGAGGAGGGGGTGGGGTCGGTCGCCGTGTGCGACGGCAACAGGCTGGTCGGCATGTTCACGGAGCGCGACGTGCTCCATTTGGTCGGCCGGGACGGGGGCGAGCTCGTGGACGTTCGCGTCGCCGACGTGATGACGCGGACGCTCGTGACGGCGGCGCCCGACGACGACGTGATGGCGGCGGCGCGGCTGATGGGCGAGCGGCGCATCCGTCACCTCCCGGTTGTCCAGGACGACAACGTGCTCGGCATGATCGGGATCCGCGACGTCCTGCGCGTGCTCGTCGAGTCGCTCTGGCGCGAGCATGACGAGAGCGCCCGCGACACCGCTCGGGATCTCCTTCGCGGGCGCTAAGCTGTCGCTTCCCCAGAAAGTGCTTCGCACTTCCTGGGGGCCCCGGAAACCACTCCGCCGAGGGCGCGTAGCTCAGCGGGAGAGCGCCCGCTTCACACGCGGGAGGTCGCTGGTTCGAACCCAGCCGCGCCCATCGCCTCTTTGCA
>JBBDQR010000009.1:0-12976 GCA_040905885.1 Gaiellaceae bacterium | reverse complement strand
CGGCCCGCGCCCGAAGGCGCGGGCCGGCTGCTCAGGGTGTCTCAGACGCCCAGTCTCGACCAGGGCCCCCAGATCGCGAAGCTGATCCCTTGGGAGGCCTGGATGTTGACGAACAGCGTCTCGCTGTCCGGGCTGAAGGTCGCGCCGGCGAACTCCTCGGCGAACCGCGCCTGGTGCGGAGGCGCGTTCCGCGTCAGCCGGTTCAGCGCGATGTCGAAGATCCGGCCGCCTCGGTTGAGCCCGCGCAGGTAGTTGTCGATCGGGCCGTCCTCGCAGAGGACGAGGGTGCCGCGGCCGCTGCGGATGGCGACGTTGTCCGGGGCGTCGAGCGCCTCCGGTCCCGGCGACTCGTAGATCAGCTGCAGGACCTGCTCGTCGACGCGGTACGCCCAGATCTGCCCGAAGCCGTTGCCGAAGCCGTTGC
The DNA here is from genome assembly GCA_040905885.1 of Gaiellaceae bacterium. Classification (GTDB taxonomy): domain Bacteria; phylum Actinomycetota; class Thermoleophilia; order Gaiellales; family Gaiellaceae; genus JACVRU01. Next base: position 12,552 of record JBBDQR010000009.1, on the reverse strand, counting down.
CGATCGGCCCGAAGCTCTCCTCCGCCGGGCCGCCCCCCTGCGTGCAGCAGAAGTAGACGACGCCGTTGTCGTAGACGCACCCCTCGACGCGCGAGAACCACGCCGCACCCTGCTCGCGGCCCTGGTTGCCGACGAAGTTGATCGCGTCGTTGTTGGGCGTGGGAGCAGGCTCGCCCGGGGTATACGGGAAGACGACGTCAGGCTGCTCGATGTCGACCCAGGTGACGTCGTAGGTCGCCCGCCGCGGCTGCGACCTCGCCAGATCGGCCTGCGGCATACCCACGACGGCGAGCATCTGGAGCTGCCCCCCGTCGGCCAGGTGACCGTCCTCCATCGGGTCGTTCGGCGGGATGTAGCGGTAGAAGCCCGACGGGAACCCGAAGTTGTCCTCGGTCAGGTACAAGATGCCGCCGGCCGGGTCGAACGCGACCGCCTCGTGGGCGAACCGCCCCGCGCTCCGGATCGGCTGGCGATTCGACTGGCCGCCTGCCGGCACCTCGAAGAGGTAGCCGTGCGGCTGCTCGAGGGGCACGTTGGACGCGCCGGTGAAGTCCGCGCCGACGTCGGGGCCGTTGACCGTCTCCTCGCAGGTGATCCAGCTGCCCCACGGCATCTCCCCGCCCATGCAGTTCATCTGGGTGCCGTTCAGGCTCGTGAAGGAGTCGTGGACGTTGCCGAATCCGTCCACCAGGATTGTGGTGGTCCCGCCCTGCGCCCTCGCGTCGTAGGGCGTTCCCGGCCCGAACGCAGGACCGGGCCCGTTCACCTCGTGGTTGCGGACGAGCCAGATCCTCCCGCCGGGAGCGGGAAAGGCGGCCATGCCGTCATGCCGGCCGGGCAGCGCCGTGCCGTCGCCGAGGACGACCGGCGGGCCGTCGTTGTCGTGGAACGAGCGGTACTGGAATCCCTCGGGCAGGTGCAGCCGCACCCTTCCGTCGCGCAGGTCCTCGACGGAGCCCAGCTCCCGGAGGCCCGGCGGCGCGTGCGCCGCACCCGCGGCGACGTCCGCGAACGGCCAGAGGGCCGTGCCCCCGGCCGCGACCGCCACCCGCTGCAGGAACCCACGCCTGTCGACCGCCTTCGTGGCCATATCCCCTCCCAATTCGGTCTCGTAGTGGTCGCCCGCGACCCTACCCAAGGGCCGCCGCTTCGTCTAGCGAGTGCCGGGGGAGGGAGTCGAACCCTCATGCCCCGAGGGGCACGATTCCCTCGTGGGAGCGGCTTGCCGGCCTGGGGGATTGTCGAGTCTCGGGGGTGATCCGTCAGCGCTTAGGGCCGACGAAGTCGTCGAGCGCCGCAACAGCCTCTCGCCGCGCGATCTCGATGTTCCAGCGGTTCGCATGCCGACACCGGATCTCCAGCAGCTCGAGGTGCTCGATGAGGAGCCGCCGAATGTCCCCGGATCGATTTGAGAACGAGTAGCGCGGATAGCAGTAGACCTTCCCGTGGCGCCGCTGACGCGCGACGTACCTCGTGCCGTCCGTCTGGAGGAGACCCCGGACGAACTGGCGCGGGTACGCCGTGGTGATCTCGGCCTGCCAGGGCACGAGCTCGATGCGACGCCGATGCTTGCGCCCCGGTCCGTGCTGTGGGAACAACAGCGGCCAGTCGATCGAGGTGGACGAGATCGTCAGGCAGCGTTCCGTTCGACGGAGCCGGTGGCGGACCGAGTGTCCCGGCATGACCGCCGCCATTGCCGCGGAGATCTCAGCAACGATCCCGGCGTAACGAGCGTCGCATGCGACCCTCAGCTGGTACGAGCGCGGCACATGGACGATGCAACCGTCGCCGAGGTAGACACCAAGGAGGTAGCTGTACGGATCCGGCGAGACTTCGCGGACATCAAGCGGCGGTCGCCTGCGACGCTCCCGGCTGGGAACCTTGCCGCAGAGCCAGTCTCGGACCGTTGTGCGCGGCACGCCGGTTCGCCGGCTGATCTCGCACCGGTTCAGGCCTGCCTGGGCCAGTACGAGAACTTCGGCAACAGCCGCTTCGTCCCACATAGCGAACACAGGTTCGCTTCCGGGTCGGATGGCACCGCCTGGCAAGGAGTGCCCGGGGTGGGATTCGAACCCACAAGTCCCTCACGGGACGGGGCGGTTTAAGCGCCCTGTGTAAACCAGTTCCACCTCCCGGGCGTACAGCCTGAGTCTAGTGTCCGCGACGGGCGCGTCGGATCCTAGGTCCCGGGGACTAAGCCGTCGCGGGGGAAGCGCTCGGGGCCGCGGAATCCGTACGTGTCCTTGAACTCGTCGAAGGCGCCGGCGTCGAAGCTGGGGCACGTCGCGACCACGCCCTGGCCCGCAGCGGGCTCCTCCCCGGGCGCCGGGTCGGGCGTCGTCCAGGCGGTGAGCGCGATCTTGTCCTTCAGCTCCGGCAGGGGCGCGACGATGATCCCGTTCGGGTCGTCGAGGTACCAGTCCCTGATCTCGGTCACGGCCGAGTCGGGCACGTCCGCGCCGTACTGCACGATGACTCCGCCGTGCTCGAGGTTGTGGACGAGCCGGGACTGCTCGATCGGCTCCGTGTACACGTCCCAGATCGCCGGGACGGGATGGTGCGGCCCGCTGGTCGGCGGGAAGGTGTTGTACTCGAAGTCCTCGGCGAGCTGCTCGACGTGCTGGCGGCCCTGCGCCGGCTTCTTCTCGACCGTGCAGCCGGCGGCGCGAAGGGCGGCGTCCGCGGACGAGCCTCCGCCGAGCACCACCCACGCCACGACGGCCCCGGCGGCGATCGCCGCGACGGCTACGAGGCCGGCGCCGATCAGCAGCAGCCTGCGGCGGCGGCCCTCCGGCGCCTCTGCTCTTCGCTGCCTCGGCGCCTGGACACGGCGCGGCGGCGGGGGGGTGCGCGACTTCTTCGCCACGTCGGCGGCGATCGTAGCAGCGGTTCCCGCGTGCTTCGGCAGCCGAAAAGGGGGAAACTTCGGACGGAACCCGACAAGGAGGGCTCGATGGGCTGGCTGGACAAGATCCTCGGCCGCGGCAAGAAGGCGGCCGGTGACATGATGGGCGACTCCTCGATGAAGCGCGAAGGCGCGGCGCAGGAGCGCGAGGGGATGGCGGAGGAGCACGCCGAGATGCACGAGGAGGCGGCGATGGAGAGCCGCGAGGAGGCCGCGGAGCACAAGGCCGAGCGCGAAGGTATGTAGCCGGGCGGCGGGGCGTGCGGCGCGCCCCGCACCGTCCGACCCCCTCTCTACCGTTCGCGGGCCATGGTCTCCACGGCCCTCCTCGGCGTCCTCGCGATCGGCCTCCTGGCCGGCGCCGCCGTGGCCTGGATCGTCGCCCGCTCGCGGGCGCAGGCCGAGCTGCGGGCGGGCGAGCAGCTCCGGGAGGGGCTCGCCGACGCGTTCAAGGCGCTGGCAGCCGACGCGCTGCGCGGCAACAACGAGTCGTTCATGCAGCTCGCGCGTACGCAGCTCGTCGAGCGCGAGAAAGCGATCGAGCACCTGGTCGCGCCGCTGAAGGAGTCGCTGGAGAGGGTCGACGGCCAGTTCCGCGTCCTCGACCAGGCGCGGAGCGCGCTCGTCGAGCAGCTGCGGACGCTCGCCGACGGCCAGCACAGCCTTCGGCGCGAGACCGGCAACCTCGTCACCGCGCTGCGCGCCCCGCACGTCCGGGGCCGGTGGGGAGAGGTCCAGCTCCGGCGCGTGGTCGAGGCGACGGGGATGCTCGAGCACTGCGATTTCGTGCTCCAGGCGACGACGCGCGACACCGAGGGCTCGCTGCTCCGCCCCGACATGGTCGTGCGGCTCCCGGGCGGCAAGCAGGTGGTCGTCGACGCGAAGGTGCCGCTGACCGCCTATCTCGACGCGTGGGAGACCGAGGACGAGGACGTCCGGGCCGGGAAGCTGGCCGAGCACGCGCGCCAGGTCCGCGACCACGTCGGGAAGCTGAGTGCCAAGGCGTACTGGCGGCAGTTCGAGCCCGCCCCCGACTTCGTGGTGATGTTCCTGCCCGACGAGGCCTTCCTGCGGGCGGCGCAGGAGCAGGACTCGTCGATCAGCGAGTACGCGTGGGGATCGAACGTGATCCCCGCCTCGCCGACCAACCTCTTCGCCCTGCTGCGCACGATCGCCGCGATCTGGCAGCAGGAGACGATCGCGCAGAGCGCGCGGGAGGTGCACGCCCTCGGCCAGGAGCTGTACGAGCGCCTCGCGACGCTGGGCGGCCACTTCTCGGCCGTCGGGCGGAGCCTCGGCGGCGCCGTCGAGCACTACAACCGGACGGTGGGATCGCTCGAGACCCGGGTGCTCGTCACCGGCCGCAAGCTGGCCGACCACGGCATCACGGGCGAGCTGGAGCCGATCGAGCCGGTCGAGGCGCAGCCCCGCCCGCTGTCGGCTCAGGAGCTCGTCGAGGCCGAGCAGGCACCGCGCGCGCTCGACGCCGCCTAGCCGCTCTTCCAGCTAGGAGGCCCGAACAGGTCGCTTCGCAGGAGCTCCGGGTGCACGCGCAGGAGCTCCTCGGCGTCGGCGGCGCCGCTCTCCTCGACCGCTGCGGCGATCCCGTCCCACCAGTGCGCCGTGAGCGCGTCGTCGTAGCGCTCCGGCGATCCGAGCGCCTCGCAGTTTCGCCTCGTTCCCTCGGCGATCCGGCGGGCGCCCTCCTCGCGGCCATGCCGGCGCAGGAGCACCAATGCGATCCGGACGTGCTCCTGGTGGCTGATCGCGCGGCCCAGCCGGCACGCCAGCCAGGCATCCGTGAGGCGTTCGTCGGGGCTCAGTAGCGCAGCAGGGCGCCGATGCCCTCGACCGGGTCGAGGTCGCGGCGCTGTCCCACGGCGCGGACGGTGCCGCCGTGGACGAGGGTCTGATGGACCGCGAGGTCGAGCCCCTCCGGTCGCGGCTCCATCCGCGTGCCGTCCAGCGGGCAGCTGCCGTCGTTCGTGCTCGCCCGGCCGCAGCGCGGGCACTGGTAAGCCTCGCGATTCGCCCCCTCCTGATACAGGAGGAGTTCCACGCGCCCGTCGGAGGCCGCCTCGAGCACGCGCTCCCAGCCGGCCGCGGCGCGGCCGTTGCGTCCGGCCTCCTCCCGCCAGCGCTCGAGCGCGGCGCCCTCCTGATCGGCCCGCCACGCCTCCAGCACCGGCACGGCCAGCTCGAGCAGCTGCGCGGGCGACGCGTGCGCCTCGGCCTGCGTCCAGCCCGCCAGCGCCGCGCGGGTCTCGTGCAAGAGCAGCTCCTCGAACTCCGTCCGCATCGGCTCGGGGCAGACGATCACGACGCCGGGGCCGTGCAGCCGGCGCACCTGCCGGTTGAGCGCCTCCGCGACGCGGCGCATGTGCTCGGCGACAAGCTCGTCGATGTGCCGCTGGAAGTTGGCCTGCGACCACCCGCCCTGGTCGTGCCGGCCGGGCTGCTCCTCGCCCTCGTCCGCGACCTCGTGGAGCTTGCCGTCGCGCAGGCGGTAGACCTCCCCCCGCTCCCGGCTCACGACTGCGACGAGCGCGCCCTCGCCGCGCCCGATGAGCGGCACGAGCGGCGCGAGGTAGAGCTCGCCTGCCACCTTGACCGCGTCGGGGACGTGCTCGGTCAGCGGCAGCACCTCCCAGAGGTTGTCGAGCCCGTCGGCGAAGACCGCGAGGCCCCGCGAGCCCTGGCGGTCGAACTCGTCGTCGACGTAGCGCCGGATCCGCTCGAAGTCGTCCCGCAGGCCGGCGCGCTGGTCGTGCGTCAGCTCGCCCTGCGCCGCGAGCGTGCGCTCGCCCTCGTCCAGGAGCGCGTTCGCGCGCGTGGCGACGTCGCCCGCCGTGGGAGCGACGCTCGGATCGAGATCGAGATAGAGGCTGATCGCCCTCCCGCGGACGGCCCGGAAGGCCGCCAGCTCCTTCAGCTTCTCCCAACTGACCGTTGCTGCCATTCGCCTCCGTGATACCAGCAGGTCCGCGATTGTAGACATAGCGTCCTCAGCCACGTGACGGAATGTCGGCCGGTGCGTTTCGTTTAATAGAGAGGGCCGCACAGGCCCACGTTCTTTGAAGGGAAGGCAGCAGTGAGCGACGTACGCAAGGTGATCGTCATCGGCGGCGGGCCCGCCGGCTACGCGGCCGCGCTCTACGCGGCCCGCGCCAACCTGGACCCGCTCGTGATCGAGGGCTTCCAGTGGGGCGGCCAGCTGATGATCACGAGCGACGTCGAGAACTACCCGGGCTACGCGGACGGGATCCTCGGGCCCGAGATGATGCAGGACTTCCGCCGGCAGGCCGAGCGCTTCGGCGCCGAGTACCTGACCGACGACGTCACGCGCGTCGACTTCTCCGAGCGGCCGTTCCGCGTCTGGGTCGGCGACGACGAGTACCGCGCCGACGCGGTGATCGTCGCCACCGGCGCGACCGCCCGCCAGCTCGGGATCGAGACCGAGCGGCGGCTCCAGGGCCGCGGCGTCACGTACTGCGCGGTCTGCGACGCCGCGTTCTACCGCGGCAAGGAGGTCGTGGTCGTGGGCGGCGGCGACTCGGCGATGGAGGAGGCGGTGTTCACGACGAAGTTCGCCGACAAGGTGACGATCGTCCACCGGCGCAACGACTTCCGGGCCTCCCAGATCATGGTCGACCGGGCCCAGCAGAACGAGAAGATCGAGTTCATGACGCCCTACGTCGTCGAGGAGGTGCTCGGCGAGGAGAAGATGACCGGCGTCCGGCTCCGGCACGTCGAGACCGGCGAGGAGGTCGAGGTCGCCGCCGACGGGCTCTTCGTCGCCATCGGGCACGACCCGACGACGGCGCTCTTCCTCGACTGGCTCGACCACGAGGAGACGGGCTATCTCGTCACGAAGCCGGGCACGACCGAGACGAACATCCCGGGCGTGTTCGCGGCCGGCGACGTCCAGGATCACGTCTACCGGCAGGCCGTGACGGCCGCCGGCTCGGGCTGCATGGCGGCGCTCGACGCGGAGCGCTTCCTGGCCGCCCAGGAGGGCCACCTCGCCACGGCGCTGACCGCACCGAGGCCCGAGTCGGAACGCTGACCGGCGCGGGCGCCGCGTCCGGTGATACCGCCGAGCTTTTGGGTCGCGAGCACCAAGCCAGGGGCGGCACTCGCCCGCAGCCAAGGCACGACGCCTTGGCAAGGGCGAGGGTAGACCCTGGCGCCGCGTGATGGCGGGCCAGAGGCCGGCATGTATTGCCGGACGCGGCGCTACGCTCGTAGCCGCGTGCCCTTCTACATCTGCCCGAACTGCAAGCAGCGCTCGGTCGACCACGACGGCCGCGGTGGCCTGGGCAATGAGGCCCTCGCCTGCGAGAGCTGCGGCTTCGGCTTCCTCTTCGAGCTGCTCGAGGACTACTACCCGGGCCCGAACACCGGCTTCGTCGTCTGCGACCAGGCCGGCCGCGTCCTGGCGCTCGGGCGAGGCGTCTTCGAGCTGACGGGCTACCGCGAGCAGGACGTGCTCGGCCGCGACCTCGCCGAGGCGTTCGCGCTCTCCGACCCGTCGCCGGCCGCCACGGCGCTCGAGTGGGGAGTGCGCCGGTTCGGCGAGCAGCTCGAGCTGCGCACGCGCGCGGGCACGATGAGGGCAGTGACCGCGGACTTCTTCCCGGCCTACGACGGCGACGGCGGCCTGCTCGTCGCGCTCGCGCCTCGGTAGTGCCCGAGGTCGTCGTCGTCGGCGGCGGCGTGATGGGCGCGTCGATCGCGTACCACCTTGCGGCGGCCGGCGTCGACGACGTCGTCCTCTATGAGCGCGACGCGCTCGCCTCGGGGCCGACCGGCCGCTCAACGGCGCTGATCAGGCTCCACTACTCGCAGCCGCTGCTGGTGCGGATGGCGGCGCACGGGCTGCGCACGTACTCGTCCTTCCGCGAGGCGGTCGGCGGGGACTCCGGCTTCACGCGCACCGGCCTGCTCGTTGCGGCGCCGGAGGCCGAGCGCGCTGCCCTCGAGCGCAACGTCGCCGTCGGCCGCGGCGAGGGGGCGACTATGGAGCTGCTCTCTGCCGAGCAGGTGGGAGAGATCGAGCCGCGACTCGCCGCCGAGGGGCTCGCGTTCGCATTCGAGCCGGAGGCCGGCTACTGCGATCCCTACCGCGTCACCGCCGGCTTCGCGGAGGCGGCGCGGCGGGCCGGCATACGGATCGAGGAGGGCACGCCGGTCGGCTTGCTGGCGGAGCTCGACGCGGGCACGGTCGTCGTCGCGGCCGGCCCCTGGTCACCGGGGCTGCTCCGGCCGTTGGGCTACGAGCTGCCCGTCCGCGCCGCCCCGACGGAGGTCGGCCGCTTCCGCCTCCCCGCCGGCTTCGGCTCTCCCCCGCCGGCCGTCGCCGACTTCTCCGCCGCGCAGCTCTACTTCGTGCCCCGCGAGGGCGGCTTCCTCGAGGTCGGCACGCTCGACCCCGAGCACGCCGAGCATCCGATCGACCCCGACGAGTGCCCGGAGGGCGCAAGCCGCGAGACGCTCGCGCACTTCCGCGAGGCGCTCGTCGCCCGCCTGCCCGGGGCCGCCGGCGGCCACTGGCGCGGCTCGTGGTCGGCGGTCTACGACGTGACCCCTGACTGGCATCCCGCGATCGGCTTCGTCGCCGAGGGCGTGATCGTCGCGGCGGGGTTCTCCGGGCACGGCTTCAAGCTCGCGCCCGCGGTCGGCACCGCCGTCGCCGAGCTCGTCCGCGACGGGCGCTCGTCGAGCTACGACCTCGCCCTGCTCGACCCGGGCCGCTTCGCGCGTGACGAGCTCGTCACGACGACGTACGGGTACTCGGTACTCGGCTAGCCGGGCAGAGGTCGTTGACGACGCAGTCCTCGCAGCGGGGGCTGCGAGCGATGCAGACGCGGCGGCCGTGCCAGATCAGCAGGTGCGGGAAGCGACCCCAGTCCTCGCGCGGCACGAGCCTGACGAGGTCGCGCTCGATCTTCGCCGGATCCTCCTGCCGCGTCAGCCCGAGCCGCTGCGAGAGGCGGCGGACGTGCGTGTCCACGACGACTCCCTGCGCGTGCCCGAGCTCGGCCGCGACGACGTTCGCCGTCTTCCGCCCCACTCCCGGCAGCCGCATGAGCTCGTCGAGGCGGCGCGGCACCTCCCCGCCGAACTCCTCCAGCAGCCCCTGCATAGTCCCGCGCAGCGACCTCGCCTTCTGGCGGAAGAACCCGGTCGCGTGGATGTCGCGCTCGAGCTCCTCGGGCGGCACGGCGAGGTAGTCCTCCGGTCGCCGGTACTTGCGGAAGAGCCGCTCGGTGACGCGGTTGACGTTCACGTCGGTCGTCTGAGCCGAGAGCATCACGGCGACCAGCAGCTCGAGGTCGTTGCCGAACCTGAGCGCGATCGCCGCGTCGTCGTGCTCGACTGCCAGGCGCTCCACGATCGGCCTGATCCGCTCCCGCTTGGGGCCGACCCGCCGTCGCGCCTCGTGGACGTAGCTACGCGCCAGCTGCGAGCCCCTCGAAGTACGCCGAGACCTCGTCCGGGTCGCGCGGCTCGGGTGCCGCCTCGTACTCGGTGCGCCGAAACTCGACCGCAGGCCCGAGCATCGCCCAGAAGGCTCCGCGCGTCCGCTCGTGCGGCATTCCCACGCTCCCGGGACAGACGAGCCGCCGGCCCGCCACCTCGCGGTCGTACTGCACGTGCGTGTGGCCGTGGACGACGACAGCCGCGTCGACCCCATCGAGCGCCTCCTGCACGCGGCTCTCGGGGCTGACGCGCGTCAGGATCTCGTGCTCGCTTCGCGGCGAACCGTGGCAGAAGAGGACTCGGCCGAGGCCGTCGACCTCGAGCTCGAGGGTGAGCGGCCAGTCAACCCCGACGTCTGCGTTGCCGCGCACGAAGCGAGCGCCCGCCTGGGTAAGCACAGAAGCGCACGGCTCGCCCTCGACGTCGCCGCAGCACACGAGCGCGTCGACGTCTCGAACCTCCGCGAGCACCGCCTCGAGCGCCGGCAGGTTGCCGTGGACGTCGGAGACGACGGCGATCCGCATCAGACGGTCGCCGGCTGGAGCTCGGCAGCGTGCGCGCTCCGCAGGCGCGGGCCCGCGCAGACGACGTCGAGCGCCGGGCAGCCCGCGCACGCGAACTCGCTCGGCGTCGGCCGGAACTCGCCCGCCTGGATCCGCGCGATCGCCGCCGACAGCTCCGCTTCGAGCACGGGCAGGTCGTCGCGCCGGTACACGGCCGTTACCGGCGCCTCCGGCCGCTCGAGGAACTGGTACGCGACCTCGACCTCCTCGGCGCCGGCGCGGAAGCACGCCAGCGCGTAGACGAGCCGCTGCAGCCGGTAGCCCTCGTCGACGATCTCCTCCGGCGTCCGCTCGCCGAGCGCGTTCGTCTTGTAGTCGACGACGAGCGCCCGCGTGCCGTCTCGGTGGAAGACGTCGAGGAACCCGCGCAGCAGCACCCCGTCGTGCTCGAAGGTGAAGCGCTGCTCGCGGACGACGCCGTCGAGCGCGGACAGGCGGCGCGCGAGCTCCGAGCTGCAGAAGGCGGCGACGAGGTCGCGCACGCGCTCGCGCTCCCCCTCGTCGAGCCGCTCGTCCGCGATCGCCGGAGGCTCGAGGGCGCCCAGGTCGATGCGCTCGAGCAGCTCGTGGACGATGCTGCCGATCTCCGTGGCGCCGACGCCCGTCTCCCCCGGGGCGGCGCCCTCCCGCGGCCGCATGCCCGCGACCCGCTCGGCGAAGTAGCGGTACGAGCAGCTGTCGAACGTCGAGAGCGCGGTGAACGAGAGCCGGCGCACCTGGTGGAGCGGCGGCGTGGCGATCTCGGCGAGCGGCGGTAGCTCCGGTGCTGCGGCCGGGATCGCGCCGGGCCCGGTGGGGTCGAAGAGGGCGAGCTGCCCATCGTCCGGCACCGGCTCGGTCGGGGCGGGCTCCTCCTCCGGCAGGGTGCGGTTCAGCCGCAGCAGGATCCGCGCGCCTTCGCGCTCCAGCTCCATGCCGTCCACGAGCTCCTCCGCCGCCAGGCGGCTGAGCACCCAGCCGATGGGCGTCCGCGAGTCGCCGGCGCGCCCGAGGTCGACCGACCCGGACACGATCAGCCGGTCGACGGCCCTGGTCATCGCCACGTAGTAGAGGCGGCGCCGCTCCGCCTCCGCCTCGCGCTCGCTCTCCTCCTTCACGCGCTCGTACCCGAAGGCACCGCGCCGGCGGCCCGTATCCGGATCGGCGACCCGGAAGCCGAACCGGCCGTCCGGCAGGGCGAGGATCTCGTCCGCCGACGGTCGCGCCCGGTCGCGGCCCGCGTCCGCGACGACGACCACCTTGAACTCGAGCCCCTTGGCCGCGTGGATCGTCAGCAGCCGGACGGCGTCCGCGCCCTCCTCCTCGGCGGCCGCCTCGAGTTCTTTCGCGCCCACCTCCTCCTGCTCGCGGACGAAGCGGACGAAGCCCTCGAGGTCGGGGCCGCGCAGCTCCTCGTACGAGCGCGCGAGCCGCGCCAGCTTGCGCAGGTTGGCGTAGCGGCGGCGGCCGTCCCACTGCGCCAGCACGGCGAGGTCGTAGTCGTGCTCGGCGACGATCTGCTCGCAGAGCTGCTCGAGCGACAGTCGCGAGGACGCCGCGGCGAGGCGCTCGTAGCGCTGGAGGAAGGCGCGGCAGCGCTGCGCGTCGCGGGCGGACAGGCTTGGCGGCAGGCCCTTCTCGATGCCCGTGAACAGCGGCCGCCTCGTCGCCGCCCGGCGGATCAGGACGAGCCCGTCGTTCGAGATCCCGACCAGCGGCGACGCGAGCACGCTCACGAGCGCCTCGTCGTCGTAGCGGTTGTGGAGGAGGCGCAGGTACGCGAGCAGGTCGGCGACCTGCTGCTGGCCGAAGTAGCCGCGCCCGGTCGCGCGGTAGGTCGGCAGCCCGAGGGCGCGCAGCTCCTCCTCGAACCACTCCGCGTCGGTGCCGGCGGCGAAGAGGAGGACAATCTCGCCCGGCGTCGCCTCGCCCGCGTCGACGAGCTCGCGCACGCGACGGGCGACCGCCCGCGCCTCGGCACGGCGCCAGTGCAGCCCCGAGCCGGCGTAGGCCGACTTGTCGGTGACGAGCAGCTCCACCGGCGTCCCGAAGACGGGGTCGGGGAAATCGCCCGAGGCGGTCAGGGGCTGGAACTCGTCGCCGAAGTCGGCGCCGAAAAGGTGGTTGATCGCCGCGAGCACCTCCGGCCGCGAGCGGTAGTTGCGCGTCAGCGAGTGGAGGGTCGGCGCCTGCGCGCGGCGCTCGCGGAAGACGTGCACGTCGGCGTGCCGGAAGCCGTAGATCGACTGGAACTCATCGCCGACGAAGAAGACGTCGCCCCTCGCGCCCCTGGCCGGGGGGGGGGGGGGGGGGGGGCGCCGCCTCCCGGCGGGGGGAGCCGGCCTCCGGCGGCGCCTGACCGCGCTGGCCGCGCTCCACGACCGGGGCCGTGTTGGCAACACTGTCCCCGGTCGCTCCGCTTGCCAGCGCGGCCCCAGGAACGCGAGGTTCGGCGCCGCCCTCGGCCAGCTCGCTCTCGGGTCGCTGGGGCGCCGCTGGCGGTGCGGGGCGAGCGGGCACAGTGTCGGTAACACGGGCCCGCGACGCACCGTGCCGTCCAGCGGCGTCAGGCGGCGGCGGAGCCGGGCTTTCTTCCCCGGCGAGTGCTTCGCACTCGCCGGG
>JBBDQR010000008.1:0-13598 GCA_040905885.1 Gaiellaceae bacterium | reverse complement strand
CGGCCGAGGAGCAGCTCGAGATCTGGGCGGAGCGGGCCGGGGCGGACTTCGTCGGCGGTCGGCGCGGAGCCGATCCGGCCTCGGTCGCGTTCGACGCGGACGAGGCGGCTCAGGCCCGCGGCCGCGACGTGGTGATCGTGGACACCGCTGGGCGGCTCCACACGCAGAAGAACCTGATGGAGGAGCTCGCCAAGGTGAGGCGCGTGATCGCCGGCAGGCTGGAGGGCGCGCCGCACGAGACGCTGCTCGTGATCGATGCGACCACGGGCCAGAACGGGCTCCAGCAGGCGCGGCTGTTCGAGGAGGCGGTCGAGGTGACCGGCGTCGCGCTGACGAAGCTGGACGGGTCCGCGCGCGGTGGGATCGCGGTCGCGATCGCGTACGAGCTCGGCCTGCCGGTCAAGCTCGTCGGGGTCGGCGAGCGGCTCGACGACCTGCGGCCGTTCGACCCGCAGGACTTTGCCCGGGCGCTCCTCGCCGGCTAGCCCTCGATTCTCTCGATCGTCGCGGTGTAGGTGATGTGCCAGGGCGAGTTGTGCTCGCCGACCTCTCCCTCGATCATCCCGACGCTGAAGCGGTCGCCCGTCTGGAGCCGCTCGCGCTCCACGGCGGCGTGAATCGCGCCCTCGATCGTCGTCGGGTCGTTGGGATCGTCTGCAGCTGAGTGCTTGGACATTCCGGTGCCTCCTTTGTCTACTCGTCGGAGCCGATCTGCTCGATCACCGCGGTGTAGGTGATGTGCCACGGCGAGTTGTGCGGCCCGACCGTCCCCCGGATCTCGACGACCCGGAACTCGTCGCCCTCCGCGAGCAGTCCTTCCTCGGCCATCTCCTCCACGGCGCGGTGGACCGCGCCCTCGGCCTGCTCGGAGCTCTCCCACGGCTCGGACTCGGTCCAGCCCGACACCGGCACGGACGCGGCGCCGCCAATCACCGCCGCGAGGAGCAGGATGGCCACCGCTGCCGTGATCGTTCCCATGGTCACGGTAACCGTGCGAGGGGCACGCTCGTCTGCTGACATCGTTCCTCCTCTCGTACGACCTTGAGCAACCCTAAACCGGGGTCAGGCGACCGGCTCGCCGAGCAGCGCCGCGGCCGCGCGGGCGCCGACCAGGTTTCCCTTGCGCGCGTAGAGGTGCGCGGCCGCCCGGGCCGCCGTGGCGGCCTCGTCGGTGGCTGCGGCGAGGAGCAGGACCTCGGCGAGGCGCAGCTCGGCGCCAGCGTGCATGTTCAGGGCGTCCGTCCTCCCGGCGATCTCGGTCGCCCCGCGCGCGAGGTCGACCGCCGCGTCGTGGCGGCCGCGTGCAGCCTCGACCCCCGCCTTGACGATTCGCCAGTTGATCTGAGCGCCGATGTCGTTCGCCGCACCCTGCTCGGCGAGGGCGGCGAGCTCCTCGGCCTCGTCGATCCGCTGCTGGGCGAGCATTGTCTCGGCAAGGAGGCCCGCCTGGAACGCAACGATGCTGGCGTCGCCGACTGTGGCGAGCAGCTCGTAACCGCGACGAAGCTCGCTCTCCGCCCTTGCATGCTCGCCGGCGAGGAGCTCGACCGTCGACGCGACCTCCGACAGGGCGACGAGCGACATCTGGAGGCCGAGGTCCTCGTAGATCGCCCGGACCTGGTCGCAGAGGCTCCGCGCCTCGTCGAACTCCCCGAGCATCGCCTTCAGTGCGGCGGTGGTGGCCAGGATCGATGCCTCCGCAAGCGGGTGGCGGCCCGCGGGATCGAGCAGCTCCTCGCACCTTCGCAGCGCCTCCGTCACGGGCGTCGGCCCGTACTGGAGCACCCCGCAGAGCGCATCCACGCTGCGCGCCTGTTCCTGGCGATCGCCTGCCCGCTGCGCGTGCGCCAGCGCCCGCTCGATCGCGTCCTCGGCAGTGGCAAAGTCGCCGGCCGCGCGAGGGACGAGCGACAGCCGCCGCCACGCCTGCGCGAGGCCGAAGTCGTCCCCGAGCTCCTCGAAGGCCCGGATCGCGTCCTGCGCGACCGCCCGCAGCTCGTCCGCCGTGGCGGCCGGGTCGATCATCGTCCGGCGATGCGCGCGCTCGAGTAGCCCGTACCACTCCATGCGCCGGTCGCCGGCCCGGGCAGCGCGCTCGAGGAGCTCGGAGAGGACACTCTCGCTCCTGGCGACTTCGCCCACCAGCCAGGACGCGATGCTGAGCTCGCGCATGAGCTCGTGCCGCTCGGCGTGGTCGTCCGGCAGGAGCGACAGGGCACGCTCGAGCAGCTTGGTCGCCGCGGGCATGTCCTCGCGGGCGAACGCCCGCTTCCCCGCGATCGCCAGGTAGCCGCCGGCGCGCTCCGCGAGCGAGCTGTCGGCGCGCCCGAGCTCCTGGCGCAGGCGGAAGGCCTGTTCCAGGTGGTAGCCGACGATCACGTCCTCGCCGCTGTAGCGCTCGAACCAACGGGCGTACTGCTCGTGAATGCTCGCGCGCAGCTCCTTGGGCACGCTCTCGTACGCGGCCTCGCGGATGAGGCCGTGGCGGAAGCGGAAGCCGTCCTCCTCGGCGGCGAACGCCCACGGGTACGGCTCGACGAGGTCCTTGCGGGCCAGTGCGAGGACGCGGTCGGTTGCCTCTGCCTGCAGCTCCGCCGGCACGAGCGCGGCCACGGCCCGCAGGGGGAACTCCCGGCCGATCACGGCCGCCCGCTCGACAACGGAGCGCTCCTCCGGAGGCAGCCGGTCGAGACGAGCTGCGAGCAGGGCCCTGATCGACGGCGGCACGGCGAAAGCGGGCCCCTCTTCCAGCGCCATCGCAGCCATCTGCTCGGCGAAGAGCGGGTTCCCCTCGGCCGCCTCGGCGATCCGGAGGCGCGCGTCCGGGGGAGCCTCCAGCACCGTGAGCAACGCCTCGGCTTCCGGCCGCGACAGCGGCAGGAGGGTGATCGCCCCGGGAGCCCATTGCGGCCTCTCCTCGAGCACGTCGGCGCGCGCCATGCAGACCGCCAGCACCGGCGCGTCGGTGATCAGCCCCTGGAGGTAGTCGACGAGGTTGAAGAACGTCGGCTCGCCCCAATGCACGTCGTCGAAGCAGACGATCAGCGGCCGCTCCCGCGCGAGCTCCTCGAGGCTCTTCCGGACACGCCGGAAGATCTCCTCCGTCGTCCCGTCGAACTCCTCGTCGGGCAGCACCTCCACGACGGGCCAGAACGTCACGCCGTCGCCGTACGGTGGGCAGCGGCCGACTCGGATCGTCGCCTCGGCGGACATCCGGACGAGGAACTCGCGGACGAGCCGGGACTTCCCGATGCCCGCCGGGCCGATCACGCTCACGAGCCGGCAGCGGCGCTCCGCCACCGCCTGGTCGTACGCGGCGCGGAGCCGGGCGAGCTCGTCGCGGCGGCCGACCAGCGGCGTGTCGAGCCGGCGGGGCACGCCGGGGACGCCCGACTGGACGCCGACCAGGCGCCACGCCAGGACGGGCTCGGCCTTCCCCTTGGCCGGGACGGCCTCGACCGGCTCGACGAGCGCGGCGCCTGCGGTCAGCCGGTAGGTGGCGTCGTCGAGCAGCACCTCGCTCGGCTGCGCGGACGACTCGAGGCGCTCCGCCACGACGACGGTGCCGCCGGTCGCGAACGACTGGGCGTCCTCCGAGTCGCCGGCCACGACCTCGCCGGTCGCGACGCCGACGCGGATGCGCCACCGCAGCCCGTGGTCCTCCGCCAGCCGCTGGTCGAGCGGAGCGATCGCCACGCGCAGCTCCGAGGCGGCGCGGAGCGCGCGGAGCGCGTCGTCCTCGTGCAGCGTCGGCAGCCCGAACACGGCCATGACGGCGTCGCCGATGAACTTCTCGACGGTGCCGCCGTGCCGCTCGAGCACCTCCCGGGCCGCCTCGAAGAAGCTCGTCTGCACGCGGCGGAGGGTCTCCGGGTCGAGTTGCTCGCCGAGCGCCGTCGAGTCGACGACGTCGCAGAAGAGGACGGTGACGGTGCGCCGACTCGCCCCGCTCGACGCGGACATGGCCCGAGTGTAGGCCTATGCGGGGGCTTCTACTAGCTGCGCTCGAGTCCGAAGGCGATGTTGACGGTCGTCCGGTACTCGACGATCCGGCCGTCCTCGACTCCGCAGCTCATCGAGAGGACGTCCGCGCCGGTGATGCCGCGCAGCGTCTTCGCCGCCTCCTCGACCGCGGCGGCGGCCGCCTTGGCGAAGCTCTCCTGCGAGGTGCCGATGATCGTCACGACCTTGGCGACGCGGGTCTCGTGCTCTCCTGCCATGACTGCCTCCTTGGGAGAATGAACGCGATGGATATCTCCGTCTTCGAGGGAGACATCACCACACTCGAGGTCGACGCGCTCGCGAACGCGGCGAACAGCTCCCTCTGGATGGGATCGGGCGTCGCCGGCGCGATCAAGCGGGCAGGGGGCGAGGAGATCGAGCGCGAGGCGGTCGCGCAGGGCCCGATCGAGCCGGGCGACGCGGTCGCGACCTCGGGCGGGCGGCTGCACGCGCGCTGGGTGATCCACGGCGCGGCGATGGGCCCCGATCTCGTCACGAGCGCCGAGCTGATCCGGCGGGCGACGCGCAGCTGCCTGCAGGTCGCCGACGGGCTCGGGGCGCGGTCGCTCGCGCTACCCGCCTTCGGCACGGGCGTCGGCGGCTTCCCGGCCGACGAGGCCGCCCGGATCATGGTGGACGTCGTCACGGCCTTCGAGCCGGAGTCGCTCGAGGAGGTCGCCTTTGCCGTCTTCGGCGACGCCGCACGCGAGGCGTTCGAGCGGGCCCTCGCCGGCTGATCCGCTCTAGCGGACGCGGACGGGCGCGCTCGCTCGCGTCCCTGCGCGAACGCGGTACGTCCCGGCGGAGCGCGCGGCGAGCGAGTACGTCCCGCTCGCGCTCGTTCGGGTCGACGAGACCGTCGCCCACGAGCGGCCGGTTCGTCGCTGGAGCTGCACGGCAAGCCGTGCGAGCGGGTGCGCGCTGCAGTCGGCGACGCGCCCGGAGACGCGACGGCCTTTCGCGGCCGCGGTCACCCGCGTCGCGGGGCGGTTCCCCTCGAGGCGAACGCCGCGGATCGACTGCATCCCTTTCTCCTCGTTCCAGTCGGTCGGGCGCATGCCGTTGATGAGGTACTCGCCGTAGCCGATGCTGCCGCCGGCGGAATTGCCCGACGGAAGCAGGAGCGAGAACTTCGCATACGCGGTGTTGCCGTCGCAGAGCGGGAGGCCGACGGCGGCTTCCATGCGGGCGTCGTCGTCACCGCCGAAGGTCGATCGCGTCAGTAGCCAGTAGCCGCTGATCGTCCCAACGGCGCGGCCGCCGACGCGGTGCGGGACCTGTATCTGGCCCTCTGACATCACCGGGAAGTCGTGGGTCAGGTTCGCGATCAGCGCCGCGCGCGTGTTGCCCGCGCGAATGGCGACACCGACGGTCCAGTCGTACTTGCTGTCGGCGCCGAGGGTCGCAAGCCCGGTCGCCTGGTAGCGGGGTCCCGTCCATTCGCCTCCGTTGGTGTCGTAGCAGCAGCCCCGGTTGTATTCGGGGGGAGAGATGGCCACGACGGCGAGCGCGGGCGAGTAGTGGGCGCTGGCGTTGCCCTCGAGCGGCCGCAAGGTGACGCGGTCCTCGACCTGAGCAAGCGCGAGGCCCGCGGCCGCCAGTGCCGCGGTTGTCGCCACAAAGAGGGTGCCCCTGAGCCGCACTCGCACCCACACTAGAGCTGGCGGCGGGGAAACACAATGGCCGGGGTGTCTCGGGGAGCGCTCAGCTCAACGGAAGAGCACGTAGCCCCAGGCGCCCTCGGGGGCGTTGAGCGCGGCCGCGGTGACGTTGCAGACGCGCATCGCGAGCCGGCTCGGGTTGAGACTGGCATCGAGCATCGGCATGACGACGATGCCGGCCGGCAGGTTGAGCGTCGGCGAGACGATGGCCCGGTCCTTCGAGGCGATGCCTAGGATCTGCACCTGCACGAGCACGCAGCTGTGTGCGCCGATGCTCGGGAGGTCGACGCTCACCTGGCCGTACCGAGACGCGAAGTCGGCGAGCGTCAGCGAGCGATCGGCCACCTCGGTCGACGTGATGGATTCTGGCCGCAGCGTTGGATCCGGGTAGGTGCCGGCGAGGGCGCCCCCGGCGGGCGAGCCGGCGAACCCGGTGACCGGACCGGGCGGTCCCTGTGGCCCCTGCGCTCCCTGCGGTCCCTGCGGGCCAGGCGGCCCCTGGGGAAGCTGACCGCTCTTGAAATCCCGGGCGAGCAGCGAGCGATCCTTCACCTTTACGCCTGTCACGGCGCCGTTCTTCAGTTGGGCAGTCCCGACGCTCGCTCGGGGGATGACGAGCTCGCGCGCCGCCTCTCCGACCGGTGTCGAGCCGAAGACGGCGACGAGCAGGGCGACGAGCGATACGACGAGGGGCAGATGGCGCTTCATCTGGAGTTCTCCCTTGGCCGAGGGCGGGACAGGTCCGCCGCCTGACCATACGCCGGAACCCCGGTCGTTCCAAGCGTCCGGGCTACGCTGTCTCGCCTTTGTTCGAGACGCTCTCAGACAAGCTGCAGCACGCCCTCGCCGACGTCCGCTCCCGCGGCCGTCTGGACGAGGAGTCGATCTCCCGCGCGATGCGCGAGATCCGCCTGGCGCTGCTCGAGGCCGACGTCAACCTGAAGGTCGTCCGCGAGTTCGTCGCCGGCGTGCGCGAGCGAGCGCTCGGCGCGGAGGTGACGAAGAGCCTCACGCCCGGCCAGCAGGTCGTGAAGATCGTCCACGAGCAGCTGACCGAGCTGATGGGCGCCGGCAGCTCGAAGCTCGCGCTCGCGGGCCGGCCGCCGACGGTCGTGCTCCTCGCCGGCCTCCAGGGCTCGGGGAAGACGACGGCGGCCGCCAAGCTCGCGCTGCTGCTCCGAAAGGAGGGCCGGCAGCCCGCGCTCGTCGCCGCTGACCTCCAGCGGCCGGCTGCGATCGACCAGCTCGAGCAGCTCGGTCGCCAGATCCAGATCCCGGTCTACAGCGAGGAGCGTGCCGACCCGGTCGCCGCGGTTCGCGCCGGGATCGCGCACGCCGCCGAGGACGGCCGCGACGTCGTCATCCTCGACACCGCCGGGCGGCTGCACGTCGACGAGCCGCTGATGGAGGAGCTCGCCGCCGTCCGGCGCGAGGCGAAGCCGCAGAACGTCCTGCTCGTCCTCGACGCCATGACCGGCCAGGAGGCCGTCGACGTGGCGCTCGCCTTCCAGGAGCGGATCGACTTCGACGGCGTCGTGCTCACGAAGCTCGACGGCGACGCGCGCGGCGGCGCCGCGCTCTCGGTGAAGGCCGTCACCGGCCGGCCGATCAAGCTCGCCTCGCTCGGCGAGAAGCTCGACGAGCTCGAGTACTTCCATCCCGACCGGATGGCCTCGCGCATCCTCGGCATGGGCGACGTGCTGACGCTGATCGAGAAGGCCGAGCAGGCGATCGAAGAGGACGAGCAGGAGGCGATGGAGCGGCGCATCCGCGAGGGGCGCTTCACGTTCGACGACTTCCTCGCGGCGCAGAAGATGATCAAGCGGATGGGGCCGATCCAGGGGGTGCTGAAGCTGATCCCGGGCCTCGGCTCGCAGCTCGCGGACGCCGACGTGGACGAGCGGGAGCTCGCCCGCGTGGAGGCGATCGTCCTCTCGATGACGCCGCAAGAGCGCCGCTCGCCGGAGCTGATCGACGGCTCGCGCCGAAAGCGCATCGCCGCCGGCTCGGGCACCACCGTCCAGCAGGTGAACAAGCTGCTCCAGGCGCGCAGGCAGATGGAGAAGATCATGAAACAGCTCGGAAAGGGAACGATTCCAGCATTGCCGGTGAGGAGGTGATCCAGTGGCAGTTCGCATGAGACTGACCCGCGTCGGGTCGAAGAAGAACCCGATCTACCGGGTCGTCGTCGCCGACTCCCGCTCCCCGCGGGACGGCAAGTTCATCGACATCGTGGGGCGCTACAACCCGCAGCCGGACCCGTCGGTGATCGAGTTCGACGAGGCGAAGGTGAAGGACTGGCTCGGCAAGGGCGCCACGCCCTCCGAGACCGTCCGGCGCCTGCTGAAGGCGAAGGATCTGGCCTGATACCCCAGAAAATGCTGGCGCATTTCCCGGGGGCCCCAGAATGAGCGTCGACCTGCTCGAGTATCTGGCGCGCGGCCTCGTCGACGACCCCGACGCGGTCCGGGTGGAGCGCGAGGAGCGCGAGGACGGCTTCGTCGTCCTGCGCCTGCACGTCGCGCCCGACGACGTCGGCAAGGTGATCGGCCGCCAGGGCCGGCTCGCGCGTGCCCTTCGCACCGTCGTCCGGGCCGGCGCGACGCGGACGAACGAGCGCGTCACGGTCGAGATCGCGGACGGTGAGTGAGCTGGTGCCGGTCGGCCGCGTCGGCCGGCCGCACGGGCTGGACGGCAGCTTCTTCGTCGAGGGCCCGAGCGACGAGGCGGCCCGCTTCTCGAAGGGCGCGGAGCTGCGCGTCGACGGCGAGCCGGCGGTCGTCGTCGCCTCGAAGCGCGCGGGCGGCCGGCCCGTGATCCGGCTCGACCGGGCTGCGCGGCGCGGCGCCGTGCTCGCGGTGCCCCGGAAGGCGCTGCCCGCGCCCGAGGAGGCGGAGACGTGGTACGCGTTCGAGCTCGTCGGGCTCGAGGTCGTCGAGGAGGGCGGTCGCCCGCTCGGCCGTGTGACCCGCGTCGAGCCCGGCGTCGCGAACGACGTGCTCGAGGTCGACGAGGGGCGCTTGCTCTTGCCGTTCGTGGACGCCTGCGTCCGCGACGTTGACGTCGCCGCTGGCAGAATCGTCGTCTCTCCCGGTTTCGCCGATCCTCTCGACGCCTGATGCAGATCGACGTCTTCACGCTCGTCCCGCACGCCTTCGCCTGGCTGACGGAGCAGCGTCCCCTGGCCGCGGTGCTGGGCGACGAGCTCGTCCTGCGCCTCTTCAACTACCGTCAGTACTCGCCGCTGAAGGCCGGTCAGGTCGACGACGAGCCGTACGGCGGGGGCGCCGGGATGGTGTTGCGCGTCGACGTCGTCGCGGCGGCGCTCGACGCGGTCTACGGGGACGGTCCGGCGCACCGCGTGGTCGGGTTCACGCCGGCGGGCCGCCAGCTCGACCAGGAGCTCGTCGAGGAGCTGGCCGCCGAGCCGGCGCTGACGCTGCTCTCGTCGCGCTTCGAGGGCTTCGACGAGCGCATCCTCGAGCACCTCGCCACCGACCGGGTCTCGATCGGGCCCTACGTCCTCTCCGGCGGCGAGCTGCCGGCGATGGTGCTGCTCGACGCGGTCGCACGCCGGCTGCCGGGCGCGCTGGGCAGCGAGGAGTCCGGCTTCGAGGAGAGCTTCTCCGCCGAGCTCGAGGGCGGCGTCGAGTATCCGCACTACACGCGGCCGGCCGAGTTCCGCGGCTGGCGCGTGCCCGACGTGCTCCTCTCCGGCGACCACGCGCGGATCGCCCAATGGCGCCGCGAGCAGAGCAGGGCGCGGTCGGCTCTGTGAGGAACCCCGTCGACCGCCTGACCGGTGGGCTGCCGCACGGCTGGCGTGTGGCGATCGACTGGGCCGTCACGATCGTCGGCGCGATCGCGATCGTGCTCGCGATCAAGGCCTGGGTCGTCAACCCGTACCGGATCCCGTCCTCGTCGATGGAGCCGGCGCTCCACTGCGCGCAGCCCGGCGACGGCTGCGAGGCGCGCTTCTCCGACCGCGTCCTGGCCAACCGGCTCGTCTACCGCTTCAAGGAGCCGAAGCGCGGCGACGTGATCGTCTTCAAGACGCCCCCCGAGGCCGAGCAGGAGTGCGGCGCGGGCGGCACCTTCGTCAAGCGGCTGATCGCGCTCCCGGGCGAGACCTGGCGGATGGAGAGCGGCATCGTCTTCATCAACGACCGGCGGCTGATGGAGCCCTACATCTCCGGCGGCCGCCTCGGCACCGACACGCAGCCGCCTCGGAGGGTGCCGCCACGGCAGTACATCTTCCTCGGCGACAACCGTACGCACTCGTGCGATTCCCGCCAGTGGGGCTCCGTGCCGAGGGAGAACATCATCGGCAAGGTGTTCGCCGTCTACTGGCCCCCGAACCGGGTTTCCATTCGCTGACCGCTGCTAGGATTCCCGTCCGGTCCCCGGCCGGGTTCTCTCTGATGAGCAAGGTGATCGAGACACTCGAGCGCAGTCAGCTGCGCGACGGAATCCCCCGCTTCAAGGCGGGCGACACGGTTCGCGTCCACTTCCAGGTGATCGAGGGCCAGCGCCGCCGAACGCAGGTGTTCGAGGGGATCGTGATCAAGCGGCAGGGCGCTGGTTCGCGCGAGACGTTCACCGTCCGCAAGCAGTCCTTCGGCGTCGGCGTCGAGCGGACGTTCCCGCTGCACTCGCCCAAGATCGAGAAGATCGAGGTCGCCGCGATCGGCGACGTCAACCGCGCGAAGCTCTATTACCTGCGCGGCAAGGTCGGCAAGAAGGCCCGCGTGCGCGAGGTCGCCTACGGGCGCCGGCCCGCCGACGTGGACGGCGAGGTGACCGAGGCCGTGGCGGAGCCCGAGCCCCTCGAGGAGGCCGAGGCCGTCGAGGAGCCGGAGGCCGAGGCGGAGGCCGCAGAGCCCGAGCCTGTGGAAGAGCCGGCCTAGTTCCGTCACAACCCGGCGGCTATCCTCGGCGCGTGAGGCGCACGGGCCCCAAGCTCCTTCAGTTCGACCGCAAGCTCGGCGCGCGCCTCGTGGCCGGAGCGGACGAGGCGGGGAGGGGCTCGCTCGCCGGGCCGCTCGTCGTCGCCGGCGTGCTGCTCGACTACGGCCGGCTGCGCGACCATCGCGTCCGCCCGCTCGCGTACCTCAACGACTCGAAGCAATGCGCGCCCGAGCGGCGCGAGGAGCTGTTCCACGCGGTGCTCGGCGCCGCCGAACGCGTCGTCGTCCGCGTGATCCCGGCCTCCGAGATCGACCGCAACGGCCTGCACCGCTCGAACCTGCGCGGCCTCCGCGAGGTGCTCTGGGAGCTGTCGCCGCCGGCGGAGGCCTGCCTCGTCGACGGCTTCCGGCTGGGGAAGCTGGCGCCCGAGCACCGCGCCGTCGTCGACGGGGACCAGAAGAGCGCGGCGATCGCGGCCGCGTCGATCGTCGCCAAGGTGACGCGCGACCGCCTGATGCGCCGCCTCGACGCCGTCTATCCGAGCTACCGCTTCTCGACCAACGTCGGCTACATCACGCCCGAGCACTCGCGCCGCGTGCTCGCGCACGGCCCCTCTCCGATCCACCGGCGGTCCTGGCGGGCGCGCTGCTATGCGGAACTCCGGCGAGCGGCTGGCGCGTAGGCACTACCGGCTGCGCGGCTACCGGATCCTGGCGGAGAACGCCTGGGCGGGCGGGAACGAGCTCGACCTCGTCCTGCGCCGCGGCCGGCGGGTCGTCTTCTGCGAGGTGAAGCAGCGGGGCAGGGAGGACTTCGGCGCGCCGGCCGAGTTCGTCGGCGCCGAGAAGCAGCGGCGCGTGCGCCGGGCGGCCGAGGCCTGGCTCGCCTCGCATCCCGAGTGCGACAGGCTCGAGGTCTCCTTCGACGTGGTCTCCGTCGGGCCCGACGGGCTCCGGCGGACTCCGGACGCGTTCTGAGTGGGCGGAATCCGGGCGGTGGCCAGTGAGAGGCGGTTGACAGATGTCCTCTCGTGCTAGATGGTCCCTCCATGCCTGAGTGCATCGTTCCGGGCTGCCCGGCCGAGGCATCCAACAACCTCGGAATTCGACTACGGCGGCCGGATACATCAGCCATCTGGGCACCCAACACCGCGGCTCATGTCTGCGATCGTCACGCAGTGGGAGGCGCTCGTCTGACAGTTCTCTACGAACCGACCGAGACAGGCCAGGTCGAGGTCGGTGTCTATGGAGCAACTCATCAAGCGGGCCGCACGACGCTGATTCGACAGGAAGAGCCCGTCGAAGAGCTCGACGAAGTGTTGTTCTCCCAGCTGACTGAGCCGGACGGCGACCAGTAGCAGGGCTGTGCGCCGTCGGCGTCGTTTGACGCGACGGACGAGGACCTAGTGAGGACTCACAAGGTCCTCGTCGAATCCGTGCTGTATATGGCTCCGACCCAGGAAGCCCTCTACGCGGGGATCGACCTCGAGCTCTCGTGGTCCGAGCGCGAGCTGCCGCAGCGCGAGCGGACGAAGCACGTCCACGCGCTCCACCCGTACCTCGGCAAGTTCATCCCGCAGCTCGTCGAGGTGCTGCTCGAGCGCTACGTCCCGCCGGGTGGGGCGGTGCTCGACCCGTTCGCGGGCTCGGGGACGACGCTCGTCCAGGCGCTCGAGAGCGGGCGGGACGCGGCCGGCGCGGACATCGCCGCCTTCAACGTCCTGCTCATGCGCGTCAAGACCGCCGACTACAACCTCTTCCGGCTCGAGCACGAGGTCCGGGACGTGCTGGCCCGGCTGGAACCGGCGCGTGCCGCAGACGCCTCGCCGTTCCTGCGGCGCTGGTACGCGCCGCGCGCGCTCCGCGAGCTCCTCGGTTTCCGTGACCTGATCGGGGACGCGGAGCACCGCGACCTCCTGTCCGTGGTGCTCGCCCGCGCGGCCCGTTCGGCCCGCCGCACGCCGCATTTCGACCTCGATTTCCCGCGCAAGCCGCAGACAGGGCCCTACTGGTGCCACAAGCACCGCCGCGAGTGCCGCCCGGTGGAGGAGGCCGAGCGCTTCCTCCGCCGCTACTCGCTCGACACGCTCGCCCGCCTCAAGGCGTTCGCGCGTGCGCGCGTCCGCGGCCGGACTGCGGAGGTGCTGCACGGCGACGCGCGCACGCTCGACTTCGGGCGCCGCTTCGACGGCGTGCTCACCTCCCCGCCGTACCCGGGCCTGATCGACTACCACGAGCAGCATCGCTACGCCTACGAGCTGCTCGGCCTGCCCGACCTCGGCGAGCTCGAGCTGGGGAGGGGGACGTCACGCGCCGCGCTGGCCGCTTACTCCGAGGGCATCGCCGCGGTGCTCGCCAACGCGGCCGCGCAGCTGCGCCGGGGCGCGGCCGTGCTCGTCGTCGTCAACGACCGCCGGGACCTCTATCCCGAGATCCTCGAGCGCGCCGGGCTGCGGCTCGAGGCGCGCCTGAGGCGGCACGTCAACCGCCGCACCGGCCGCAGGGCGGGCGAGTTCTTCGAGGACGTCCTAGTCGCCCGGCGTTGAGGCCTCGGCGTAGAGGCGGCGAGGGATCCGTCCCGCCCGGCGCGCCTCGTAGCCGGCCTCCACCGCCTTCCGCATCGCCACCGCCATCGCGACCGGATCCTTCGCCCGCGCCACCGAGCTGGCGAGCAGCACCCCGTCGCAGCCGAGCTCCATCGCCAGCGCCGCGTCGGAGGCCGAGCCGATGCCCGCGTCCAGGATCACGGGCACGCCGGCCCGCTCGACCAGGATCTGGATGTTGTACGGGTTGCGGATGCCGGCGCCCGAGCCGATCGGCGAGCCGAGCGGCATCACGGCCGCGCAGCCGACCTCCTCGAGGCGGCGGGCCAGGATAGGGTCGTCGTTCGTGTAGGGGAGGACGACGAACCCTTCCGCGACGAGCTCCTCGGCGGCGCGCAGCAGCTCGACCACGTCGGGGAAGAGCGTGCGGTCGTCGCCGATCACCTCGAGCTTGACCCAGTCGGTGCCGAGCGCCTCGCGCGCCA
>JBBDQR010000007.1:0-13715 GCA_040905885.1 Gaiellaceae bacterium | reverse complement strand
AGACGCTCGCCGCCCCGTAGCCGAGCGCCAGGGCGATGCCGAGCGCGAGCCCGCCGGCGAGCAGCAGGCGGCGCTTCACCTGCTGGACGCTCGCGAGCGTGTCCTCGAGCGACGAGGAGAAGAGCACGACGGCGCGCGCCTTCTGCACCGGGAGCGCCACCTCCGCGTAGCGCTGGCCCTCGTGTGAGACGACGCCGCGCGACGGCCGGCCGTAGAGCGCTGCGCTGACCGCGATCCGGTCCGCGACGGGGTCGGGCACGACGATATCCTGCCGCGAGTCGGCCGCAACGTCCAGGCGCACCTCGGGCTCCCGTGAACGTACTGCGAACACGACCACCCGCGTGTTGGTCACCGCGCCGTGCTCGGCCGCCCAGTCCGCCACTTCCTCCGGGCCCGCGGCCGGGTTCTCGAACGAGAACACCGGGAAGTCGCGCATCGCCACGCTCGCCCGGCTCGCCTGCTGGTTGAGCTTCACGCGCGTCAGGTTGCGCTCGAGCGACGGCACGACGACGACCCAGGCGACGCCGAGCGCGACCGCGACGACGAGGGCCAGAGCCGCCGCCAGCCGCGCGCCGACGCTGCGGAAGGGGCTCATCCCCGCTCCGGCGCCGGCAAAGCCGGCACCTGCGCTCTTTCCCCGCTTCGGCGCAGGCAAAGCCGGCGCCTGCGCTCCTCGGCCGGCTCCGTCGAGCCTACGCCGGTGCCGCCTCCGTCGAGCCTACGGCTCATGCGCGGAACCGGTAGCCGACGCTCCGAACGGTCAGGATCAGCTCCGGCTCCCGGGGGTCGTCCTCGAGCTTCTCGCGGAGGTGACGCACGTGGACGTCGATCGTCCGCGGCTCGCGGTACTCCGAGCCGCCCCAGAGCTCCTCCAGCAGCGCCTGGCGCGTGAACACGCGGCCGGGGCTGGAGGCGAGGATCCGCAGCAGCTCGAACTCGACGTAGGTGAGCTGCACCTCGCGCTCCTCGCGCTCGACCGTGCGCCGGGCGAGGTCGATGCGGACGCCGTCGAGGGCGATCGCCTCCTGCTGGCGCGGGTCGTGCCGGGGGGCGGACGCCCGCCGCAGCAGCGCCCTCACGCGGCTGCGGAACTCGCGGATCGAGAACGGCTTCGTGATGTAGTCGTCCGCGCCGAGCTCGAGCCCCAGGACCTTGTCGAGCTCGTCCCCGCGGGCGGTGAGCATGATGATCGGCACCGAGCTCTGCGCGCGCAGCCGGCGGCAGACCTCGAGCCCGTCCAGCCGCGGCAGCATCACGTCCAGCACGACGAGGTCGACCTGCTCGTGCTGGAAGCACGCGAGCGCCTCCTCGCCGTCCTGCGCGGGAATCACCGTGTAGCCGTCGCGCTCGAGCGGGTAGGCGAGGAGCTTCTGGACGGAGTCCTCGTCGTCGACGAGGAGGATCGTCTGGGCGTCGGCCATGGTGAGGAGGGCCCCTCCCCACCTACTATAGCCCCGCCATGGCCACCTCCCCGAGCGGCCGAGCGCGCCGGGGCTCCCTCGCGCGCCCCGTCAACGCCCGCATGTATCGCGGCACCTGGCTGCTCGTCGGCCTGCCTCTGCTCGTCGCCGCCTTCAGCGTCGGCCGGGCGGTGCCGCTGCCCCCGCCGACGGTGCCGCCGACCTTCGACGCGGACGCCGCGGCCGAGCTCGCGATCGACTTCTCCCGCAGCCACCCCGACCGCGCGCCCGGGTCGCCCGGGTCGCTCGGCGCGCAGCGCTGGGTGTCGGAGAAGTTCGCGCTCTACGGGTTCCGCGTCCGCCGGCAGACGCTCCAGGCCGACCTCCCCGGTCGCGGCCGCGTGCCACTGACCAACATCTTCGCCGTCGCCCCGGGGCCGTCCACCGAGTCGCCGGTGATAGTGGTCATGGCGCACCGCGACGACGCGGGAGCCGGCCGCGGCGCCAACGACAACGCGTCGGGGACGGGGGCGCTGATCGAGCTGGCGAGGCCGTACGCCCGGGCGGACACCGGCCCGGGGGGCAGCGTCAGCCCCGCGCACACGCTCGTCTTCCTGTCCACGGACGGAGGGGCGTTCGGCGGCGCGGGGGCCGCCGCCTTCGCGGAGCACCCCGCCTACCGCGACCGGATCGTTGCTGTTGTCAATCTTGACACCCTCGGTGGGCCCGGGCGGCCGCGACTCGAGCTCGCGGGGGACGAGCCGCGCTCGCCGGCGGCGACCCTCGTGGAGACCGCGGCGGAGCGCGTGCTCGCGGCCACGGGCACCGAGCCCCGGCGCCCGCGCGCGCTCTGGCAGCTCGTCGACCTGGCCTTCCCGTTCAGCCTCTACGAGCAGGCGCCGTTCGTCGCGCGCGGGATCCCGGCGATCACGCTGACGACGGCCGGCGAGCGGCCCCCGTCCGCCTTCGAGGACTCCAGGATCCCGAGCAGGAAGCGGCTGGAAGAGGTGGGGCGCTCCGCCCAGAGCCTGCTTTCGTCGCTGGACGAGGGCCTCCAGCTCTCCGCCGGCTCGCGCCCCTACCTCTACTTCGGGCCACGGATCGTCGCCGGCTGGGCCGTCGCGCTCGTCCTCATCGGAATGCTCGTGCCCTACCTCGCGGCGACGGTCGACCTCTTCGCCCGCCTGCGCCGCCGCCGGATCCCGCTCGCGCCTGCGCTCCGCAGCTACCGCAGCCGCCTCGCCTTCTGGCTGTTCGTGGGCGGCCTCTTCGCTGTCTTCGCGCTCTTCGGCGCGTGGCCGAGCGGTGCCGCCCGGCCGCTCGGGCCCGAGAGCGACCCAGCCAGGAACTGGCCGATCGCCGCCCTCGGGGCCCTGGCCGCCCTCGCAGCGCTTGCCTGGCTCGTCCCGCGCGAGCGCCTGCTGCCGCGGCGGGCGCCGCGGGCCGAGGAGGAGCTGGCCGGTTACACGGCC
Organism: Gaiellaceae bacterium; assembly: GCA_040905885.1. GTDB lineage: Bacteria > Actinomycetota > Thermoleophilia > Gaiellales > Gaiellaceae > JACVRU01. Next base: position 10,843 of record JBBDQR010000007.1, on the reverse strand, counting down.
GGGCTGCTCGCGCTCGGCGTCCTCTCGCTGGTGGTCGTCGCGACGAACCCGTTCGGGTTGCTCTTCCTGCTTCCCTCGCTCCACTTCTGGCTGTGGCTGCCGCACATCCGCGACCGCACCGCCTGGATCCGGATCCCGGTCCTCCTGGGCGGGCTGGCCGGGCCGGCGCTGCTGTTCGGCTCGTTCGCGGCCAGGCTCGAGCTCGGGGCGGGCGCGTTCTGGTACGTCACGACCCTCGTCTCGGTCGGGTACGTCGAGCCCCTGACCGTGGTCGCGGTGCTCGCCTGGGCCGCCGCGGCGGCGCAGCTGGCGGCCCTCACCGTCCACCGGTACGGCCCGTACCCGAGCGCGGCCGAGCGGCGCCCGCGCGGGCCGATCCGCGAGCTCGTCCGCGCTCTGGTGCTCGGCGTGCGCGCGCGTCGGCGCGCATCCGAGGAGGAGGCCCGTGCGTTACACGGCTGATGAGGCGAACCGTGCGCTCGCTCGGAGCCCTGCTGATCGTGGGCGGCGTCGCGCTGGTCACGTGGGCGGGGGTCACATGGGCGTGGGGCGACCCGTTCACGTCGCTCTACACGAAGCGCGAGCAGGGTCGGCTCGCCGATCGCTACGAGCGGAGCGTTGAGGCCTTCCGCGGCTCCGCCCGGCTCGTCTCGGACGGGGCGGCCGACTTCACGACCGCCGCACGTCGCTACCGGGCCGGGCTGAAGACGGGCGATCCGGTCGGACGCCTTCGCGTCCGCCGCCTCGGCGTGAACATGGTCGTCGTCGAGGGGACGGACACCGAGTCGCTGAAGAAGGGTCCCGGCCACTACGACGACTCGTTCCTGCCCGGCCAGGGCGAGCTGATCTACGTCGCGGGCCACCGGACGACCTACTCGGCGCCCTTTGCACGCATCGACAGCCTCCGGCCGGGCGACAGGGTCGTGTTCGAGGTGCCGTACGGAAGGTTCGAATACCGGGTCACGGGCCACCGGATCGTGCCCTCGACCGCGGTCGGCGTCCTCCGCTCGCGGGGGCGCGAGGAGATCGCACTGCAGGCGTGCCATCCCCGCTTCCTCGCGAGCCAGCGCTACATCGTCTACGCGAGGCCGATCGACAGGTAGCGGACGGGCTCGCCCGCGGGCAGCTCGCCGTCGCCCCGCGGCACGAGCACGAGCGCGTCGGCCCCGGCCGCGCGGACGATCATGTGCGACTCCTGCCCCGCGAGCGGCTCGAGGACGACGTCGGCCGCGTCCTGGCGCCTCCGAGCCCGCACGAGCTGGTCTCGGGCAGGGTCACGGCGCACGGCGCGCTCGAGCCGGCCGGGCAGGAAGGCGGGGCCCGGAGCGCGCGCCCCCTGGAGCGCGAGCACGGCCGGGCCGACGAAGAGAGCGAACCCGGCCAGCGTCGACACCGGGTTGCCGGGCAGGCCGAAGACGAGCGTCCCCCCGCGCACGCCGAAGGAGACCGGCTTCCCCGGCTTCACGGCCACGCCCCAGAACACCTCCTCGACTCCGAGCTCGGACTCGATCCTGCGCACGAGGTCGTGCGGCCCGACGGAGACACCTCCGGACGTCACCACGACGTCGGCCTCGAGCGCGCGCTCGAGCGCCGACCGGTGCGCAGCGTCGTCGTCCTCCGCCACCGGCAGCCGCTCGACCTCGGCGCCCGCGCCGGCGAGCGCGGCGGCGAGGAGGAAGCTGTTCGCCTCGTAGATCTCGCCGGGCGCCAGCTGCTCGCCGGGCGCGCGCAGCTCCGTCCCGGTGGCGAGCACGGCCGCCCGCGGACGGCGGCCGCAGCCGATCTCGGCGATCCCGGCAGCGGCGAGCGCGGCGACCTGGGCCGGCCCGAGCCGCTCTCCGGCCGGGACGACCACCTCCCCCGCCCGGACGTCTCCCCCGCGAGGCCGGACGTTCGCTCCCGGCTCGACCGCCCTTTCCAGCGAGATGCTGTTGTCGCTTTCGACAACGACCTCGATCGGCGCGACTGCGTCGGCGCCCTCCGGCACCGCCCCGCCGGTCGCGATCGCCATCGCCTCGCCGGCGGCGAGCGGCCTGTCCGCCGGCCGGCCCGCCGCGATCCGCGCGACCACCGGCAGCGTCCCCGGCACGTCGGCCGCGCTCAGCGCGAAGCCGTCCATCGCGGAGCTGGCGAACGGCGGCAGGTCGACCGCGGCGCGGGCCTCCTCGGCGAGCACGCGCCCGGCCGCCTCCTCGAGCGGCACCTGCTCGGACGCCAGCGGCCGGACGCGCTCCAGGACCGTGCGCACCGCCTCCTCGAGCGAGAGCAGCGGGCGGGTCATGGGCCGAAGTCGTACGACTGGGTTCCGTCCGGGTGCAACAGCACGTCCGCGTGGAGGTGAAAGCCGGTCGCCCCGGTTCCCCACCAGCGCTCGAGGATCGCCTGGTGGAGCGGGTGGATCTCGGCGGCGCCGAGCTCGTCCGGGTCGACGAACGCCGCAGCGTCGATGTCCTCCTCGGTCTGAGGCCGCGGCTCCGCCGCCCGGCTCGACGGCGTCGCGAGGAAGTACGCGAGGAGGTTCCGGCGGCGATCGTGCTCGCGCTCCCACAGCATCGTGCAGACGAGCTCGCCGACCTCGGCGGCGACCGCGGCCTCCTCGAGGACTTCCCGCGCCGTCGTCTCCTCGAGCGACTCGCGGGGCTCGTGGTAGCCGGACGGGAACTCCCAGAAGACGCCGAGCGGCCGGCGCTGCCGGACCATGAGGATCCGCCCGTCGCGCACCACGACCCCGCCCGCTCCGGTCAGCGTCGTCCAGGTCACGGGGAGAACGCTAGCGCCCCTTCAGCGCTAGACGGGAATGGTCTGCGGGAGGAGATAGGCGGAGAGCGCGAGGCTCAGCCACCAGGCGGCCCGGTCCTCCTCGACCGCGGCGACGGGCACGGACCACGCGAGGTACCAGGGGGCCAGGTACGGGACGGCGAGGAGGAAGAGCCCGGCCGCGAGCCCCAGCCGCGCGCGGCCGCGCCAGGCCTCCCTCAGGAGCCACGCGTACGCGAGTGCGAAGGCGGCGAGGCAGAGCGCGACGGCCGCGCTGCCGGAGAGGCCGGCCTGCTCGAGCCGGGAGGGCAGCGCGAAGCCGGTGCGCAGCTCGGCGTTCCGAGCCAGCGGGCCGAAGGCCTCGGCCCAGTGCGGCCCGTAGCGCCAGGTGGCGATTCCGAGCACCACGGCGCCCGTGACGATCGTCCCCGCGTGCGCGAGCCGGCGCCCGGCCCGGCGCGCCTCGAGCGCCCGCAGCGGGAGGAAGAGCAGCGGCACCCATTTGACGAGCACTGCGAACGCCCACGCGACGCCGGCGAGGCGGCCGCGGCCCGTCGTGGCCAGGAGCATCGCCGCCAGCACGAGCGCCGCCAGCCACGCGTCGTTGTGGCCTCCCCCCGCCTGGTGGAGCGCCAGCACGGGATTCCAGCCGACGAACGCCGCCGCGAACGCAGGCCGGCTTCCCAGCCGGGCGGCGAGCGCCGCCGCCGCGACCATCGCCAGCGCGGCCAGCGCCTTGAAGATCCAGGCCGCCCGCTCGTGCGAAGAGCCCGCCGCCAGCGCTACCGGCTCCGAGGCGAGCGTGAACGCCGGCGCATAGACCGAGGTCGTGTCGCGCCAGTCGGCGCCCACCCAGCGAAACGACGGGTCCTCCGGGTAGGCGGACGGGGGCTGCTCGTAGGGATTCCCGCCCTCCACCGCGGCGATGCGCCCGTACGACCAGTAGGTCCACGCGTCGCTGGAGAGCAGAAGCGGAGCACCAAGCGGTGCGAGCTGGATCGCGGCCGCGATCGCGACGACGACGCCCACCCGCGCGCCCCGGCGGCGCAGCAAGAACACCCCGGCTCCGTACGAGACGAGCGCCAGCGCGGCGCAGACGAGGAACGCCCAGGCCCACACGGCGTCTCCGCTGAGCCGTCCGCCCTCGTCCGGAACGAGCGGCGAGGCCTCCGGCCACGCGAACGCGGCGCAGAGGCCCACGAGCCCCAGCGTGAGGAGGCCCGTCGCCGCGGGGAGGCGCCTAGCCAGGCGCGGCGGGCGGCTCGGTCGTCGTCGGCGGCACCGTGGTCGTCGGCGGCGGCGGCTCGGTCGTCGGCGGCGGCACCGTGGTCGTCGGCGGCGGCGGCTCCGGCTCGGCGGTCGTCGTCTCCGGCGGAGCCTCGGTCGTGGTTGTCTCCGTCGTCTCCGTCTCGGTGCTCGTGCTCACGTAGCGGTTCGCGTATGTCCGCGTGAACGTCTCCCACTCCGGCACGGAGGTGGCGGCGGGGAACTCGCGGTCGATCCCGTTGGGGAAGGCGGACTGCATGAACTTCCCCCAGATCAGGGCCGGCAGCGTGCCTCCCGCGATCGCCGAGTAGCCGTGGATGTTGACCATCGGGATCTGGGCGCGGGGATAGCCCATCCAGACCGTCGTCGACAGGGTGGGGGTGATCCCGCAGTACCAGGCGTCGGCGATGTTGTCGGTCGTGCCGGTCTTGCCGGCGGCGGGCGAGTAGAAGTAGCTCGCGGCGAGCCCGCCCGTCCCGTAGCGGTGGTTCTGCTCGAGGACGCGCATCACGGTGGCCGCGACCCAGTCGGGGATCACGCGCTCGCGCTCGGGCTTCCCCCAGCCCGCGGTCTCGTCCAGCTGGCCGTTGGCGAAGACGACCCGGCGGATCGCGAAGGGCCTCGAGTAGACGCCACCGGCGGCGATGGTCGCGTACGCGGACGCCATCTCGAGCGGCGTGATCGACGCGGCGCCGAGCCCGACGGAGGGCACGACCGGCAGCGGGCTGTCGCGGATCCCGAGCTTGCGGGCCATGTCCACGACCTTCTCCGGCCCAACGTCGAGCGTCAGCTGCCCGTAGACCGTGTTGTCGGAACTGAGCGTGGCCCGGGTCACCGAAACGGATCCGAGGTAGGAGTGGCTATACGTCTGGAGCGGGCACCAGCCGGCCTGCTCCTCGCAGGAGAAGTTCGGGTTCGGAGCCCACGTGAAGGGAGCCGAGACGTAGGTCGTGGAGTCCGGGTTCATGCCCTCGGCGACCGCCGCGGTGAGCACGAAGGTCTTGAACGTCGACCCGGCCTGGCGCTGCCCCTGCGTGGCGAGGTTGTACTGGTTCCCCTTCTTCCCGGGCGTGATCGCCGTCATCGCGCGGATCGCGCCGTTCCCAGGGTTGATCGCAACGAGGGCGGAGGCGGGATCGTCCCGCTCGGTCAGCGTCTCCCGCATCACGCGCTGGGCGATCCGCTGGAAGCGGGGGTCGATCGTGGTGTAGACCTTCAGCCCGCCGGAGCGAACCGTCTGAGCGCCGTACTCGGCGATCAGGAGGTCGCGGACGTAGCTGAAGAAGTACGGCTCCCTGATCTCCGTGTAGAGGCTGCCCGCCTTCAGCCCCAGGTCACGCGTGGCAACCGCCTCGTCGAACTGCGTGCGGGTGATCGCGCGCGTCTCGAGCATCGCCCGCAGCACGTCGTCGCGCCGGGCGATCGCCTTCTCCGGCTGCTTGAACGGATCGAACTCGGACGGCGCCTGCGGCAGCCCGGCGAGCAGCGTGGACTCGGTCAGCGTCAGCTCCTTGGCGTGCTTCGAGAAGTACGTCTGGGCCGCGGCCTCGATCCCGTAGGCGCGGTTGCCGTAGTAGACGGCGTTCAGGTAGCCGGCGAGGATCCGCTCCTTCGACCAGCTGCGGTCGACCTTCACCGCGAGGCACGCCTCCTGCACCTTTCGGCCGAGCGTCCGCTCCCTGGTGATGTCGAAGAGGTTGCGGACGAGCTGCTGCGTGATCGTCGAGCCGCCCTGGACGACCTTCCCGGCGCGCACGTCCGCGAGCAGCGCGCGGGCGATGCCGGCGACGTCGATGCCGCCGTGCTCGTAGAACCGGCGGTCCTCGATCGCGATCGTCGCGCTCCCGATGTAGGGGCTCATGTCCTGCAGCGCGACCGGCTGGCTGTTTCGCTCCGCCGGGATCGAGCCGAGCACGGATCCGTCCGAGGCGTAGACGAAGGAGTTGGAGCCGATCGCGACCGTGCGCAGGGAGTCGAGGTCGCAGTTCGACCCGAGCGCGGCGCCCGTGGCGATCGCCCCGCCGGCGACGACGAGGACGAGCGCGATCCCCGCGGAGAGGACGATCAGCCCGCGGCGGCGCGACGCCGCCTGCCGCTTCCGGCGGAGCTGCCGGCGCCGGCGCCCGTTGAGCTCGAGCTGGGGAGGGGTCATCCGAGCACGCCCCCGGCGCGGAGACGCTCGTGCGCGCGCAGGCGGAGCTCCCGCTCCAGGCGGCGCGCGGCCTCCGGGTCGGCGGCGAGCGCCCGCACGGTCACGGTCGCGCTGCCGTCCAGGCTGGACACGAAGACCTCGGCGTCGCGCTCCTCGGCGGTCTCCGCGCGCAACAGGTCGACCACCGGGCCGAGCGCCGCGCCGAGAGGAACCTGCAGCGTTATCTCGGCCACGTTCTCCCTGCTGACGATGGTGGAGTTGCGGATGGTATCCGAGGCCAGCTTGCTGTTCGGGATCACGAGCCGCGAGCCGTCGTCGAGCCGGACGAACGTGTAGATGAGCCCGATCTCCTCCACGATCCCCTCGTCGTCGCCGGTGCCGACCCGGTCCCCGAGCCGCAGCGGCTGCGTGAACGCGATCAGCACGCCCGCGACGACGTTCGAGAGCGTGGACTGGGCCGCGAGCCCGACGACGAGGCCGACGATCGCCGCGGAGCCGAGCACGGCGCCGGCGACCGTCCGCACCGCGGGGATCGCGAGCAGGGCGGAGAGGAGGCCGACCGCCACGATCACGGCGACGATGGTGCGCCGGAGGACGCGGTAGCGCGTGACCGCCTCGGGCGGCAGGTCGCGGCCGGAGAGCCGGCGGTCGACGAGCTTCGCCGCGAGGAGCGCCGCCGCGACGACAGCTCCGAAGACGATCCAGCGCTCGAGGGTCATACCCTGACAGTTTGCCGCCGAGAGGAAATTTCCCGCCGAAAATGCGACGCGTAAGCGATCCGCATTTTCGGCGGTCTACAGCGGCTTCCTGCCGGCGTAGCCCTCGTCCACGCCGTGCCAGTACCCGATCTCGTCCTCGCCGACCCGCCAGCAGAGCAGGACAACCTCGCCTTCGCGCTCCCATGGGAAGTCGAGCAGGCCGAGGTCGAGGTCCTTGACCTGGACGCCGAGCTCATGGAGCTCGCCGACCAGCGCGCCGATCGCGGTCGCCTCCCGGTCGACGCGCGCGACCGCGTCGGCCACGTCGCTCGGCGTGAGGTCGCCGCCGTTTCCCGCGATCCGGCCGAGCAAAGCGGCACGGACGGCCTCGGCCTCGTCGAGGGCGCGCTTCCGCTCGACCAGCCGCTCGGCGAGCGGCCTGACCTCCTCCAGCAGCGCATTCGCCTCGTCCGGAGTGAACAGGCGCACGCAACTACTATCGCCGCTGGTGACCTCCTTCGCGGAGATCGACGCCGTCACGATCGACGCGTACGGGACGCTGCTGGAGCTCCGCGATCCGGTCGCCTCGCTGGCGCGGCTCCTCCCGGGGCACGACCGCGGCGCGATCGAGCGCGCCTTCCGGGCCGAGGCCGAGCACTACATCGTCCACTCCCGCCACGGCCGCGATCCGGACAGCCTGGCGCAGCTCTACGCCGAGTGCGCGGGCGTCTTCAACGAGACGCTCGGCTCGTCGCTGGCGCCGGAGGAGTACGTCGGCGCGCTCGACGCGGAGTACGGCGTGCTGCCGGGCGTGGAGGACGCGCTCGCGCGCCTGCGCGCGCTGGGGCTCGAGCTGGCCGTCGTCGGCAACTGGGACTACCGGCTGCCCGAGCAGCTCGAGCAGCTCGGGCTCACCCGGCACTTCACCGCGATCGTCACCTCGGCGGCCACGGGAGCGGCGAAGCCGGATCCCCGGCCGTTTCTCGCCGCGCTCGGGCGGCTCGGCGTCGCGCCGGAGCGCGCGCTTCACGTCGGGGACTCCCCCGACGACGAGGAGGGCGCGCGGGCGGCGGGCATGCGCTTCGCGCCCGTGCCGCTCTCGACGCTCGTGGACCGGATCCGATGAGCGGACGCCTCGCGGGGTGGCTGACCTTCGTCGGTGCGCTCGCCGCGCTGAACTACGCGTCCCGGTTCGCGCTCGAGGACGACGCGGTCGGCGAGACCGACTTCTTCTACCGCTGGGACTCGTTCGCCGGCGGAGCCGTCCAGCTCGCCCTCATGGGCGGGGTGCTGTACTGGATCGTCCGCCGCGGCCCGGCGGCCCGGCTGCTCGCCCTCCGGCGCCCGCGCTCCTGGGGCGGCACGGCCGGCTGGATGCTCGTCGTCTTCGTCGGCGTCCTCGTCCTCGGCGCGCTCCTGAATCCTGTACTCCACCCGGGCGAGGAGCAGGGCCTCGTCCCGGACCGCTGGCGCCCGGATGACGCGGCTCCCTTCGCGGCGAACCTCGCGCTCACGGCGCTCGCTGTGCCGGTCGTCGAGGAGCTGACCTTCCGCGGCGCCGGGTACAGCCTGCTCGCCCGTTACGGTCGGGTGGTGGCGATCGTCGGAACCGGGATCATCTTCGGCGTCTCGCACGGGCTCGTGCTCGCGCTGCCGATCCTGGTCGCGTTCGGGATCGGCCTCGCGTGGCTGCGGAGCCGGTCGGGGAGCGTCTTCCCCGGGATGATCCTCCACGGGACGTTCAACGCGGTCGCCGTCCTGCTAGGAGTGTTCGCATGACCGGCGCCGTCGCGCTCGCGGCCCTCGCCCTCGCCGCGCCCGCCCCGACTGCGGAGCCGACCGCGCTGCTGACGGTGACCTTCCGGGCGGCCGGCGAGGCCGCCTTCTACCGCTGGGACTTCGGCGACGGCACCGCCGGCGAGGGAGCGGTCGTCGAGCACCTCTATGCCCAGCCGGGCCGCTACCGGGTGACGCTGGCGACCGACGCCGGCGAGGCGAGCGTCGAGGCCGTCGCCTACCGGGTCGCCTTCGGCGCTCCGGCCCGGGCCCGCTTCGGGACGCTGGGGCGGTTCTCCGGCTCGATCTGGCCCGCGCTGGCGGGCGCGCGCGTGGAGTTGATCGGCCCGGCCGGGACGATCGCGCGCGGCAAGACGCGGGCGAGCGGCGGCTTCGTGCTGCGGGCCCGCGTGCGCGGGATCGGCCCCTTCCGGGCGCGGGTCGGAAGCCTGCTCTCCGCCGAGGCGTCGGTGCGCATCCGGCCGGCGATCGACGCTCGCCTCGTGGGCTCGGGGCTCGTCGGCGACCGGCTCCGGCTCGTGGCGCGCGTCCGGCCGGCGGGCTCCGGCACGCTGACGGCGACCGTCTGGCGGAACGGGAAGCGCACCTACTCGGGCCCGCTCGGCCGGCAGCTCCACCTGCGCACGGGCAGCCCGGCGGCGTTCCGCGTGCAACTCGAGCTCACGCCTGCGGACGGATACTCCGCCGCGACCCGGATACTCCGCGGCGCCGTCGTCCCGCCGGCGTTCGGGCCGGGCTCGCGCGGCGAGGGCGTGCGCGTCCTTCAGCGCCGGCTGGTCGAGCTCCGCTACGCCGTGCCGGCCGTCGACGGCCTCTACGGGCTGACCACCTACCAGGCGGTGCTCGCATTCCAGAAGGTCGAGGGCCTCCCCAGGACGGGCCGCATCGACGCGCGGACGTGGCGGCGGCTGTCGGCGGCCCGGGTGCCCCGGGCGCGCTATCCCGGCACGCACCTCGAGGTGAGCAAGGGCCGCCAGGTGCTGTTCGTGGTCGAGCGGGGCCGCGTCAGGCTCGTCGTGCACGTCTCCACGGGAGCGACCGGGAACACGCCGCTCGGCCACTGGCGCATCTACCGGAAGGTCTCCGGCTGGAGCTGGGTGCTGTGGTACCCGATGTACTTCCTCCGCGGCTTCGCTGTCCACGGCTACCCGGAGGTGCCCGCGTACCCGGCTTCCCACGGCTGCGTGCGGGTGCCGATGTGGGTCGCGCCGCGACTCTTCCGGGAGCACACGACGGGCCAGAGCGTTTACATCTACTGGTGATGGCGGCGCAGGACCCCGTGATCCGGCAGCTGCGGGAGCAGCTCTCGGACGTCGACCGCAGCCTCGTCGAGGCGATGAACGCGCGGCTTCGGATCGTCGCGCAGCTGAAGCGCTACAAGGAGTCGCGCGGGCTCGAATTCGTCGACCCGGAGCGCGAGGAGTGGATGTTCAGCTACCTCGCCCGGGCGAACCGGGGGCCGCTGACGGAGGAAGGGCTGCGCGAGCTGTACCGGGAGGTACTCGACCTCACGAAGCGCGAGGTCGCCCGCGGGAACGGCGCCTAGCTCTCTTCCTCCTCCTCGATCGCGAACTCCTCCGGCGTGACCTGGTCGAGGAAGCTCTTGAACTCGGAGACGATCGCCTCCTCGTCGACGTCCTCGCCCTCGAACTCGATCGCCGATTCCTCGATCACGTCGTCGGCGGCGTAGATCGGAGCGTCCGCGCGGAGCGCGAGCGCGATCGCGTCCGACGGCCGCGAGTCGATCTGGATCTCGGTCCCGTCCTGCTGCACCGTTATCTCCGCGAAGAACGTGTTCTCGCGGAGCTCGGTGACGATGATGCGAACGACCTGCGCGTCGAGCTGGCCGAGGATCTCGGTGACGAGGTCGTGCGTCAGCGGGCGGGGGGTGCTGGCCCCCTGGAGCTTCATCAGGATCGCCGCCGCCTCGTTGTGACCGATCCAGATGGGGAGGAAGCGGTTCCCCTCGGCGGTCTTGAGGAGCACGATCGGCTGCTTGCCGACCATGTCGAAGGAGACCCCGTAGATCACCATCTCCTGCACTCGACCCATGATAGCTCCGGCGCTCGGAGCCAAACCTGGGCCGCCCGGCAGGGTCTGGAGTGGGCGATCCTGGATTCGAACCAGGGACCTCCGCCTTATCAGAGCGGCGCTCTAACCGACTGAGCTAATC
>JBBDQR010000006.1:0-13758 GCA_040905885.1 Gaiellaceae bacterium | reverse complement strand
AGGAGTGGCTGCCGCGCGCCGTCGAGATCGACGGCGTCCTCGTCGCCGGCTACGCGATCGTCTCGAGCACGATCGGCCGCGGGCGCGGCGGCTCGTCCGCGAGCTCGTAGGCGGCGGCGACCTCTGCCGCGGCCGTCGCGGCGCTCTCGTCGTCGCGGGCATGGATCTCCGCGAGCACGTCGCCCGGCGCAACCTGGTCGCCGCGCTTGGCGCGGCAGACGACGCCGACCGAGTGGTCGATCTCGTCGCCCTTGGCCTGTCGGCCCGCACCGAGGTGCAGGGCCGCCAGCCCCACGCGCACCGCGCTCAGGGCGCCGACGAAGCCGTCCGATTCGGCCCGCACCTCGCGGACGACCGGCGCGGCCGGCAGCGTCGCCTCGTCCGGGTCGCCTCCTTGCGCGCGGACCCAGCGCTCGTACGACGCGACCGCGGCCCCGTCGGCGATCGCCGCCTCGGCGCGCCGCCGTCCCTCGTCGTGGTCGACGCCGAGGTCGGACAGCGCGAGCAGGTGGCCCGCCGACTCGAGCACGAGCTCGGTGAAGTCCAGTGGCCCGTCCCCGCGCAGCGTCGCGAGCGCCTCGCGCACCTCGAGCGCGTTCCCGACCGCTGCGCCCAGCGGCTGGTCCATGTCGGTCAGCTCGCAGACGACTTCCAGCCCCGCCCGCTCGCCGAGCCCGCGCATCGCCTCGGCCAGCTCCCGCGCGGCGTCGAGCGTCTTCATGAACGCGCCGTCCCCGACCTTGACGTCCAGCACGACCGCCTGGGCGCCGGCGGCGATCTTCTTGGACATGATGCTGGCGGCGATCAGGGAGACCTGGTCGACCGTCGCGGTCACGTCGCGGAGGGCGTAGAGCCCTTTGTCGGCCGGGACGAGATTCGCGGTCTGGCCGATGATCGCGACCCCGATCTCGCGGATCTGGCGGACAAACTCGTCGTCGGTGAGCTCGATGCGGAAGCCGGGGATCGCCTCGAGCTTGTCGAGCGTGCCGCCGGTGTGGCCGAGCCCGCGGCCGCTCATCTTCCCGAACGGGACGCCGCACGCCGCCACGAGCGGCCCGATCGCCAGCGACGCCTTGTCCCCCACGCCGCCCGTGGAGTGCTTGTCGACCACCTTGCGCCCGATCGCCGACGCGAGGTCGAGCCGCTCGCCGCTCCGCACCATCGCGTCGCAGAGCGCGAACGTCTCGCGCGCCGTGAGCCCGCGGAAGAAGACGGCCATGCAGAAGGCGGCCAGCTGGTAGTCCGGGATCTCGCCCCGCCCGTAGCCGAGGATGAGCTCGGCGATCTCCTCGTCGGCGAGCTCCCCGCCGTCGCGCTTCCGCTGGATGAGCTCGGCGACGTGGATCACTTGTCGGCGACGAACACGTAGGGGGCGCGACGGACGCGCAAGGGTCCTTCGAACTCAGGCAGCTGGCCCCACTTGGAGGCGTCGACGTATGCCTGCGCCGCGGCGCGACCAGGAAACGCGATCCAGCCCGTCGCGTCGCGGCGCTCCACCCTGGCGAAGTGCCGCTCGAGCAACTCCGAGCCGTTCTCCCCACTGAAGGAGTAGCGGCTTACCCCCGTGCCGAGCAGCTCACGCAGCTCGCGCAGATGCTCCTCGCCGTTCGTGACCGCGACCAGCCGGCCTCCCGGCCCGACCACGCGAGCCAGCTCGGCGAGTGCGCCGTCGATGTCGCGGACGTGAAAGAGCATCCAGGCGGCGACCGCCGCGTCGAATTCGTCGTCCTCGAAGGGCAGCTCCTGGACGTCGCCGAGTCGGGCGTCGACGCCGCGGGCCCGCGTCAGCTCGACCATCCGCTCCGACTGGTCGAGGGCGACGATCTCCGCCCCGAGCTCGCGCTGCATGCGCTCGGCGAGCTCGCCCTCTCCGCAGCCGACCTCCAGGATGCGCCGCGGCCTCGCTTCGGCAACCGCGGAGAAGGCGATCTCGCGGGGATCCGGGCCATCGGCGAACCGGTAGGCCGCCTTGCGTCCGGCGAGACCGGCCTCGCTCGCGTACTCGTCGCGAACGACCGCGGGATCGTCGAGTCTCACTTCTCGGCCACGAAGACGACGTGGGCGCTGCGCGTCTCGAGCGGCTCCTCGAAGTCGGGCACGTTCTCCGCCAGATGCGCCCGCGTGATGGTCGCCGCGATGTACTCCCGCAGCGTCTGCGCGTCGGGGAACAGGAGCGTCCCCTCCGCGTCGCGCCGCTGCACGCCCGAGAACGCCTTCCGCAGCCGCTCCTCGCCGTTCTCGCTCCAGAAGCTGAGGTCGCGCGTCGGCTCGCCGCCGACGAGCCGCCAGACCTCGACCGTGTGGTCGACGCCGAGCGTGGCCGCGACGAGCCGCCCGCCCGGGCGGAGCACCCGCGCCAGCTCCCGAATCGCCATGTCGACGTCGGGCGCGTGGTAGAGCACCCAGTTGGCGACCGCGACGTCGAACTCGGCGTCCTCGAACGGGAGCGCCTGCACGTCGCCGACGCGGGCGTCGATCCCGCGCGCGGCCGTGAGCTCGACCATGCGCCCGGAGATGTCGACCGCGACCACGTCCGCGCCGAGCTCCCGCGCCATCCGCTCGGTGAACTCCCCGGTTCCGCAGCCGACCTCGAGCACGCGCCGCGGCGAGACCTCGGCCACGGCCTCGAACGCCACGTCGTCCGCGTTCACGCCGCGGACGAGGCGCCGGTACGCCTCGTTGCGGGTGCGCAGCCGCTCCTCGCTGGCGTACTCCCACTGGACGAGCAGGGGGCTGTCCAGCCGGAAGGGGTCCTTGCTCACGGAGCGACGATCGCCTGTCCGGGGAGGCCGCGCGCGGACTTCCCGCTCAGCCAGGCGTTCACCGTCGCCCCGACGTCCGCGAACTCGCCGTCATGGACGAGCCCGTTCGCGTTCCGACCCTCGACGTAGGCGAGCAGCAGCGCGTACTCGCGCGAGTGGTCGGTGGACGGCGTCGTCGGGTCGCAGCCGTGGTCGGACGTGAGGACGAACAGGTCGCCGGGCTTGAGCGCGTCGAGCAGGTCGGGCAGCCGGCGGTCGAAGTCCTGGAGACAGCGGTGGAAGTTCTCCGGGTCGTTGCGGTGGCCCCAGAGCATGTCCGTCTCGACGAGGTTGACGAAGATCAGGGAGCCGTCGGCGGCCTCCCGCAGCAGCCGCTCCGTCTGCGTGATCCCCTCGACGTTGGACTTCGTGGGATGCGACTCGTCGACGTCCTGGCCGGCGAAGATGTCGCCGATCTTCCCCACGCCGTACACCGTGCCCCCGGCCTCGCGGACGAGCGTCAGGTAGTTCGGCCGGCGCGGTTGCAGCGAGAAGTCGTGGCGCCCGGCCGTGCGGGTGTAGTTCCCCGGCTCGCCGACGAACGGGCGCGCGATCACACGCCCGACCGCGTGCTTGCCGACGAGGATCTCCTCGCGGGCGACGCGGCAGGCCGCATAGAGCTCCTCGGGCGGGATCGTCTCCTCGTGGGCGGCGACCTGGAAGACGGAGTCCGCGGACGTGTAGACGATCCACTTCCCCGTCTGCTGGTGCTCCTCTCCGAGCTCCTGGATGATCTCCGTGCCCGAGGCGGCCTTGTTGCCGAGCACGCCGCGGCCGGTGCGGTGCATGAACGGGTCGATCACGTCGTGGGGGAAGCCGTGCGGGTAGGTCGGCAGCGGCTGCGGCGTCACGATCCCCATCAGCTCCCAGTGCCCGGTGGTCGTGTCCTTGCCCTTGGAGCGCTCGAGCAGGCGTCCCGCGACCGCGGGCGCGCCGGGCTGCGGCGGGCAGCCCTCCAGCGGCTCGACGTTACCGAGGCCCAGCGCCTCGAGGTTGGGCAGATCGAGGCCGCCGACGGCACGGGCGACGTTGCCGAGCGTGTCGGACCCCTCGTCGCCGTACTGGTCGGCGTCCGGCAAGGCTCCGGCCCCGACCGCGTCGAGCACGATGACGCACGCGCGGGGCATGGGGCTATTCTAGGCCCGGCATGGATACGGCCCTTGGACTCGTCGGCGTCGTCGTCTTCATCGTGGGGATGCTGATCCTCTCGGCCGGGGTCACCTGGGCGGTCGTCCGCGTGGACGCGATCATCCGGTCGCAGCGCGCCGGCTAGACCGGCGACAGCGGCAGGACGTCCTCGAGCGGCACGAAGTCGAGGTCGTGCGCCTCGGCCACGGCTGCGTAGGTGATCCGGCCGTCCACGACGTTCACGCCGCGCGCGAGCGACCGGTCGCGGGCGACGGCCTCCGCGAGCCCGTGCTGGGCAATCGCCTCCACGTAGGGCAGCGTCGCGTTCGTCAGCGCCTTCGTCGAGGTCACCGGCACCGCTCCGGGCATGTTCGCGACGCAGTAGTGCGTGACCCCGTCGACGAAATAGACCGGATCCGAGTGCGTGGTCGGCCGGGAGGTCTCCGCGACGCCGCCCTGGTCGATCGCGACGTCGCAGAGCACGGCGCCCTGCTTCATTCCGCGGATCATGTCGTGCGTGACGAGCTTCGGCGCGAGCGCGCCGGGGATGAGCACCGCCCCGATCACGACGTCCGCGTCGACCACCGACGACTCGATCTGGAGCGTCGAGGACATCAGCAGCGTCACGCGGCCCGAGAGGATCTCCTCCAGGTGGCGCATCCGGTCGATCGAGCGCTCGAGGATCGTCACCTGCGCTCCGAGGCCGAGCGCGATCACGGCCGCGTTGTAGCCGACGATCCCGCCGCCGATCACGACCACCCGGCCGGGCGCGACGCCGGCGACTCCGCCGAGCAGCAGCCCGCGGCCGCCGAGCGGCTTCTCCAGGAAGTACGCGCCCGCCTGCGCGCTCAGGCGGCCAGCGACCTCGCTCATCGGCGCGAGCAGCGGCAGCCGGTGGTCGTCGGTCTCCACGGTCTCGTAGGCGACGGCGGTGATCCCGCTCTCGGCGAGCGCCTGCGTGAGTCCCTGGTCGGCGGCGAGGTGGAGGTACGTGAAGAGGGCGAGCCCGTCGCGGAGGCGCGGGTACTCCGGCGCGATCGGCTCCTTCACCTTGAGCAGGAGCTCGGACCGCTCCCAGACCTCGTCCACGTCGACGATGCGGGCGCCCACGGCCTCGTAGGCGGCGTCCTCGAACGCGCTGCCCACGCCGGCCGAGGCCTCGATCAGCACCTCGTGGCCGCGGCCGATCAGCTCGAGCGCGCCGGCAGGCGTCAGCGCGACGCGGTACTCGTCGGACTTGATCTCCTTCGCGACGCCGATTCGCATGGAAGCGGCGCAAGCCTACATTGCTACAGAAGCTCGAATCCGGCCGCGAGGAGCAGCCAGACGCCCGCCGCGAGCAGCAGGATCGTGCCCATGGCGGCAGCGAGGGCGAGCGGGTCGGTCCGCCGCCGGCGCGCGCTGGGAGCGGCGAACTCGCCCGTGTCGTCGACGGCGCGGGCCTCGGGCGAGCGAACCGTGTAGACGGTGTCGCCGAGGCGCGCGGTCACCTCGTCGCGGTGCTCGTCCTCGAGCCACGTCTCCAGCGCGGAGACGACTTCCAGGTTCCAGATCCCCTCCTCGCCGAACGCGGCGACCTCGATCTCGCCGCCCTCGACCGGGTGTGCCTCGAGCCCCCGGACCGAGAGGGCCTCGAGCAGCTCGTCGGAGTCCTCCTCGATCCGAACTCTGTGCCAGGTCTGTGCCATTCGCTACGCATACCCATATTGCGCGAAACCTCACCTCCGGGCGGCCAGCCCGGCTGCGTAGGCCGCGGCGAAGAAGGCCGGATCGTCGTCCGGGCCGCGGCCCATGTGCGAGAGCGTGAGCCCGGCGCACGCCTCGCGCCAGCCGTCCGGATCGAGGTCCCGGGGGACGAGCGGCTCTGCGAGGCAGAGCTCGAGCACCGTCCGCGTGTGGTGGGACAGGCCCCGGTGGCGCTCCCGGGGATCGGCCTCGGACACGCGGGGCGCGAGCACGGGACTGCCGCCGAGCGCATGGGCCGCGTTGACCGCGATCGCGGCAGCGACGGCCCCGTGGCCGAGGGTAGTGCCGGTCCCGACGATCCCCGGCCCCACCGCGCAGACGACCGCGTCGACGCCCTCCGCGGCGCACCAGCCGAGCGCCGAGTAGACGTTGACGCACTCGACGTCCGCGGCGAGGCAGCCGTCGGCGGCGACCGTCGCCTCGACGAGCCCGCGGGCCCGGAGCTCACGCAGGGAGTCGGACAGGGCCACGGGCAGGGCGCCGCCCGGAAGCTGGACGTAGGCCACGCGCAGGCCGGCGAGCGCGGCGCAGACGGGAGCGACCTGGCTGTGGAGGGAGCAGCAGACGACCGGCAGGCCGCCGAGGGCAGCCGCCGGCTCGCGCTCCTCCTCCCCGTGCCGGACGGCGACCTGGAGCGGCGTGTACGGGAGCTTCATCACGTGGGCGCCGGCCTCCGGCGCGAGGCCGAGCCCCCGCGTCAAGTTCACGTAGAGCACGTCGAAGCCCCCCGAGCCCAGCTCCAGCTCTCGGGCCTGCACGTTCACGACGACCTCGTCGCCGAGCGCGACGGGGCCCGTGAGGCCCGGATAGGCGACGCACGGAGCTCCGTCGACCTCGAGGCGCACGAGTCCCTCGTGCCGCTCGACCAGCGCCGTGACGGTCCCGCGCCTAAGCGAGAGCGGCATCGACGAGGGCCAGCGTCACGTCCACCATCCGGTCGAGATCCTCGACGGCGATCCGCTCGTCGGGCGTGTGGATGTCGACCATGCCGTTGGCCAGGTTGAGGCACTCGAGGCCGCGCTCGTTGAAGACGTTCGCGTCGGCGCCGCCGCCGGTGAGGCCGTAGCGGGGCTCGAAGCCGGAGCGCTCGAGGGCGGCCGCCGCGAGACGCACGGGCACGTCGCCGCGCCTGAACCGGTAGCCCTTGTACGTCTCCTCGACGCTCGCTTCGACCTCGCACTCGGCGACGCTGCCGGCGAACGAGCACGCTTCGAGCAGCTCCTGGAGGTGCTCGTCGAGCTTCGCCTCGTCGTGGGAGCGGACCTCCGCCTCCAGCGTGCACCACTCGGGGACGATGTTCCGGGCGGTGCCGCCGTGGATCAGGCCGACGTTCGCGGTCGTCTCCTCGTCGATCCGCCCGAGTCGCATGTCGGCGATCGCCCGTGCCGCCGCCGCGACCGCCGAGGGGCCCTCCTCGGGGTACATGCCCGCGTGCGCCGGGCGGCCGTGGAAGCGCACGCGCAGGGAGCGCTGGGTCGGCGCGCCCAGCACGACGTCGCCAATCGGCGCGGCCTGGTCGTAGACGAACCCGACTCGCGCGTCGAGCCGCGTGTGGTCGAAGGCCTTGGCGCCGAGGAGCCCGACCTCCTCCTTCGGCGTGAAGACGAGCTCGAGGCCGGCGTGCGGCCTTCCTTCGGCGAGGATCCGCTCGGTCGCCACCAGCATCACGGCGACGGCCGCCTTGTTGTCGGCGCCGAGGATCGTCCCGGCGGCGTTGCGGACGAAGCCGTCCTCGACGACCGGCTCGATCGGCCCCTCGGGCGGCACCGTGTCTAGGTGCGCGCAAAGGAAGATCGGCGTTCCCTCGCGCGTCCCCGGCAGCCGGCAGTAGAGGTTCCCGGCGTTCGAGCCGATGCGCGCGCCCGCGTCGTCCTCGTCCACGTCGAGGCCAAGGCCGCGGAGGAACGCGGCGACTCGGTCGGCAGCGGGGCGCTCGGAGCCCGGTGGCGTCGGGAGCGCCGCCAGCTCCGTGAAGATTTCGCAAACTTCTGGCATTTCCGTCGTCTGGATTGGTAGTTTCTCTGTGGAATCTTGATGAACGTCGCGCAGCCTCTGGTCCAGGCGAGCCTCCTCGGTGAGGCTATCGACGCGGGGCCCGCGCTGGTGCTGGTCGCCGACGAGGACATGAACTACGTCGCGGTCAACGAGACGGCCTGCGAGGCGCTCGGCTACGAGCGCGAGAAGCTGCTCGCGATGCGCGTGACCGACGTGGCCGCCTCCGAGAACGCCGCCGAGTCGTATGCGCGGCTGGTCGCCGACGGCGAGGCCGGCGGGCAGGGCCGGGTCGTCCGCAAGGACGGCTCGGTGATCGAGCTCGAGTATCGCGCCTCGCGCGTGACGGTCGCCCAGATGACGTTCTACGTCCTGGTCGGCCTGCCGGCGCAGCCCTAGGGCGACGGCTTCAGGTCGACCGACACCTCGGCCACGTTGTTCGCCGGCTGAGGGTCGGTTGTGTCGCTCTGCATCTCGAAGCGCACGGTCAGGAGGCCGGCGCCGCTGACAGGCATCCCCCAGGCGAACGCCAGCTCGATGCCGCGGTTGACGCTCATTCCCGGACACTCGATGCCCGTCGGCGTCTGCATACAAGTCAGGAAGACGAACTCCGCAGCGCGTGCCGAGTCGGTGCGGTTCGACGAGAGGAGCAGCTTGAACGGTGTCACCTCGGCGGGTCCCAGGCTCGTGACCACGACCGTGCCGCTCACGCGCCCGACTCCGTTCGGGCCGAGGAACGCGGTGTTGATCCGGGCCTCGACGCGCAGGTCTGCGGTCGCAGCCTCGCACCTGACGTCCGCGGCGAACTCGGAGGTCGCCTTGCGCCTCTCGTCGGTGGCGATCGCGCTCACCGGCTCCGGGATCGTGCACTTCGCTCCTCGCGCGGGGTACTCGAAGCTGCCGTCCCCGCGGGCGCGAACGGTCCCCAGCCGGCGGGTCCCCTCCCCGGGCTCCTTCCCCTCCTCGGCGACATACAGGTCAACGGCGCAGCCCGGGCAGGCGACGCCGCGGATCTGCTGCTTCGCCTTGTCGTACCGAAGCGTCGGCGCGCGCGGAGCCGCGTCGGCCCGGTCGATGGCGAGGCCGCCGTTCCCGCCGAAGAGGACGTTCTGGATCGTCGTCCGCGATCCTGCCCGCACCTGAATCCCGGTCCCGCGGTTCTCGCGCACCGAGCCGCCCGAGATCGCGGCCACCGGCGCGTTGACGGCGATGCCGGTCCCGTTCTCCTCTACGACGTTGCTCCGCAGCAAGATCGGCACCTTGCGGTTGCACTGCACCAGGAAGCCGATCCGCATACCGCGGACCGTGTTGTCGCTCGCGACGAGCTGCGGCCGCCGGCCGTCCGTCGCGCACCCGATCGAGATCCCCGGCAGGCCGGGCCCCGAGCCCCACGCCCCGGCGACCGTGTTGCGCGAGACGGTCAGCGACCCGCCGGCCTGGGCGACGATGCGTCCCCCTGTGAGTTTGTTGGCGGAAACCCGCCCTGTGCCCCCCGCGTGGATCCAGACGTCGATCGTCCCGCCGGCGTGGACCACGTTGTCGGTGACCTGGACGCTCTGGCTCCGCAGGACGACTCGGCCGGACTCGAGCGTGTTCTGCCCGATGACGAGCCCTTCGCTGTTCAGGTCCTCGAGCGCCTTGCCCTTTGCCGCGAGGGTCACGTTCGCGATCCGCCCGCCTTCGGTCAGCGTGAGGTCGATGCCGTTCGTGATCCGGCCGCCGCTCACGAGGAAGTCCCTGGCGAACGAGAGATCGAGTCCCGAGTGCCCGGGAGCGGACCCGGCCGTCTCCACGTCGACGACACGCAGGCCTGCCGGCCCGACCTCGCCGGATCTCCCTGGACGCGACCGGAGTACGACCGGCAGGCTCGTGAGCTTGAGACGGCGGAGTACGACACCGTCCGCGTCGACCTCGAGGAACGGGGCGTCACCCGAGCGGACGCCGACGAGCTCCGCCATGCCGCCGGCGGCCGACGAGCCGTCGATCGTCAAGCCGGCCAGATCGGCCGAGATCGTCAGCTTCCGGCGCAGCTCGACACGCAGCGCCGTCGGGAAGACGATCGAGTCGCCGCGCTTGGCGACCTGCTCGACGAGCTGGCGGAGGCTCCCAGGCGCACCGTCCTGACCGCTCGTGACAGGGAGCTGCCGCGCTGAGCTGGTCGCCCCCGAGGGCGCGACGAGCACCAGCGCGGCGGCGCCGAGCGCGCCGGCTACGGCGTGGCGCACGACTCGGCCTGAGGAATCGACTGCTGGCAGAGGAAGCCTTCGAGCGGCCGCCACGTCTGCCGGAGCACGATCGTGGTGCCCTCCTCCCCGCTCCCCCCGGCGAGAACGTGGATCGTGACCGCGCCGAGCGCGCGATCGTGCGCGAACTGGAAGCTGAGCAGCTTGCCCCGGTTCCCCGCATTCCACAGGCACCTCGCCGCGGTCACGCCGCTGCCGGAGACGGGTCTCGCCTCGCAGCGCCGGCTCAGGGCGGCCGAGACCGAGTCGGCGGGACGCACGTCCGAGACCACCGGTCCGCCCGTCGCGGCCGAGCTGCTCTTCACGTCGGCGCCGTCGCAGCGGACAGTCAGCCGGGAGGTGCCGAAGTCGAAACGGGCGGCGCAGCGCGCGGTGGCCGGATCGACGCTGATGGGCGGGGACGCTGTGAGCGTCTGCGCGCGGCCGCGGCCGGCGAGGTCCTTGACCAGGACGCGGAGCCCGGACAACGACACGCTCTTGAGCCGCAGCCGCACCCTGACCAGGTGCCGAGGGTTGGCCGGGCCGTCTTTCATCAGGCACTCGAGCTTCGACTCGCTCACGTACCCGCAGCCCACGGCGAACTCGGCGGTCGGCGTCACGCTCGTGTCGAGGGGCGCGCTCAAATCGACGCCGCCGAAGGGCCCCGAGCAGGTGCCGTTGATCGCCGCGTCGAGGCCGTTCTGGGTCAGGCCCAGCTTGCACGTCAGCGCCGATCCCTCCGTGCCGTCCCTGGCGTTCGTGCAGCCCGAGTCGTAGCCCGCGTCGACGAGACCGTCGCGGTCGTTGTCCTTGCCGTCCGCGCACTG
This sequence comes from Gaiellaceae bacterium, assembly GCA_040905885.1. Lineage (GTDB taxonomy): Bacteria > Actinomycetota > Thermoleophilia > Gaiellales > Gaiellaceae > JACVRU01. The sequence goes on along the minus strand of JBBDQR010000006.1, from coordinate 3,042 downwards.
TGGGCCGGAGGCCCGGCGTGGCTGGAGGTAGCTCATGGCCTTGCGCTTGAAGAAGACACCGAGCGCGGCCTCGGTCATGGCGCTGCCCCGTCGCTGAGAGATGTCGGCGAGCGCCCGGATGTCGGCGGAGATCGCCCGCTCGATATCCCGCCCCAGTCCCGGCGGGGCTGCCCGCGGGGACCTGTCCCCTGAGCTCGCGCAGCTTCTCCAGGGAGCGCGCCAGCGGAACCCTCGCCGCCTCCCAGCGCCGCGGGTTCTTGGCGAGGAGCTTGTACGCCTGCTCCTCGTCGGCGGCCGCGTCCGCGAGCTTCGCGCGGAGCACGCCGGGGCTCGGCGTGGCGGCCACCGCCGAGGACACGAAGGCGACGAGCAGCGCCGCAGCCAGGCCCAGACGAATCCGCATGACTGTCAGCTAAGCGGAGTCGACACGCCGGGTCAATGCCGGCTACGCTTCGACGACCGCGCGCTCGCGGCTGCGCGCCCGGTCGAGCGCGGCGCCGACGAACTCGCGGAACAGCGGCGCCGGCCGCGTCGGCCGCGACTTGAACTCCGGGTGGAACTGGCTCGCCACGAACCAGGGATGGTCCGGCAGCTCCACGATCTCGACGAGCCGCCCCTCCTGGAACGTCCCCGAGACGACCAGCCCGAGCTCCTCGAGCTTCGGCCGGTAGAGGTTGTTCACCTCGTAGCGGTGCCGGTGCCGCTCGTGCACGGTGTCGTCGCCGTAGAGCTCCCGCGCGCGCGTTCCCTCCGCGAGCTCGACCGCCTGGGCGCCCAGCCGCATCGTGCCGCCGAGGTCCTCGACCGCCTTCTGCTCGGGGAGCAGGTCGATGACGGGGAACGGCGTCTCCGGGTCCATCTCCGTCGAGTTGGCGCCCTCCATGCCGGCGACGTGGCGCGCGAACTCGGAGACGGCGACGTGCATCCCGAGGCAGATGCCGAGGTACGGGATCCCCCGCTCCCGGGCGACGCGGCAGGCGAGCACCTTCCCCTCCCAGCCGCGCGAGCCGAAGCCGCCGGGGACGAGCACGCCGTCCACCTCCTCGAGCGACTCGACCGCCTCGTCGTAGGACATGTGCTCGGCGTCGACCCAGCGCACGTCCACCTCGCAGCCGTGCTCGAGCCCGGCGTGCTTGAGCGCCTCGAACACCGACAGGTAGGCGTCGTGGAGCTTGACGTACTTGCCGACGAGCGCGATCCGCACCTTCTCGTCGCGCGCGTGGATCCGCTCGATCAGCGCATCCCAGTCGGCCAGGTCGGGCTCGCCCGTCTCGAGGCCGAGTCGCCCGAGCACGAGCTCGTCCAGGCCCTCCTCGCGCAGCACGCGGGGGACGAGGTAGACGTCGCTCGCGTCGGGGTTGGAGATCACCGCGTCGAGGTCGACGTCCGCGAAGAGCGCGATCTTCTCGCGGATGTCGTCGGAGATCGGCTCGCGGGAGCGCGCGACGACGATGTCGGGGTGGATCCCGATGCGGCGCAGCTCGTTGACGGAGTGCTGAGTGGGCTTCGTCTTCAGCTCGCCCGCGGAGTCGACGAAGGGGACGAGCGTCACGTGCAGGTAGACGACGTTCTCCGCGCCGGCCTCCCGCCGGAACTGGCGGATCGCCTCGAGGAACGGCAGCGACTCGATGTCCCCGACGGTGCCGCCGATCTCGCTGATCACGACGTCCGCCGGCGACGCCACCGTGACGCGCCGGATCCGCTCCTTGATCTCGTTTGTGATGTGCGGGATCACCTGCACGGTCGAGCCGAGGTACTCGCCCTTCCGCTCCTTGCGCAGCACCGAGTACCAGATCGCGCCGGCGGTGTGGTTCGCGTTGCGCGAGAGGTTCGCGTCGATGAAGCGCTCGTAGTGGCCGATGTCCAGGTCGGTCTCGGCGCCGTCCTCGGTGACGAAGACCTCGCCGTGCTGGAAGGGGCTCATCGTCCCCGGGTCGACGTTCAGGTACGGGTCGAACTTCTGCACCTGCACGCGCAGGCCGCGGGCGGTGAGCAGGCGCCCGAGCGAGGCGGCCACGATCCCCTTGCCGAGGGCCGAGACGACGCCGCCGGTGATGAAGACGTACTTCGTCGGGCGGGCCGCCACTACGCCCTCCCCCATGCGTCGAGCTCGCGCAGCCCGGGCGTCCGCTCGATCAGCTCGCCGAGCGAGCGACGCTCTCCGAGGAGGGTGAGGCCCGCGAGCGCTGCGATCGCCAGCCACCGGCCTCGTCCCGTGAGTCGACTCACGGACTTCAAGCCTAGCAGGCCGCCCAGCGCGTTCGACCCCGAATCCCCGAGCATCGCCATCTCCCAAAGATCGTAGGGAAGGAGGAGGACGGCCATGCCCTTCGGCGCGCGAACGGCTGCGGCGGCGAGCAGGTAGGCCTTCAGGGCGCGGCCCGGACGCGTGTCGAGCTGGTTGAGCGCGTTGGCCGAGAGGCCGACGAGGAGCGCGCCGGAGAGCGAGCGGGTCGCGGCGAGGCCGGTCAGGGGGATGCCGAGGAGCTTGACCACACCCGTCGTCCGGCCGGCGCGCAGGTGGGCGTGGAAGCCGCGCTCCGGGCCGCTCCAGACGTCGTCGGCAAGGCCGATGGCGGCCACCGCGGCGACGGACGGGTGGCGGACCCCGACGAGCCAGCCGACCAGCGGCAGCCGCAGGCCGCGGTGGTTGAGCGCCAGCGGCCCGGCGGCGAGCAGCGCGTCAGCGAGCTGGCGGCCACGGTGGAGGAAGCCGGCCGGGTCCCGGCCGGTGGCGCGGTGGGCCAGCGGCAGCTCGACCTCGACGACCGGCAGGCCCGCCTCGACCGCGTCGATCGTCATCCGGGTCTCGCAGCCGAAGCCAGGGGCGAGCGGGAAGACGGCCTGGCGCGCCCGCGGCGTGACGAGCCGCTGCCCGGAGAGCGGCTCCTCCGCCTCGAAGCCCGCACGGAGCAGGATGAGGGCGGCCGCGGCGGCCTTCGCGATCCCGAAGCCGCCGCCCACGCGCTCGGCGAAGCGCGCGACCGCGATTCCGTCCTCGGGCGCCGCGTCGGCCAGCGGCCGCAGGTCGCCGTCGAGGTC
>JBBDQR010000005.1:0-2246 GCA_040905885.1 Gaiellaceae bacterium | reverse complement strand
CGGGCGGGTGAACCGCCCTTCGGCCGCGTGTCCTCCACCCTTCGTCCGGCGCCGCGGGCGGCGGCGACGGCGGCGCGGCCGTGGCGGCGCGCCGCCGGACGCCACGCGCGTCGAACCTCTGCTCCTCGCGGCGATCGGAAGCTGACGCTTTCGCTCGCCCGAAAGCCGAAAGGTCAGGTTACTGCCGCTCGGACTCGGGCTCGGCGGACTCGGACTCTGGCTCGGCGGCCTCGGCCTCGGGCTCTTCCGCTTCCTCGGCCTCGCTCTCGGCGAGCGCCTCCTCGAGCACGATTTCCTGCTCGGCCGCCTGCTCCCGCGCGGCCTCCGCGGCCGCCTCCTGGTCGGCGCGCTCCTCGGCCTCCATCGCCGCGAGCACCTCCTCGGGCGGGAGCTCCCCGCCCTCGGGGACGACGAGCGTCTTCACGTCGACGACGACGTCCTGGAAGATCTCGACCGGCACGTCGTAGCGGCCGATCCGCTTCAGCGGCTCGGGCAGGCCGACCTTGCGCCGGTCGACCCGGACCTTGAGCGTCCGCCAGAGCTCGTCCGCGACGTTCGTCGGCGTCACCGAGCCGAAGAGGCGGCCCGTCGGGCCGGCCGGCACGTCGAAGCGGAGCTCCGCCGTCGCCAGCCGCTCGGCGATCTCCTGCGCCTGCTCGACAGTCCGCGCCTCCTGGCGCGTGCGCTTCTGCTCGCGCTTCTGCAGCTCCGCGACCTTGGCCGTCGTCGCGCGCTCGGCGTAGCGGCGCGGGATCAGGAAGTTCCGCGCGAACCCGTCGGCGACGGTGACGACGTCGCCGCGCAGCCCGACCTTCTCGACGTCCTGGAGGAGGATGATCTCCATCGGCTCTACCCGGTGCTGTACGGCAGGAGCGCCATCTCGCGCGCCCGCTTGATCGCCGCCGCCAGCTGCCGCTGGTGCTTCCGGCAGGCGCCGGTCACGCGGCGCGAGCGGATCTTGCCCTTCTCGGACATGTACCGCCGCAGCTGGGAGTAGTTCTTGTAGTCGATCTCCTCGATCCCCTCCTTGCAGAACCAGCAGCCGCGCCGCCTGATCGCGCCGTGCGGGGCGCCCGGCCGCTTGCGCGGGGAGCGTTCCTTCGCCTGCGTCTCCTTCTTCCTGGCCATCTGACCTCTCTCTAGAACGGGATGTCGTCGTCGGCGGGCGAGGGCGGGAAGTCGCCCTGCTCCGCCGCGCCGGTCGGGACGAACTGGCGCTCGCCCTGCTCGCCGTCGCCGCGGCTGCCCAGGAACTGGACGGTGTCGGCGATGATCTCCACCGCCTGGCGCTTCGTGCCGTCCTGCGCCTCCCACTCGCGCCAGTCGAGCCGTCCGTCGACGGCGACCGGCCGGCCCTTCGAGAGGTACTGGGCGCAGCTCTCGCCCTGGTTGCCCCAGACGGTGACGTCGAAGTAGTTCGGCTTGTCGCCCCACTCGCCGGTGGCCTGGTCCTTCTGGCGGGTGTTGACGGCGATGCGCAGCTTGCAGACGGCGGTCCCGCTGGGCGTGTGCCGCAGCTCGGGATCCTTGGTCAGGTTCCCGACGAGGACGACGCGGTTGATGTTGGCCATGGTTCTCTTCTCCCTTCCCGGTCGAACGGACGTTCGCCAGGCTACTCGGAGGTCCCGACGGCGGCCTCGACCGGCGCCGGCTCGGACCCCGCCTCGCGGGGCTGCGTCGTGCGTTCGATGCGCCTCAGCGGCAGATGGCGCATCACCCCGTCCGTGATCCGCAGGACGCGCGAGACCTCGTCGAGCGTCGCCGGGTCGCTGTCGAACGTGACGAGGTGGTACGCGCCCTCGGTCTTCTTGTCGATCTCGTAGGCGAGCTTGCGCCGGCCCCACGCGTCGTGGCCGGCCCAGGAGCCGCCTGCCTTCTCGACGGCCTCGCGCATGCGCTGCAGGATCTCGGCCTGCCGCTCGTCGGGCAGCTCGGGATCGAGCATGACAAGGATCTCGTACGGATTCACGGGCCCGAATGCTCCTTCCCACGGTCTGAGTCGGCCCTTCCGGCTGGCGCCGCTTCGGGACACGGCGCGATGGAAGGGCAGGAAGTCCGGGCGAGTGTAGCATCGGCCCGTGCGACGTCTGCTGGCGCTCCTGGGCGGGATCGCGCTCGTGCGGGCGTGGCTCGCGCGGCGGCGGTCCCGGGCCGCGCCCGACCCCGCCGACGAGCTCCGGCGGAAGCTCGAGGAGTCGCGCGAGCTCGCCGCGGGCCAGGAGGAGTTAGCCGCCGGCGCGCCGCCC
>JBBDQR010000004.1:0-13797 GCA_040905885.1 Gaiellaceae bacterium | reverse complement strand
GCTTCGGCGCAGCCGAAGCCGGACTTCGATCGAACTTCCAGACGCGGCCCTCCTCGAACTCGCGCAGGATCCGCCGGCTGACGACCATCCGGTGCACCTCGTCCGGTCCGTCGTAGATACGGGCCGCCCGCGCGAGCGCGTACATCGCCGCCAGCGGGGTCTCGTTCGTCAGGCCGTGCGCGCCGTGCACCTGGACGGCCCGGTCGACGACCTCGTTGAGCACGCGCGCCGCGTAGAACTTGATCGCGGAGATCTCGACGCGCGCCTCGTCGCCGCGGTCGATCTTGTGCGCCGCGTCGAGCGTCAGCAGGCGGCAGGCCTGGATCTCGGCGGCGGAGTCGGCGATCCAGTTCTGGATCGTCTGCTTGTCCGCGAGCCGCGAGCCGAAGGCCTCGCGCTCGAGCGAGTAGGTGCACATCAGCTCGAACGCCCGCTCCATCTGTCCCAGCCAGCGCATCACGTGGTGGATCCGGCCCGGGCCGAGCCGCTTCTGCGCGATCAGGAAGCCGTCGCCCGGCTGACCGAGCGTGTTCTCGACGGGGACGCGGACGCCGGTGTACGTGACCTCGCAGTGGGTCGACCAGCCGTGGCCGCGGTGGCCCATGACGGGTGTCGCCTCGATCTCGACCCCAGGCGTGTCGGCGGGGACGATGATCTGGGTCGCGCGGCGATGGGGCTCCGCGTCGGGGTCGGTGACCGCCATCACGATCCCGAAGGCGGCGCCCTCGGCGCTCGACGAGAACCACTTCCGCCCGTCGATCACCCACTCGTCGCCGTCGCGCACGGCCCGCGCCTGCAGCGTCGTCGGGTCGGAGCCGGGCTGGTCGGGCTCGGTCATCGAGAAGAACGAGCGGATCTCGCCCTCGACGAGGGGGCGCAGCCAGCGCTCCTTCTGCTCGGGCGTCCCGAACAGGTGGAGGATCTCCCCGTTGCCCGCGTCAGGCGCCTGGCAGTTGAAGACGAGCTGGGCGTGGACCGAGCGGCCGATGATCTCGTTCAGGTGGGCGTAGGCGAGGAAGCCGAGCCCGGTGCCGCCCGCCTCGGGCGGGAGGTGCGGGGCCCAGAGCCCCTCGGACTTCGCCCGGGCGCGCAGGCTCGCGATCAGCTCCTCGTCATCGGCGCCCAGGGCCGCCTCGTTCGGGTACACGTGCTCGTCCATGAACGCCGCGTAGCGCTCGCGCAGGGCGAGCACGTCGGGCGGAGCGGCGAGATCGGCAACGGCCATGGGGTTAGCATCGCACTTCATGCGGCTCGGCTTCTACATGGGCTACGCGCCACCGGGCACGAACCCGAGGGAGCTCGTCGAGCTGGCCCAGGAGGCGGAGCGGCTCGGCTACGACTCGGCCTGGGCGGCCGAGGCCTGGGGGACGGACGCGGTCAGCGTCCTCGCCTGGCTGGCGGCGGTGACCGAGCGGATCAAGGTCGGCTCGGCGATCATGCAGATCCCGGCCCGGACGCCGGCGGCCACGGCGATGACCGCGGCGACTATCGACCTGATGTCCGGCGGCCGCTTCCTGCTCGGGCTCGGCACCTCCGGGCCGCAGGTGGTCGAGGGCTGGCACGGCCAGGAGTGGGGGAAGCCGCTCGCGCGCACCCGCGAGTACGTCGAGATCGTGCGCGCCGCCCTCCGGCGCGAGCCGCTCGTCTACGACGGGCAGCACTACCGGCTGGGCGAGCCGCCCCTCAAGCTGATGCTCCGGCCCCTGCGCGCCGAGATCCCGATCTACCTCGCGGCGATGTCGCCGAAGGCGGTCGAGCAGGCCGCCGAGATCGCCGACGGCTGGCTGCCGCTCTTCTTCGTCCCCGAGCGCGCCCGCGAGGTCTTCCCGGCTCCGTTCGCGCGGCAGGGGCTGGAGATCGCACCGAGCGTCCCCGCCCTGCTCTCCGACGACGTCCAGAGCGCCCGCGACGCGCTCAAGCCCTACTACTCCTTCTACATCGGGTCGATGGGCTCGCAGGCCAAGAATTTCTATAACGACACCTTCGCGCGCTTCGGCTACGAGCGGGAGGCGAGGGAGATCCAGGAGCTCGCGCTCGCGGGGAAGCAGCGCGAAGCGGCGGCGCTCGTGCCGGACTCGTTCGTCGACGGTGCCGCGCTCGTCGGGCCGAAGGAGCGGATGGCCGAGCGGCTCGCCGCGTTCCGCGAGGCGGGCGCCACGACCGTGCTCGTCTCGACCCGCGACGCGGCGACGCTGCGCGCGGTCGCAGAAGCCGCGTCGTGATAACCCCGGAAAATGCTGGCGCATTTCCCGGGGGCCCCGGAAAGAGCGTCCCCGACTGGATGGCGGCGGTCGGGCCGGTGCGCTCGGCGGTGCTGCTGGCCGGGGGCGCGTCGAAGGAGGCCTGGGCCGTGGACGTCGACGGGGAGGAGTTGCTCCTGCGCCGCGCCGCGGGCGGGGTCATCCACAGCTTCACGCTCTCGCTCGAGCACGAGTTCCGGGTGCTCGAGGCGGCCTACGAGGCGGGCGTCAAGGTGCCGCGCCCGGTCGCCTACTACCCCGATCTCGGCGGTCGCGAGGCCTTCGCGATGGAGCGCGTGCGCGGGGAGACGATCGGCCGGCGGATCGTCCGCGACCCGCCGCCGGGCCTCGCCGTCCAGCTCGCCGAGGAGCTGGCGAAGGTGCACGAAGTTCCACACTCTCGTGTCCCTTTCTTAATGGGGTCTGACCCCGTGACGAGAATGGAGCAGGAGCTCCACAGCGTCGGCGAGCCGCACCCGGCGATCGAGTACGGGATCGCGTGGCTGCGCGAGCGCGCGCCGGAGCCGCTCGCCGACGTCGTCTGCCACGGCGACTTCCGGATCGGCAACGTCGCCGTCGACGAGGACGGCGTCGTCGCGCTCCTGGACTGGGAGTTCGCCCACCTCGGCGACCCGCGGGACGACATCGCCTGGCCGCTCGTCCGCGCCTGGCGGTTCGGAGCCGACGACCGGCACCTCGGCGGCGTCGGCGACCTCGAGCCCTACCTCGAGCGCTACCGGGAGCTGACCGGGCTCGACGTGTCCCCGGCAGACCTCTACTGGTGGGAGGTGCTCGGCAACGTCAAGTGGGCCGTCGGCTGCTTGACCCAGTCGCGCCGGCACCTGAACGGGCTCGAGCGGAGCGTCGAGCTCGCCGTCCTCGGGCGCCTGTCGGCGGAGATGGAGTACGAGCTGCTCGACCTGATCGAGCATGCCTGACCGCCCGACGCCGGCGGAGCTCGCCGAGGCGGTGCGCGAGTTCCTCGAGGTCGAGGTGCTGCCGCTGCTCGACGACCACCGCCTGAAGTTCCGGATGCTCGTGGCGCTGAACGCGCTCGGGATCCTCCAGCGCGAGCTGGAGGCCCCGCCGGCCGCCGACGACGCCGCCGAGCTCGCCGGCCGCGTGCGCGCCGAGGGCGCCTCGGCGGAGCTCCTGCCGCTGCTCAAGCGCCACGTCGCCGCGAAGCTCCGCGTCTCCAACCCCCGCTATCTCGACCGCTACCAAGGAGGCCCCGATGCACCATGACGCCGTCGTCGAGCTGCTGCGCCGCGACCTCGACGCGGACGAGTACGAGGAGATCCGCGCCCTCTGGAAGCGGCACTCGATCGCCGAGGACGAGCGCGACATCGCCGGCCTCGTCTCGACGCTCGCCGAGGACTGCGTCTACGAGCTCGTCCTGACGGGCCACCGCTGGGACGGCCACGAGGGCGCCGCCCGCTTCTACACCGAGCTGCTGACCGCCTTCCCGGACATCCACTTCGACCTGACGAACATCGTCATCGGGCCGCAGGGCGTCTGCGAGGAGGCGCAGGTGACCGGGACGCACACTGCGGAGTGGCTCGGGCGCGAGCCGAGCGGCGAGTTCGTCGAGTTCGGCGTCGTGATCTTCTTCCCCTGGAACCGCGAGGCGCGCAAGTTCGCCGGCGAGCGCGTCTACGTCGAGGGGCTCGAGCTGTAGCGCCGCCGCACGGCGCGCGGGTCGCGCCAGCGGAGCGCGACGGCGAGCGTCAGCCCGCCGTAGGCGGCGAGGCCGATCAGCGCGGGCGTGTAGCTGTCCGCCGCGGCGAGCGAGAGAGCCAGGGGAAGCGGCCCCGCAGCCGCTGCTGCGATCTGGACCGCGAACGAGGCGCCCTGGAGGCGGCCGAGCTGCTCGAGGCCGTACGTCCGCGCCCAGACGATCCCGCTGGCGATCCCGAAGAGCCCGCCCGCGAACCCGAGGACGACGAAGGCGAGGTAGGCCGCGGGCCGGCCGTGGACGACGAGGATCGCGACACTCGCGGCGAGTAGCGCCGACGTCCCCGAGAGCAGCGCCCGCGTCGAGATCCGGTCGGCGATCGCTCCGCCGGCGACGGTCCCCGCGGCGCTCGCGAGCCCGAGCAGGCTCAGCGCGAGCCCGGCCTCCGTCAGCGAGAGGCCACGCGCGCCGAGCAGCGAGACGGCGTGGAAGATGATCGCGGTCAGGATCAGCGGCGAGGCCGACAGGACGAGGAGCAGGCGCGCCGCCCGCCGGGTGGGCAGCGTCAGCCGCGGCAGCCGCCGGCTCGAACGCAGCCCGCGCGGGAAGCGGCCGGCGCCCGGGACGGGCAGGTCGATCCGCCCGCGTCCGCCGGAGGGCTCGCGGACGAGGATCGCCAGCGGCAGCACGACCGCGAGCAGGGCGAGGCCGAGGATCCGGTAGGCGTTCTCCCAGCCGACGTGGATGACCAGCAGGACGACGAGCGGCGGCAAGACGACCCCCGCCGCGGTCAGCCCGAAGCTCGCCACCGCCATCGCCTGGCCGCGGCGACCGCCGAACCAGCGGTTCACGAGCAGCGTGGCGACGAGCGGGAACGATCCCTGGCCGAACGTGCGCAGGAGCGCGAGCGCGACGAAGGCGAGGAGCAGCCCCTGGATCACGCTGGCGAGCGCGCACGCGAGCGCGAGGCCGAGGCCGACGACGATCCACACGGCCCGCAATCCCGACCGGTCGGCCGCGCGCCCCACGGCCACCATCGCCGAGGCCGACACGACCGTCGCCGCGGCGTACAGCCCCGCGAACGCGGTGCGGGAGATGCCGGCGCCGTCGAGGATCTCGTCGACGAAGACGGCGATCAGGAACGACTGGCCCGGCGCCGAGGCGAACATCGCCACGAACGCGAGCGACAGCACGAGCAGCTGGGCCCGCCGGCCCTCGCCTCTGACGGCCACCGGGCAACGCTACCGGCCACTGCGGCCATGTCAGGGGACAGGCCCCAGGCCGTGTCCGGAAACGACACGGGGCCGGCGTGGGCCGGCCCCGGTCGACGAGCTCGTACGTCTGGGCTAGCGGATCTTCTGAAGCGGCCCGAACTCGGCGAACGAGCCGTTGTTGAACCGCGTCAGCCGCTGGTACTTGAGCGGGAAGGCATTGCCCGGGGTCGTGTTGACCACGGCGCCGGGGATCAGCCAGGGGCTCTTGTACTTCAGGTTCTCGACCGCCCGCATCAGCCCGGCGCGGGTCGGACTCTTGCCGGCGCGGTAGAGCGCCTGCACGAAGTCGGCCGCCTTCGCCATGCCGTAGTAGTAGAGGCCGTTGTTCGCGTTCGCGGACGGCGCGTACTTCGCCATCAGCGACTTGTAGAACTTCACCTGCTTGTCGTCGGCGTACTTCGCCGCCGCGACGTCCTTCAGGTACACGGTCGTCACGATCCCGTTGACGGCCTCCGCCGAGCCCGCCGCGTTCCTGGCGATCGTCAGGAACGTGTCGGTTGCCGAGACCGAGTTGACGATGAGCGTCGGCCGCCAGCCGAGCCGGTAGGCGGTCACGAGCGCCTGGATGGTCGGCGTCGGGATCGCGAGGATCAGGAACGTGTCCGCTCCCGATGCCCGCAGCGCAGCGGTCTGCGAGGCGACGCTGGCCGCGCCGGGCTCGTAGGTCTGCTGCGCGATGATCGACCTCCCGAACTGCGAGCGGAAGCCGAACAGGTAGTCCTTGCCGTAGTCGTCGTTCTGGTAGAGGACGGCGACCTTGGCGTTCGGGTTGTTCCCCTTCAGCCACTTGGCGTAGGCGATGCCCTCCGAGATGTAGTCGGGCTGCCAGCCGATCGTCCAGGGGTTGGCCTTGTGGTCCCGGCCCCACGTGGACGCGCCCGTGGAGACGTAGATCTGCGGGACCTTCCGCTGGTTCAGGTAGGCGCGCACGGCGAGCTGCTGCTCCGTGCCGAGGCCCCCGACGAGCGCGAAGACCTTGTCCTGCTCGACCAGCTTCCGGGTCTGCTGAGCGGTCTGGACGGGGTTGTAGCCGTCGTCCTCGACCTTGAAGATGATCTGCCGGCCGTAGACGCCGCGCTTGCCGTCGCCCGCGGCCTTGCGCGCGTTGATGTGGCTGAGGTAAGCGCGCATCCCCGTCGCGATCGGCGCGTAGAGCGACGCCGGCCCGCTGAGCGGCATCGTCGTCCCGATCTTGATCGAGGTCTTCGTGAGGCCGGGCTCAGCCGTCGAGCCGGCAAGCGCGCCCGGCAGGCTGACGGTCAGGACCGCTGTGAGTGTCGCCACGAGGACGACGAGTCGCTTCTTCATGCGTTTCTCCTTGAGGGGGTCACCGGTGCTTCTTCTAGCTTTGGACGACTATAAACCCGCTTTGTTGCCGCGCCAACCCGCCTCAGCAGTCCCGCGATGCCTTGCGGGGCCGCCGCGATGACGAACAGGAGGATGAGTCCGTAGACGACTGACGGGACGCCGGGCGTGGTCGGGTCGAGGTCGTTCACCGGGATGCCGATGCGCTGCGCGGCGTCGATCGCCTTCGCCGGGAGGGTGCCGGCCTCGAGCGGCACGAACTCGACGAAGGCCGCTCCGCCGAGCACGCCGATGAGCGAGCCGACGCCGCCGATCACGAGCCCCACCAGCAATAGGATCGAGAGGTCGATCGGAAAGGAGCCCGGGTTGACGATGAAGTTGAGAACGGCGTAGATCGAGCCGGCGACCCCCGCGTAGAAGGCCGAGACGCCGAAGGCGAGCGTCTTGTAGCGGGCGAGACTGATCCCGGACGAGACGGCCGCGAGCTCGTTCTCGCGGATCGCGCGCAGCGCGCGGCCGGTCTTCCCGCGCAGGAAGAGGAGCGCCGCGGCGAAGAGCACCGCCGCGATCGCCCACGTGAGCCAGTAGTACCAGCGCTCGGGGCTCACGGCCGAGATCGGGCTGGTCGGCAGGTCGAGCAGGATGCCGGCCTGGCCGCCGGTGAAGCCCTCGAAGCGGCGCGCGACCGACGGCACGACGATCGCGAGCCCGAAGGTCGCCAGCGCCAGGTACACGCCGGCGAGTCGGAGGGCTGGGAAGCCGAAGAGGAACCCGACGATGCCGGCCACGATCCCGCCGAGGGGGATGGTCAGCAGCACGTCGACGTCGTGGTTCACCGAGAGGATCGCGGTCGTGTAGGCGCCGAGGGCCATGAACGCGCCGTGGCCGAGCGAGATCTGGCCGGTGTAGCCCGTGAGCACATTCAGGCCGATCAGCGCGATCGCGAAGACGCCGACATAGGTGAGCTGCGTCGTCCGGAAGGAGCCGAGGAAGAACGGCAGCACGGCGACCACGGCGAGCAGCGCGGCGTAGCCCAGGCTGCGGGAGGCGAGGCGCATCAGACGCGGCGCACCGTAACGCGCCCGAAGAGCCCAGCCGGGCGGACGAGGAGGACGAGCACGAGCACCGCGAAGGCCACAGGCAGCTCGAGCTCCGTCCCGATGAAGCCCACGTACCGGCCGAGGAGCGTCGTGCCCAGCCCGAGCATCAGCCCGCCGACGACGGCGCCGACCGGGCTCTCGATGCCCCCGAGCACGGCCGCGGCGAAGGCGTAGATCAGGACGATCTGCATCATCGTCGGACTCAGGAAGAGCACCGGCGCCACCATCATCCCTGAGACCGCGCCGAGGGCCGCCGCGAAGCCCCAGCCGGCCGCGTACATCCACGGCACCGGAACGCCCATCAGCCGGCTCGGCTCGGGCCCGATCGCCGCGGCGCGCATCCCCAGGCCGACCTTCGTGAAGCGGAAGAACGCCCAGAGCAGGGTGACGCTGATCAGGGTCACGACGATGATCCCCACGTCCTGGCGGGCGATCACGACGCCCGCGACGGTGAATCCTTCTGCGCTGAACGGGCTCGGGAAGTTGCGCTGCTCGGGCGACCAGATCCAGGCCGCGAGCCCGTTGAAGATGATGAACAGGCCGATCGTGACGAGGATCAGCGTCAGGTGCGAGCCGCCCTCGAAGGGCCGGATGATCACCCGCTCGACGCCGGCGCCGATCGCGAAGGCGATCCCGATCGTGACGAAGAACGCGGGCCAGAACGAGAAGCCGTGGTTCGTGACCAGCGACCACGCGATGTAGGTCGTGAACATGGCCATCTCGCCCTGGCCGAAGTTGACGACGTGCGTGGTGCGGTAGATGAGGACGATGGCGAGCGCGAGGCTCGCGTAGACCGCGCCGATCGCGAGGCCGAAGACGACCTGCTGGAAGAACTCGCCCCAGGTGAAGGCCAGCAGCGTCATGTCAGATGGTCTCCGTTGCGCGTACGGTCGAGGCCGCTCGCGCGAAAAGCAAGCGAGGCAAGGACGCAGGGAGCGCTCGTAGCCGTAGCGCTACGGGCGCGACCGAGGACGCCGCATCGCGCCGCTTTGCAGCCGAGCGGGCCGATCGTATGCGCGGCGGCGACCATCTCAATAGCCGAGGTACGACCTCCGGACGCCCTCGTGCCGGCGCAGCTCCTCGCTCGCGCCCTCGACCGCGACGCGTCCCACCTCGAGCACGTATGCGCGCTGCGAGACCTCGAGCGCGATGCTCGCGTTCTGCTCGACGACGAGCACGGTCAGGCCCTCCTCCTCGTTCAGCGTCCGCACGACCCGGAAGAGCTCCTGGACGACGAGCGGAGCGAGGCCGAGCGAGGGCTCGTCGAGCATCAGCAGCCGCGGCCGGGCGACGAGCGCCCGCGCGAGCGCGAGCATCTGCTGCTCGCCGCCGGAGAGCGTGCCGGCCTGCTGGCCGCGCCGCTCGCGCAGCCAGGGGAAGAGCTCCGCGACGCGTTCCAGGTCGTCCTTGACCGTCCGGTCGCGCCGGACGTACGCGCCCAGCCGGAGGTTCTCCCAGACCGTGAGCTCGGCGAGGATCCCGCGCCCTTCGGGGACGTGCGCGACCCCGAGTCGCGCGAGCCGCTCCGGAGCGCGCCGCGACACGTCGCGGCCGGCGTAGAGCACGCGCCCGCCCTTCCGCACGGTGCCCGAGACCGCTCTCAGCGTCGTCGTCTTCCCGGCCCCGTTCGCGCCGAGCAGCGCGACCACCTCGCCCTCCTCGACGGTCAGCGAGACGCCGTGGAGCGCCTGCACCTGCCCGTAGCGGGCCTCGACGTCGTGGAGCTCAAGCAGCGCCATCGTCCCCGGTTCCCAGGTAGGCCTCGATCACGGCCGGGTTCGCGCGCACCTCGTCCGGCGTGCCCTCGGCGATCTTGCGCCCGAAGTTGAGGACGTGGACGCGGTCGGAGACGCGCATGACGAGGTTCATGTGGTGCTCCACGAGCAGGATCGTCAGGTCGTAGTCGTCCCGCATCCGCGTGATCAGGCCGGCGAGCTGCTCGACCTCCTCGTGGTTGAGGCCGCTGGCGGGCTCGTCCAGCAGGAGCAGCCGCGGACGCGAGACGAGCGCGCGCGCTACCTCGACGCGCTTCAGCGTCCCGAAGGGCAGGCCCGCGGCCGGGCGGCCGGCGATGGGCTCCAGGTCGAGGTAGGTCAGCGCCGCCGCCGCCTGCTCCCGGGCCGCCTTCTCCCCGCCACGGCCGATGCGCGCGTGCGCGCCGACGAGCACGTTCTCGAGCACGGTCATGTGCTGGAAGAGCGCGAGGTTCTGGAAGGTGCGCGCGATCCCCCGCTCGACGATCTTGTGAGCAGGGACGCGGAGGATGTCCTCCCCGGCAAAGGCGAGCCGGCCCGCGTCGGGCGCGTACAGCCGCGTGACGACGTTGAACGCGGTCGTCTTGCCGGCCCCGTTGGGGCCGATCAGCCCGGCGATCTCCCCCTCGTCGACCGCGAGGGAGTCGCGGTCGAGGGCGACGACGCCGCCGAAGGTGCGCGTGACGTCTTCGAGCTCCAGTAGCCGCACCCGAGTGATCCTACGAGGTTCTAACCGCTTGAATAGTCGGAATGGACGAGCTCCGCCCCGGCGTGCTCCGGGTCACCTTCGCCCTGCCGCTGGGGATCGACCACGTCCACTGCTATCTGCTCCGCTCCGCCGACGGCAGCTGGACGCTCGTCGACACGGGCCTCGGCGTCGAGGATCCCGAGGCCGCCTGGCGCCCCGAGCTCGACGCGCTGGACGGCCCGGTCGAGCGGATCGTCGTCACGCACCTCCATCCCGACCACGTCGGGGGCTCGGCGGACGTCGCCGCGCTCACGGGCGCGCGCGTCCACCAGGGCCGGCTCGACTACGAGCAGTGCCTCGGCGCCTGGGGGGACGAGAGCACGCCCGCACGCAGCGCGGCCCACCTTGCGGCCAACGGCATGCCGGCGGAACTCGTCGAGCGGGTCCGGGCGGAGAGCGTCTGGCTCCGCGGCCGCGTCCGCTTCGTCCGCGACCCGGTGCTGCTCGAGCCGGGCGACCGGGTGGACGGCTGGGAGGTGCTGCACCTGCCGGGCCACGCGGACGGGCACATCGCGCTCGTCAAGGACGGCGTGCTCGTCGCCGGCGACACCATCCTCGGCCGGATCACGCCGACCGTCGGCCTCTACCAGCAGTCCCGTCCCGACCCGCTGGCCGACTACCTGGAGTCGCTCGGGCGGATCGGCGGCCTCGGCGCGACGGTCGCCTTCGCAGGCCACGAGGAGCCCGTGGCCGACCCGGAGCTGCGCGTGCGCGAGCTGGAGGCGCACCACGAGGAGCGGATGGGCGCGGCGTTGCACGCGCTCGCCGACGAGCCCCGGTCGGCCTACGCCGTCTCGCTCGAGCTCTTCCCGTCCGAGCTGCCGCCGGGCCAGCGCCGCTTCGCGCTCGCCGAGACGCTCGCGCACCTAGAGCGGCTCGTCGCCGAAGGCCGGGCGAGCCGCTCCGAGGAGGACGGGATCACGTTGTACCGGCGATGAAGGTCGACGGCTACGCGTGAGATTGAGGTTTCTGTAAAGGCTCGTTCGTGCGCTTCGACGGCCGGGTAGGTTGGGCCTGATCGGCAAACGAGGGGGTCCACACAGATGAAGCGAATCTTCGCAATCGCCGCGGTGCTGGTAGGGACACTCGCCTACGCGGGCGTGGCACAGGCCGCGACGGCCACACTCTCGGGGACAGCGGTGGTCGAGGGCGACCACGTCAAGATCGTCTCCGACTTCTCGGACGCCGGCACGACCAACGACGCCGGCGCTGTCTCGTTCACAGGCACCGGCGTCACTGACTTCAATTCGCTCACGACGCTGAGCGCGGAGTTCAACGTCACGGACGACGCGTGCCTGGGCGGCTCGCCGCGATTCGAGGTCGACTTCGCCGGGACGGACAACAACCTGTTCGTCTACCTCGGCGCATACAACGCGACGACGGGCCAGTTCGACTGCGCCCCGAGCGTGTGGATCTCGAGCGGCAACCTGATCGGCACGCCCGACACCGACAAGCGCTACGACACGTCGAAGTTCGCGGGCGGGACGTTCTACGACACGTACGCGCACGCGAAGACGCTGCTCGGCCGCATGACCGTCGAGTCGATCCGGTTCGTCGCCGACGGCGGCTGGGCCTTCGCCGACAAGGAGCAGACCGTCCTGCTCCGCACGGCGACGGTCAACCAGCACGTCTTCCGCTTCGGCACGGGGACGCGGATGGACAATCCCGCGCGGATCTGCAAGGAGCTGCGCTCGGAGATGGGCGCGTCGGCCTTCGCCACGATGTGGGGCACGAACCCGAACAAGCGGAACGCCTTCGGCAAGTGCGTCTCCCACCACGCGAAGATGCAGCAGCAGGCGACCGCCGCAGCCCAGAACGAGTGCAAGGGGCTGAAGGGCCAGGCGCGCCGGCAGTGCGTCGCGACCAGCGCGAGCGCGCGCTTCGAGGTCAGGAGGACGGCGCTCGCCGCGGCAGCCGAGAGCTGCGCGACGGAGCTGCGCGCGAGCCGGTCGGCCTTCCTCCAGAAGTACGGCAAGGGCAGCAAGCGGAACGTCAAGGCTGCCTTCGCCGCCTGCGTCCGCTCGAAGCGCTAGCCGGACAGGTCCTGGAACGACCAGCGGGGAGCCGAGAGGCTCCCCGCTTCGCTCGAGGGTCAGCAGACGCGCGTGCCCGTCGAGCACGCCACGGTCGTTGATCCGCAGAGGCTGGGTCGCTCGGCAGGCAGGCTGGAGGTGATCGAGCTTCGCGCCGTCGACGAAGCCCTCGTACTCGTGCTCGGCCTCTGAGCAGGCTGAGGAGGCGCATACGGGATTCGAACAGCCCTGCAAATCACAGGTTTTCGGGCGTGGAGGTATGCACGGAGGTACGCACCGTCCGAGCCGGGCCGTACCATCTAGTGGCCAACTTGGCCACCCGGGACGACATCGAGCCGATCAAGAAGTCGCTGCTTCGCGGACTGCGGATTCCGCTTGGACCGAAGGACGGAGACGCGGCCTTCGAGCGTCACATCCTGCTCGTTGTCCGATTCCATCGCGCCGCGAGGCTGAACCAGACCGTCACCGGAGAAGGGAAAGGCTGGGCGCAGTTCTTCGCCGAGCACTTCCCGAAGCGCCCCGAGTGGCGGGAC
The DNA here is from genome assembly GCA_040905885.1 of Gaiellaceae bacterium. Classification (GTDB taxonomy): domain Bacteria; phylum Actinomycetota; class Thermoleophilia; order Gaiellales; family Gaiellaceae; genus JACVRU01. The sequence goes on along the minus strand of JBBDQR010000004.1, from coordinate 1,135 downwards.
AGCGACGCCGACCTGCTCTGGACTGACTGGCGGGTGACGCTCGTGAAGGACGAGACCCCGGCGAGTGGCGTCACGGTCGCTCACGGGGAGCCCCATGTCCACTGGCACCGCGAACCGACGGGCACGCTGTGCGTCAATCTCGAGTCGATGTGGGACGACTTTGAGCGCTCTGTCGAGAGCTTCTTGAGCCTCCTGCAACGCGACGCCGAGCGACGCAAGGTCGCCGTTCAGCGCTGGCAGTCTCGCTCGTGGACCGTCAGGCCGCTCGCGTTCGCTCCTGTGTCTGGCGACTTGGTGAGGTTCACAACCTCCGCGGCTCACTCTGTGACGGCGACCGCGATCGGGCCACCGCCGAGCAACGATCCATAGTCAAGCTCGGCCTCGTCGACGAGGACGTGCGTGTAGGTGCGCGCGGTGGTCACGAGGTCGTCGTGGCCTACGAGCTCGTCTCGCGCGAGGCGTGGGGCTACGCCGATACGAAGGCCGCATGATCCAAGGGAAGCTGACAAACCAGGATCTCGACACGATCGCCGAGTGGTTGAAGCGCGGTAAGGAACTGTCGCCGGTCTTGCGGGAGGCGGCGAACGCCGCCCTGCTCGAGCGGGGCTTGAATCCGCTCCCGCCACAGACGAAGAGTGAGCCCCCCGCGTAGATCGTGTGTGAGCAAACGTTTCAATCGGGGGCGTCTCTTCGAGGGCGCCCCCGTCACTTCCCAAGAAAGCGAGGACGACGTGAGCGACGAGCCGAGTCTGATCAGTGAACCTGTGGTTGCCATTGCAATGCAGAACGTTACGCACCTGATCGCCCATGCCCATCCCGATGACGTACACCTCGCCGCCAACCTCGACCGCGCCACGGTGAGAGAGGCACTCAAGCGTCTCCATGCGGCGGGTCACAGGCTTGAGTCGGACGAGCTTTCCGCGTGGGCGCTCGCTCATCACTGGCGCCCGGAGGCCGCCGAGCAGTTGCGCGACTACGCCGAACGAATCAGCGCCGGCAAGAGAGTTCCGAGACCGCGGGGTACGGGCCAGCGACTAAGAGACGACATCGTCGACCAGTGGCGCCAGGCGGCTCAGGGTGGGTCACGTCGGTAGAAGTGGTGTAACGGCGCCCACGGCAGCCGAGCGCAGGTAGT
>JBBDQR010000003.1:5442-13859 GCA_040905885.1 Gaiellaceae bacterium | reverse complement strand
TCGCTTGGTGCTCGCGACCCAGAAGCTCGGCAACATTCACTGAAGGGGCACTAGATGCAGCTCGAGGCCGCCGTCGACCGCTTCCTGGCCGCGCCGTCGCTCGCCGACGCCACGAGGCGCGCCTACGGCGTCGACGTGCGGCAGTTCGCCGACTGGCTCACGGCGCGCGGGCTCGGCCTGGACGACGTGGACGTCCGCGTGCTGGCCGACTACGCGGCCGAGCTCGGCCGCTCCCGCCCGAAGCTCGCCTCGACGACGGTCGGACGCAAGCTGGCGGCCGTCCGGTCTTTCCTCCGCTTCACACTGGGGCGCTCGCGCGTCCCCGACATCCCGCTCGCGCCGCGCCGCCGGCTCCGCCTCCCCGACGCGCCTCGCAGCGAGGAGGTCGACGCGCTCGTGGAGGCGCTCGACGGCGACGAGCCGCTCGCGCTGCGGAACCGCGCCCTCGTCGAGCTCGTCTACTCGGCGGGGCTGCGCAGCGCCGAGGCGGTCGGGCTCGACCTGGCCGACGTCGACTTCGAGCAGGAGTCCGTCCGGGTCCTCGGCAAGGGCGGCAAGGAGCGCATCGTGCCGCTCGGGGAGGAGGCCGCCTTCCGCGTGGCGCGCTACCTGCGGGACGGGCGGCCGAGGCTTGCGCGCGGCGCCGAGGACGCGCTCTTCCTCTCGGCGCGCGGGCGACGGCTCGACACGAGCACGCTGCGCCGGCTGCTTCCGCACCCGCACAGGCTCCGCCACGCGTTCGCCACCCACCTGCTCGAAGGCGGCGCCGACCTGAGGACGATCCAGGAGCTGCTCGGGCACAGCTCGCTGTCCACCACGCAGATCTACAGCCACGTCGACGGGCGCCGGCTCAGGCGCGTCTACGACAGCGCCCACCCCCGCTCCTGACTCGAAATTACCCCTCCCGGGGGACGTTGAGACTCCGGCCGGACGCCGACGAATCGGTCATGGCAGTCGAGGTCGAAGCCCCCGAGTACGGCACCAGCGAGAGCGAGCTCGTCTTCGAGTGGCGGCTCCAGGAGCTGACGCGCGCGGGCTTCCCGGACGAGCTGGCGCTGGAGCTGGCCGTGACGACCCACGTCGACCTGCACGCGGCCCTCTCGCTTCGCTCGCGCGGCTGCCCGCCGGAGACGGCGGCGAGGATCCTGCTCTAAGACCCCGAACTCGGGCTGGATGCCCGGGGATCCGCAACTCGAGGGCTTCCTCAGCCTGCTCGCAGCGCGCCGCGCGCCGCGGACGGTCGAGGCCTACAGTCGCGACCTCCAGGGGCTGGCCCGCAGCCTCGACCACTCCCCGGCGACCGCCACGACGGAGGAGCTCGAGCTCTGGATCGCCGACCTGCGCGCCCAGGGGCTGGCGTCGTCCACCGTCGCGCGCCGGATCGCGGCCTCGCGCACGTTTTTCCGGCACCTCGTCCTGCTCGGGCATCGCGAGGACAACCCGGCGGCGGAGCTCGACCTGCCGCGCCGGACGCGCAAGCTGCCGCGGACGCTCTCGGCCGGCGAGGCGGAGCGGCTGATCGAGGCCGCCGCGGGGACGACGCCGCGCGCGCTTCGCGACCGCGCCCTCGTCGAGCTGCTCTACGGAGCCGGCCTGCGGGTCAGCGAGGCCGTCGGGCTGGACCGGACGGGGATCGACCTGGACGACCGGCTCGTCCGCTGCCTTGGCAAGGGCGGCAAGGAGCGGATCGTCCCCATCGGCCGCCAGGCGGCCGAGGCGCTGCGCCTCTACCTGGCCCGCGGCCGGCCGTTCCTGGACACGCGTCACCGGCCGGAGCTCTTCCTCAACGCCCGCGGTGGGCCGTTGACGCGGGCCGGAGCCTTCCTGATCGTCCGCCGGCTGGCGGAGAAGGCCGGCCTCGAGCCGCAGCGCGTGCATCCGCACCTGCTCCGGCACAGCTTCGCCACGCACCTGCTCGAGGGCGGGGCCGACCTGCGCAGCGTCCAGGAGATGCTCGGCCACGCAGACCTGTCCACGACGGAGCTCTACACGCACGTATCCGATCGGCGCCGCCGGGAGTTGTACTTCCAGGCGCATCCGCACGCGCGGCGGAAGCGCTCGCTCTGAACCACGCATCCAAGAGCCGATGGAGCAACTCGATCCTCAGCTGGCGGCAGCCTTCGCCGTGACGACGGGCGTCGGGTTCCTGATGCTCGTCTCGGGCGTGCACAAGAGCTTGCTCGAGTGGCGCCGCGGCCGCCTGTGTCCCTCCTGCGGCCGGCGGCTGGACGGGCCCGTCTGCCGGGCCTGCAACAGCAGTTAGTACCCCTAGCGCTCGCGCGACTTCTTCGTCAGGAGGGCGGCCACCCGCTGAGCGGCCTGCCGCAGCTCGCGATCCTCCTCGTCCGTGTCGGCGAGCCCGGCGAGCAGCCGGATCGTGTCGGACTGCGGTGACCCGTTCTTGAGGGACATGACTGCCAGCCGGCGCACGGCGGCGTTCCCGTCGTGGCTCGCCAGCTCATGGAGGAGCGGCCGCATGGTGTTGACCGCGCCCGGCGCCTCCCGGGAGAGCAACTCGAGCGAGAGGAGCGCCGACCCGCGGCAGGCCGGGCTCTCGTCCTCGAGCCCGCGGCGCAGCAGCTCGAGCTTCTGGCGGAACCGGAACTGGCCGACGGCGCGGTAGGCCTGCGCGCGGATTCGGTAGTCGGCGTCGCGTGCCGCCGCCTCGATCTCCTCGTCCCACTTCGACCGGAGGTCGGCCAGGGCGCGCACCTCGCCCGCCTGCGCGAGCCCGTCGGCGCGCGCGGCGGCGTCAGCGAGGTTCACGGACCGGGAAGCGCCGCGGCTCCGGCCCGATGTACTCCGCGCTCGGCCGGATGATCTTGTTGTCCGCGTGCTGCTCGAGCACGTGCGCGGCCTGACCGGCGACCCGGCTGCACTCGAAGAGCACCGGGAAGAGATCCCTCGGGATGCCGAGGTAGTGGTAAAGGGGCCCGGAGTAGAGGTCGACGTTCGGCCAGAGGCCCTTCTGCTCGTGCGCCTCCCGCTCGGCCGCGGCGGTGATCTCGTACCAGTTCGGCTCACCCGCGGCCTCGGCGAACTGCGCTGCGAGGCGCTTCAGGATCGGCGCTCGCGGATCCATCGCGCGGTAGAGCGGATGGCCGAAGCCGAAGAGCGTCTGCTTGTTCTCAAGCCGGCGGCGAACGCCGTCGGGGACTCCCGCGACCGAGTCGAACTCCTCCATCATCTCCATCGCGGCCACGTTGGCGGCTCCGTGCTTCGGCCCCTTCAGGGCGGAGATCGCCCCGACCACGGCCGAGTGCAGGTCGGCGTCGGTGCCCGCGACGACTCGCGCGGTGAACGTCGAGGCGTTCATCTCGTGCTCGGCGTGCAGGATCATCGCGATGTCGAAAGCGCGGACCTCGTCCGAGGTCGGCGCCTCGCCCCGGAGCATGGTCAAGAAGTTCTCCGCATACACGAGCTGGGGGTCGGGAGCGACGGGCTCCAGCCCCTCCCGCCGCCGCTGGTAGCGCGCCGCGATCGTCGGCAACTGCGCAATCAGCCGGGCTGCCTTCCGGCGCTCGTTCGCGGCGTCGATGGCGGCCTCGGCCGGGTCGGAGAACGAGAGGGCGGACGCGGCCGTGCGCAGCATCTCCATCGGGGAGGCGTCGCCGGCGCTCCCGTCGACTATGGCCTCGACCGCCTGCGGCAGGTCGCGCGCCGAGAGCTCCTCGCTGAACGCTTCCAGCTGCTCGTCCGCGGGGAGCTCGCCCTCGAGCAACAGGTAGGCCACCTCCTCGTAGGTCGCGTGCTCCGCGAGGTCGGTGATGTCGTAGCCGCGGTACCTGAGGATGCCCGCATCGGGATCGATCGAGCAGATGGCCGTCGCCGCGACGGTGACGCCCGAGAGCTGCACGGACTTCTTCGGGGCCATCGCCCGCAACGATACCCGCAACCCCCCGCGCGAACCCGGCGCTAGCATCCCGCCCGTGGCCCACGAGGTGGTGCTGATACCCGGCGACGGCACGGGCCCCGAGCTGACGGAGGCCACGAGACGCGTTCTCGAGGCGACGGGCGTCGGGTTCGAGTGGGACGTCCGCGAGGCGGGCGCCGACGTGATGGACAAGCACGGCGGCAATCCGCTCCCCGACGACGTGCTCGACGCGGTCCGCCGCACCGGCGTCGCGCTCAAGGGGCCGATCACGACGCCCGTGGGCGGCGGCTTCCGCTCGGTGAACGTCGAGCTCCGCAAGAGCCTCGACCTCTACGGGCAGGTGCGGCCCTGCAAGACGTACCCCGGCGTGCGCACGCGCTTCGATGACGTCGACCTCGTCATCGTCCGCGAGAACACGGAGGACCTCTACGCGGGCATCGAGTACGAGGAGGGAACCCCCGAGGCGGAGGAGCTGATCTCCTGGATCGAGTCGCGCGGCAGCTCGCTCAGGAACCGCGACGCGGGCATCTCGATCAAGCCGATCTCGGTCACCGGCACGCGGCGCATCGTCCAGTTCGCGTTCGACTACGCCCGCCGGCTGGGCCGCCGCAAGGTGACGGCGGTCCACAAGGCCAACATCATGAAGTTCACCGACGGGCTCTACCTGCGCGTGGCCCGCGAGGTCGCCGCCGAGAACCCGGACATCGCCTTCGACGACCGGATCGTCGACAACATGTGCATGCAGCTCGTGCAGCGGCCCGAGGAGTACGACCTCCTCGTCCTCCCGAACCTGTACGGCGACATCCTCTCCGACCTGTGCGCGGGGATGATCGGCGGGCTCGGCGTGGCGCCCGGCGCGAACTTCGGCGACGGGATCGCGATCTTCGAGCCGACGCACGGCTCGGCGCCGAAGTACGCGGGCCAGAACAAGGTCAACCCGATCGCGATGATGCTCTCCGGGATGCTGATGCTCCGCCACCTGGAGGAGCACTCGGCCGCCGACCGGATGGAGCGCGCGATCGCCGAGGTGATCCGCGAGGGCGAGAGCGTGACCTACGACATGAAGCCCTCGCGCGACGACCCGACGGCAGTCGGCACGAGCGAGGTCGCGGACGCGATCATCGGCAAGCTCGAGGTTCTGGTGTGAGCAAGCGGCCGAAAGTGACCGTCGTCGGCGCCGGCAACGTCGGCGCCACCTGCGCGCTCGAGCTCGCGCGGCGGGACGTCTACGACGTCGTCCTCGTCGACATCATCGAGAACCTCCCGCAGGGGAAGGCGCTCGACGTCGACCAGATGGGAGCCGTGCTGGGCTTCGAGCCGAACGTGACCGGGGCGAACGGCTACGAGCCGACGGCGGGCTCGGACGTCGTCGTGATCACCGCGGGCAAGCCCCGCTCGCCCGGGATGAGCCGCGACGACCTCGTGCAGACGAACGAGCGGATCGTCGGCTCGGTCACCCGCGAGGCCGTCGCGCAGTCGCCCGACGCGATCCTCGTGGTCGTCTCGAACCCGCTCGACGCCATGTGCCACGTGGCCAAGAGCGTCTCCGGCTGGCCGAGGAGCCGCGTCGTCGGCATGGCCGGCATCCTCGACACGTCGCGCTTCCGGACCTTCGTCGCCTGGGAGACGGGCGCCTCGGTGAAGGACGTGCAGACGCTCGTGCTCGGCGGCCACGGCGACCAGATGGTGCCGCTGGTCTCGGCGACGACGGTGGGCGGCGTCCCGCTGACGCAGCTCGTCGCGCAGGCCAGGATCGACGCGATGGTCGAGCGGACGGCGAAGGGCGGCGGCGAGATCGTCCAGCTGCTCGGCACCTCCGCCTGGTACGCGCCCGGCGCCGCCGCGGCCCAGATGGTCGACGCGATCATGCTGGACGAGAAGCGCGTCCTCCCCTGCACGGCCTACCTCGAGGGCGAGTACGGCATCGAGGGGCTCTACATGGGCGTCCCGGTGAAGCTCGGGCGGGGAGGCGTCGAGGAGATCGTCGAGCTCGAGTTGTCCGACGAAGAGAAGGCCGCGCTCGCCGCCTCCGCCGAGGCCGTCCGCGAGGTCGTGGGCGTCCTCTCCGGCTCGTAGCCGCGCCTCTTGATGCATCCGGGGCGGCGTGCCATGCTCGCCGCCACAGGGAGGCAAGGGTACGTGGACGGGGCCCCGGGCGTCTACCAGCTGGACCTCCGCTTCGCGGAGATCTCCGGCCCGGGGAGGCCGAACACGCGGCTGTACGACGTGATCGCCGAAGGGGCGGTCATCCTGCCTTCGCACGACACGGCCCTCGAGGTCGGATCGTTCGCGGCGGACGACCACACCTTCTACGTGGCGGTCACGGACGGCCAGCTGAACGTCCGGCTGGTCGGGCGCCGCGGCTACCTGCCGCCGGTGATCAACGCGATTCGCGCCGTCCTCCGGCCCGACCGGTAGACCCGAGCACCACCCGAACGACGACGGCGGCCCCCGGCAACGGGGCCGTCGTCCTGTCTACGCTTGTTCGGCCTTGCGGCGCGCGTTCACTCCCGGGAAGCTCCTGGTCGCCTTCCTCACCGTCGTCGTCACGACGGCGGTGTTGCTGTTCGTCCTCCCGGACGGGGGCACGTACATCTTCCTGCCCGACGAGCCGCATCCGGTCGCGCCGCTCGTGGAGGTCGAGAACGGCGAGCAGCCGGACGACGAGGGCGGGCTCTACTTCGTCGACGTGATCGTGCGGCAGCCGTCGATCGCGGAGCGCCTGCTGCCCGGGCTCTTCCACGACGGCGCCTCGCTGGTCCCCGCCCACGCCGTCAACCCCACCGGCCTGAGCGAGCAGGACCGGCGGCGCGTGAGCCTCCAGGTGATGACGAGGTCGCAGCAGGTGGCCGCCGCGGTCGCGCTGCGGGAGGCCGGCTACGACGTCGAGGCTAGGGAGAACGGCGCCTTCGTCGTCCAGGTGCTCCCGGGCACGCCCGCGGCGGGCAAGCTCCACCCCTCGGACGTGATCGTCGAGCTCGGCGGCACGCGGATCGACTCGCTCGCGCGGCTTCGCTCACTGCTCGCCGCCCGGAGGCCCGGCGACGAGGTCGCGGTCGCCGTCCTGCGCGGACAGGAGCGCCTCCCCTTCCGGATCGAGCTCGCCGCCGACCCCGACGATCGGCAGCGGGGCGTGATCGGCGTGCTCGTCGAGCAGTCGGTCGACATCGTGCTGCCGGTCGACGTGGAGATCGACGCGGGAAACGTCGGCGGGCCCTCGGCCGGCCTCGCCTTCGCGCTTGGGGTGCTCGAGGAGCTCGGTCGCGACGTCGACCGCGGCCTGCGGGTGGCCGTGACCGGCGAGCTCGACCTCGACGGCTCGGTCGGCGCGGTCGGGGGGATCAAGCAGAAGACGATCGGCGCGAGGGAGGCCGGGATCCAGCTCTTCCTCGTTCCCTCTGGGGATAACGCGCGGGAGGCGCAGCGCTACGCCGATGGGATGCGGGTCGTGCCTGTGCAGAGTTTTCAACAGGCGTTGCGCGTGCTGGCAACGAGCGCCGAAAATGGCCAGAATTGGCGACTTTCGGGAGGTTTGAAACAACCGGAAATTGCGCCTTTTTCATTCCAGACAACGCTTGCTTCCTGAGTCGATCGCGCTAAGAATCGCCGTTGTCGGTGGTGGGCAACGAGGCGAGCAAAACGGTGGAATGAGCAAAAGGGCTGGAGTGACCTGTAACGACTGCTATTTCCGCCGCGCCGGCCTCTGCGCCCTCGCCGGGGACACCCCCTGTCCCACCTTCCGGGCCGTCAGCCGCGGCTCGCTCTCACCCCCGCAGCAGCCGCGGCTGGTGCCCCGGGACCTCGCGGCCGTCGCGCAACACGCGGCGGCCTAGCCAGTCCTCCCTCGGCCGAGCAAATCGGCGAGGCGCGTGACGCCCTCGCCGATCTCGGCCGTCGTCACGAAGCTGTAAGCGAGGCGCGCGGCGGTGCGCCCGCCGCGCCCGCCGGGGAAGAAGTCCGACCCCTTGACGAAGGAGACGCCCGCAGCGGTCGCGCGCTCGAGCAGCTCCGCGGTGTCGACGCCGAGCTCCGCCCAGAGGAAGTAGCCGCCCTCGGGGCGGCTCCAGGTCGCGCCGGCCGGCAGTTCGCGCTCGAGCGCGGCGAGCATCGCGTTGCGGCGCTCGCGCAGCAGCCCGCGGACGCGCTCGAGGTTCGGCTCGAAGCCGCCTCTCCGGATCAGCTCCCACACCGTCGCCTGGCCGAGCAGCACGGGCGTGATGTACGACGAGACGGCCGCCGCCTCGGCCGGGGCGACGAGCTCCGGCGGGAGCACGAAGTAGCCGACCCGCAGCCCCGGCGCCACCGTCTTCGAGAAAGACGACGCGTAGACGACGTCCTTGCCCCCGGCGAGCTCGTGCAGCGTGGGCGGCGGGTCTCCCTCGAAGCGGACGAGCCCGTAGGGGTCGTCCTCGAGCAGCGGCACGCCGTGCGCTCGGGCGAGCTCGACGAGTCGCCGGCGCCGCTCGGCCCCGAGCGTGCGACCGCTGGGGTTCTGGAAGGTGGGGATCGTGTAGAGGAAGGCCGGCGGCGGCCCCGACCCAGA
>JBBDQR010000003.1:0-5432 GCA_040905885.1 Gaiellaceae bacterium | reverse complement strand
TTGTTGGGCGGGGGGGGGCCGGGGGGGGCGGGCCGCCGCGAGTGTGTCGAGGTCGAGCCCCTCCTCGTCCATCGGCACCGCCTCCACGTCCGCGCCGAGCCGCGCGAGGACCGTCAGCGTGCGGTCGTACGTCGGCCCTTCGACGAGCACGCGCCGGCCGCCGCGCGCGAGCAGGGCCTCCGCGACGAAGACGAGGCCTTGGAGGCCGCCGTTCGTGACGAGGACCCGGCCCGGCTCGACGCCGTGACGCTCGGCGAGCCACTCCCGCAGCGGCCCGTAGCCGCCCACGGGCCCGTAGGAGAGCGCGGCGACGCCGTCGCGCTGGACGGCCGCGCGGGCGCAGTCGGCGAGCTCCTCGACCGGGATGCACTCCGGCGCGGGAGCGCCCCTGGAGAACAAGATCACTACGCCCGCGCGCCCGCGGCCTCGGCCACGAGCTCTGCCACCTCGGTCGGCGTCGTGCCGACCTGCACGCCGCAGGCCTCGAGGGCCTCCTTCTTCGCCTGCGCGGTGCCGGCGGAGCCGGAGATGATCGCGCCCGCGTGGCCCATCGTCTTGCCGGGCGGCGCGGTGAAGCCGGCGATGTAGGCGAAGACGGGCTTCGTCATCGAGTCGCGGATGAACTCCGCCGCCTTCTCCTCCTCCGCGCCGCCGATCTCGCCGACCATGACCACCGACTCGGTCTCGTCGTCCGCCTCGAAGCGCCCGAGCACGTCGATGAACGAGGAGCCGACGACCGGGTCGCCGCCGATCCCGACGATCGTCGAGTTGCCCAGCCCGAACTGGGCGAGCTCGAAGCCGATCTGGTACGTCAGGGTGCCCGAGCGCGAGACGAGGCCGACGGAGCCCTCGCGGAAGATCTCGGCGGGGATGATCCCCGCGTTGGCCTTGCCGGGCGAGCAGGCCCCGGGGCAGTTCGGGCCGATCAGCGTCACGCCCTTCGGCCGCGTCGAGTTGTAGACGCGGAGCATCTCGTGCGCAGGGATGTACTCGGTGATGCAGATCACGGTGGCGATGCCCGCGTCGACAGCCTCGTAGATCGCGTCGGCGGCGAAGCGCGCCGGGACGAAGATCAGCGACGTGTTCGCGCCGGCCTCGTCCACGGCCTCGACCACGGTGTTGAAGACCGGGATGCCATCGACGTCCTGCCCGCCCTTGCCGGGCGTCACGCCCGCGACGACGTTCGTGCCGTAGTCGCGGTTGCGGAGCCCGTGGAAGCGCCCTTCGCTCCCGGTCAGGCCCTGGACGACGAGGCGCGTGTCGTTGTCGACGACGATCGCCATCAGGCCTTGCGCGCCTTGAGCAGGATCTTCGTGTCGACGTACTGGTCGCCGTCGAGGTGCTCCGCGAGCATCGCCTTGACGTCCTCGGCTTCCTCGCCCACGCAGCCCGCCCGCGCGAGCCACGCGTCGACCGGGCGGGACTTCCTCAGTACCCGCACCTCCTCGACCGTCAGCCCGGCGCTCTCGAGCAGCTCGCGCCACTCCGCCTCCGAGTAAGAGCACACATGAGTCGGGTCGCGCAGCCGCTCCGCCTCTTCGACCTGCTCGCCGGCGTAGAGCGTGTCCTCGATCAGGACCAGCCTGCGCGCAACGCGCGCCATCTCGGCCACGGCCTGGCGCACGGCCGCGAAGTGGTGCGGCGCGATCCGGCAGGCGACGACGTCGAAGGACGACTCGGCGAAGGGGATGTCCTCGGCGCTCGCGAGGACGTCGGCGGCCATGCCGGGTGCCGGGTCGAGCGTGACGACGTCGAAGCCCGCCTCGCGCAGCCGCCGGGCGGTGTGGCCGCCGCCGGAGGCGACGTCGAGGGCCGTCCGCCCCTCGCCCCAGGAGACGAGCAGCTCGAGGTCGTCGCCCGCGCTCTGGTCGGCGGCGCCGCGGTAGGCGTCGGCGCGCTCGGACCAGACGTCCGCGCTCACGCCGCCAGCTCCACCGCGCGCCGGGCGGCGTCGAGCATCGTCGCCTCGGGGTGGACGTTGGGCGGCGCGGCCTCCTCGAGGATCCGCCGGCCCTCCTCGGCGTTCGTGCCGTCGAGGCGGACGACCATCGGCTGCTCGAGCCCGAGCCGCTCGAGCGCCTCCAGGATCCCGCGCGCCACCTCGTCGCAGCGCGTGATGCCGCCGAAGATGTTGAAGAGGATCGACTTCACCTGCGGGTCGGCCGTGATCACCTCGAGCGCGTCGACGACGCCCTGGGCGCTGCCCCCGCCGCCGAGGTCGCAGAAGTTGGCCGGCCGGCCGCCGACGAAGGTGACCACGTCCACGGTCGACATCGTCAGGCCGGCCCCGTTGCCCAGCACGCCCACGTCCCCGTCGAGCTTCACGTAGGTGACGCCCTTCTCCCGCGCCTTCCGCTCCTCGACCGGATAGGCGGAGAGGTCGCGCATCTCGGCGATGTCGGGGTGCCGGAAGAGCGCGTTGTCGTCGACGGTGAACTTCGAGTCGAGCGCCCGCACCTGGCCCTCGCGCGTGACGATCAGCGGGTTGACCTCGCAGAGCAGCGCGTCGCAGGCGACGAAGCAGGCGTAGAGCTTCCCGACGATGTCGAGCACCTGCTTCTGCTCCGACTCAGCCTCGATTCCCGCGCCGTAGATCAGGCGCCGGCCCTGGTAGGGCTGGAACCCCTCGAGCGGGTCGACGTGCAGGCGCGCGATCGCGTCCGGGTTCCGCTCCGCTACCTCCTCGATGTCGATGCCGCCCTCGGTGGTCAGCATGTAGAGCGGCTTCTTCTCGCCGCGGTCGAACGTGAGCGAGAGGTAGTACTCCTTCGCGATCTCCGAGGCCCGCTCGATCCAGAGCTTGCGGACGACGTGCCCGCGGATGTCCAGGCCGAGGATGTCGTGCGCCTTCGCTTCGGCGTCGGCCGGGGAGTCGGCGAGCCTGATCCCGCCGGCCTTGCCGCGCCCGCCGGTGAGCACCTGCGCCTTGACGACGACCTGGCCGCCGAGCTCCTCCGCGGCCGCGCGCGCCTCCTGCGGCGTGGTCGCCAGGCGGCCCTCCGAGATGGGGATGCCGAAGCGCCGGAACAGCTCCTTGCCCTGGTACTCGTAGAGGTCCATCGGCCGGGGCGAGTGTAGTGCGCGCGCGGCCGCGTTTGCCGTGCGATCCTTGCGCGTATACAGCCAGCGCCGTACAAGCGACTCCAAAGGAGGACCGGTGGAACGCGAGACGCTGACCGAGGGCGAGGTCGAGACCGAGCTTCGCGAGGGGTCGGCCTGGACGAAGGCCGAGCTCGACGACGTGGACTCGACCGACACCGAGGGGGACGGAGACGACACGGACGTCGATGCCGACGACGCCGACGCGGACGCCGACGACCAGGACCCCAGCTAGCGACGCTGCGCTCCGGCGCGCGATCGCGCCGGTCGGGGCCGAGGACTTCCTCGCCGGCTACTGGGAGCGCAAGCCGCTGCACGTGGCGCGCGGGGAGCCCGGACGCTTCGACGACCTGCTCTCCGCGCGCGACGTCGAGCGCCAGATGTCCGAGCCCGGGCTGCGCGCGCCGGGCTTCCGGCTCGTCAAGGCCGGGGAGAAGCTCGACCAGCGGGCCTACACGGTCGACCTGCCGTGGCGGCCGAAGCCGTTCACCGGCTCGGCCGACCACCTCGCCGTCCTCCGCGAGTTCGAGCGCGGCGCCACGGTCGTCCTCCAGGGGCTCCACCTCACCTCGACGTCGCTCGCCCGCTATTGCCGGGAGCTGGATGCCTTCCTCGGGCACCCCGTGCAGGCGAACGCGTACTACACGCCGGCCCGCTCCCAGGGGCTGCCCGTCCACCACGACACGCACGACGTGCTCGTGCTCCAGGCCTCGGGCTCGAAGCGGTGGCTCGTCTACGACCCCGTCTTCGAGCTGCCGCTGAAGCACCAGCGCTACCGGGCCGAGATGGGCGAGCCGGGCCCCGCGGTGCTGGACGTCGTCCTGCGGGCCGGCGACACGCTCTACCTGCCGCGCGGCTGGCTCCACGAGGCGCTCACCTCGGAGGAGGACTCGCTCCACCTGACCGTGGGCGTCGGCGTGATCACGTGGCTCGACGCTCTGCGGGCGGTGATCTCGGAGTGCGAGGACGACGTCGAGCTCCGGCGCTCCGTCCCGGCCGACGGGGAAGGCGGCGCCGAGCTCGCCGAGCGGCTCGCGGCGCGGCTCGAGCCCGAGCACGTGGCGGAGATCGTGCGCGGCAAGCTCGTCGGCGGCAGGCGGCCCGTCCTCGACGGGCAGCTGGACGACCTGCGGCGGCTGCGGCAGCTTTCCGCGGACTCGGCCGTCGCGCGCCGGGAGACGGTGATCGCGGACCTCGGCGAGCTCGAGGACGGGCGCTGCGCGCTCGCCTTCGAGGGACGGCGCGTGATCTTCCCCGCCCGGGCGCGCGAAGAGCTCGCGGCGCTCGTCGAGACGAGCTCGCCGCTGCGGCTCGCCGACCTACCGGGCCGCCTCGACGACGAGGGACGGCTCGTGCTCGCGCGCCGGCTGGTGCGCGAGGGCTTCCTCCGGATCGCGTCGGTCTAGCCGCTCCGCTTGCGGTGCGAGCGGACGACGAACCGGCGCGCAGGCTTCAGCTCCTGCGACTTGCAGGTCAGCAGGACCGGCTCGGAGAGCTCGACGCCGACCTCGAGCTCGTGGAGCATGCCGGCCGGGACCGCCTCGAGCTCGACCCTGAAGCGGTCGCGTGCCTCCCGCCGGACGGCGACCACCCGGACGTCGTCGATGCCGTCCAGGCCGGTCATGCGGCGGACGTGGCCCTCCGCCGCCTGGACGGCGAACGGGTGGCAGGAGCGGCCGCGGTACGACGCCAGCTCGATCCGCCCGCCCCGGTACGCCGAGAGCAGCGGCGCCACCTGCTCGCGCTCGACCCTGCCGAAGTAGAGGCCCTCGGGGAGCACGACGAGGTTCGCCGCGAAGCGGTCGCCGCCGACGTGGCTGGCCTGGCGGATCCAGGCTGGGTCCGCGTGCCGGACGAGCTCCCGGACGAGCGCCTGGCCGTAGCGGGCGCAGCAGCGGTCGCGGATCCCGTGCGTGCAGACGAGCAGCAGGGGCTGCCGGAGGCGCTCGCCCGCCCGCTTGCCAAGGTCGAGGCCGAGCAGCCCGTCGTACGACTCGAGCTCGAGCCGGCGAAAGCGTCCCCCCTGCTCGTCCGTCCGGCCGTAGACCACCTCGAGAGGCCCTCGCGGCCGCCGGCCCGGCCGCTTGACGAGCAGCAGCCGCGCGGGCAGGTGGGCCGCGAGCTGCGCCGCCACATGCTCGCGGACGGGGCCCGCGAAGACGGCGGCGTCCAGCGGCTCGTAGGGCCAGTAGCCGGCGTGCTCGACGAGCAGCCACGTGTCGATCCGGCTCGCGGTCGCGGAGCGCGGCGCGCCCCGCTCCCGCGCCGTCTCGGCGCATAAGGGGCGGACGGCCGCGGGGCGCGTCACTCGCCCTCGACCACGCAGATGACCT
>JBBDQR010000002.1:0-2265 GCA_040905885.1 Gaiellaceae bacterium | reverse complement strand
GCTTGCCGCCGGCGCCGACGATCGACTCGAGCACGAACTGCTTGATCCCCTTCACGCCGTCGGCGGGGACGCACATCTTCAGGAAGCTCATGTTCTCGGAGCCCGATCCCTTCGGCACGCACTTGACGTCGAGCCCGTCCCAGTCGGAGACGAACTCCCAGTGGACGATCGGCACGCGGTGGCCGATGTTCGGGCCGGTGTTCTCGCGGGTGAGCGTGTGCACCGTGTTCGAGCGCAGCGGGTGCTCGAGCGTGGCGCGCGCCGTGCCGTCGCGCAGCGCCTCGTAGATGCGCGAGGGGTGGAGCGGGAAGTGCTCGCCGACCCGGCAGGTGTAGACGGCGATGCCGGTGTCCTGGCAGACGAGGTTGCTCTGGCTGTCGGCGATCTCGACGTTCCGGTGGATGATCTCCAGCACCCGCTTCCCGGAGACCGAGGTCTCGCGGTCGCGCGCGTCGGCGAGCGCGTCGCGCAGGTCCTGCGGGATGTCCTTCAGCGCCCAGACGTACAGGTGCGCGGCCGCGTCCTCGACTAGCGCTCGAAAATCTGGCGATTTTCGAGCGGGGTGAACTGCGGATTTCATGCTTCCGCCCTTTCTGCCGCTGCGCGTCCGCTGCGCCTGCCGAACACGACACATTCGAGAAGAGAATTCCCCATCATCCGGTTGCGGCCGTGGGCGCCGCCGGCGATCTCGCCGCAGGCGAAGAGGCCCTCGACGGTCGTCTGCCCGTGCTCGTCGATCACGAGGCCTCCGTTCTGGTAGTGGAGAACCGGGTAGGTGAAGATCCGCTCCGCCAGCGGATCGATGCCTCCGGCCCGGTAGCGGCGCAGCATGTACGGAAGCGAGATCTCCGCGTCGCGTTCCGGGATCCGCGTCGTGTCGAGGTAGACGGCCGGGCGGCCGTCGGGGGTCTCCACGCCGCGGCCGGCCTCGACCTCGTCGAAGATCGCCTGCGAGACGGCGTCGCGCGGGCCGAGCGAGTCGGTGAACTCCTCGCCGTCGGCGTTCAGCAGCACGGCGCCGTAGGCCCGGGTCGTCTCGGGGATCGAGTAGCCCTGCATGTTCTCGGGCCAGGCGCCGCCGTTCGGGTGGTACTGGAGGGCGTCGAGGTCGCGCGCCTCCGCGCCGAGGTCGAGCGCGATCTGCGTCACCTCGCCGGTGGCGCCGGGATGGTTGGTGGAGAGCTCGCCGCGCTCCTCGGCCTCGCGGTAGCAGCGCCCGCCGGCGGCGAGGATCACGGTCGCGGCCTCGAGGTCGTGCTCGCCGCAGCGCGCCCGCCAGCCGCTCTCGATGCGCGCGAGCGCGGTCAGCGGCGACTTCGGGTAGGTCACGATGTCGCTCGCCTCGACCGCCTCGCGGAGCGCGGTCGTGATCGCGTGGCCGGTGCGGTCGCCGACCTGGAGCAGCCGCTTGCGCGAGGCGCCGCCACAGCGCGCCAGGCGGTAGCCGCCGTTTTCCCTCGTGAACTCGACGCCGAGCTCCTCGAGCCAGTGGATGGCGCCGGGAGCCTCGGAGGTGAGGAGCTCGACGAGGCGGCGGTCGGCGGTCTCGTGGGAGCTCTGCCAGACGTCCGCGGCGTGCTGCTCCGGCGAGTCGTCCTCGCCGAAGGCGGCCTGGATCCCGCCCTGCGCCTTGGCCGAGTTGCACGATTGGAGCGCGCCCTTCGTGGCCACGGCGACGCGCGCCCCCGCCCGCTGGGCGGAGACCGCCGCCGCGAGCCCGGAGGCGCCGCTCCCGATCACGAGCACGTCGAAGCCCGACACGTGGGCGATCATACCCCTTGATCGCTAATTTGAACAATTGGAAGTGCTTATTTGCGCGACGGCCGGTAGACTCGCCGCGTGGGCACGATCTCCGACGCGATGCGCAGCGACTTCGTCGCCGTCGCGCCCGAGGACACGTTGGGCGAGGTGGCGCAGAAGATGGTCGAGGCGAAGACCGGCGCGGTCGCCGTGATCGACTTCGGCCGCCTGGTCGGCATCCTGACCGAGCGCGACATGCTGAAGGCGATGGCCGGCCGTGTGCTGACGAGCGACGCCCGGGCGCGCGAGTGGATGACGGGCGACCCGATCACCGCCGAGCCCGACCTGGCGCTCGACAAGGCGCAGGGGATCATGCTCTCGAGCGGCTTCCGCCACCTGCCTGTGGTCGAGGGCGGCCGGGTGCTCGGGATCGTCAGCCTGCGCCGCGTCGCCGCGGCGATGGCGCAGATCCCGCTCGACCAGACCTAGGGTCGCGGGGGGGGGGGGGGGGGGGGGGGGGGGGGG
>JBBDQR010000001.1:0-13983 GCA_040905885.1 Gaiellaceae bacterium | reverse complement strand
GGCCCGCAGCCTGGTCCTTACTAGCATCCCCGCGACATGAGCCGAGCCGAGCCCGCCGTCCAGACACCTCCCTGGTGGAGCCGCACGTACGGCGGCGAAGAGGACTTCCTCGTCGCCTACTTCTGCATGGAGTTCGGGCTCGACGAGTCGCTCCCGATCTACTCGGGCGGGCTCGGGGTGCTCGCGGGAGACCACCTGAAGGCGGCCTCCGACCTCGGCGTGCCGCTCGTCGGCGTCGGCCTCCTCTATCGCGACGGGTACTTCCGCCAGCGGCTCGACGACCAGGGCCGGCAGGCGGAGGCGCCGCAGCCCGTCGACCCGGAGGAGCTGGGACTGAGGCGCGAGGCAACCGTCACCGTCGACCTCGCCGGCGAGACCGCCGAGGCCACAGTCTGGCGCTACGACGTCGACCGCGTCCCGCTCTACCTCCTGGACGCGCCGGGCCTCACCGACCGCCTCTACGCCGGCGACCGCGAGCACCGGATCCGCCAGGAGATCCTGCTCGGGGTGGGAGGCGTCCGCGCGCTCGCCGCCCTCGGCCTCGAGCCCACGGTCTGGCACATGAACGAGGGGCACTCCGCCTTCCTCGCGCTCGAGCGCCTGCGTCACGAGGAGCTCGACCGCGTGCGCGAGTCGACGGTCTTCACCACGCACACGCCCGTCCCCGCCGGCAACGAGGTCTTCGACGCGGAGCTCGTCGCCCGTTACCTCGGCGAGGACGTGCTCGAGCTCGGCGCCTGGGACGAGCCGGGCTTCGGGATGACGCCGTTTGCGCTCCGCATGAGCGCGCACGCGAACGGCGTCTCGGAGCTGCACGGCGAGGTGGCCCGGGAGATGTGGGCGGGAATCGACACGCCGATCGGCCACGTCACGAACGGCGTCCACCCGGGCACCTGGGTCGCGCCCGAGCTCGAGGAGGCCGACGACCTCTGGGAGGCGCACCGGCTGCTCAAGCGGCGGCTGACCGAGCACGCCGGGCTCGATCCCGAGCTCCTGACGATCGGCCTCGCCCGCCGCTTCGCCACCTACAAGCGCGCCGGACTCGCCTTCTCCGACCCCGAGCGGCTGCTCGCCCTGCCGGTGCAGATCGTCGTCGCCGGCAAGGCCCATCCCGCCGACGAGGGCGGCAAGGACCTCATGCAGCAGATCGTCGAGCTGAGCCGGGGCACCGACCGCGTCGTCTTCCTCGAGGACTACGACATGGGCGTCGCGCGGTTGCTCGTCCAGGGATGCGACGTCTGGCTGAACACGCCGCGGCGGCCGCAGGAGGCCTCGGGGACGAGCGGGATGAAGGCGGCGATGAACGGGGTGCTCAACCTCTCCGTGCTCGACGGCTGGTGGGCCGAGGGGTACTCGCCCGAGGTCGGCTGGGCGATCGCGGGCGCGGACGACGCGGCCGACGCAGAGGAGCTGTACCGGCTGCTCGAGCAGGAGGTCGTCCCCGCTTTCGAGGACGGAGAGCGCTGGAGCGGGATGATGAGGGCGTCGATCGAGCAGCTCGCGCCGCGCTTCTCGATGCACCGGGCGGTCACCGAGTACGTCGAGCGGTACTACCTCGCCGCGCACCGGTCCGCACGACCGTGACCGTCGAGGAGCTGGAGCGGCTCGAGTGGGACACGCCGCTCTTCCGCACCGCCCAGGCGCAGTTCGAGGAGGCGCTGCCCCACGCGGGCGTCCCTGACGCAGTCGCCGAGCGGCTGCGCTTCCCCGAGCGGGCGGTGATGCTCTCCGTGCCCGTGGTGATGGACGACGGTCACCTGCGCGTCTTCCCGGGCTATCGCGTCCAGCACTCGACCGTGCTCGGGCCGACGAAGGGCGGCATCCGCTACGACCCCGAGGTG
Source organism: Gaiellaceae bacterium (assembly GCA_040905885.1). GTDB lineage: Bacteria > Actinomycetota > Thermoleophilia > Gaiellales > Gaiellaceae > JACVRU01. The sequence goes on along the minus strand of JBBDQR010000001.1, from coordinate 12,142 downwards.
ACGCTCGGCGAGTGCGCGGCACTCGCGGTCTGGATGACCTGGAAGTGCGCGCTGCTGCGGCTGCCGTACGGGGGCGCGAAGGGAGGCGTCCGCTGCAACCCGCGCGAGCTGTCGCAGGGGGAGCTGCAGCGCCTGACGCGGCGCTACACGGCCGAGCTGGCGCCGTACATCGGCCCCCAGTCGGACATCCCCGCTCCGGACATGGCCACGAACGAGCAGACGATGGCCTGGCTGATGGACACGTACTCGATGCAGAAAGGCTACGCGGTGCCCGAGGTGACGACCGGCAAGCCGATCTCGATCGGCGGCTCGGTCTTCCGGCCCGAGGCGACCGGCGCCGGCGTGGTGATGGTCACCGAGCGCGCCTGCGCCAAGCTCGGGCTGCGGCTCGGCGCCCAGCGCTGCGTCGTCCAGGGGTTCGGAAACGTCGGCGGCGTGGCGGCGAACGAGCTGGCGGAGAAGGGCGCGGCCGTGCTGGCCGTCTCGGACGTGTCCGGCGGGATCTACGCTCCCGCGGGGCTCGACCTCGCGGCGGTGCGCGCCTGGGTGAGCGAGAACGGCGCGCTGGAGGGCTATCCCGACGCGGACTTCGTCACGAACGCGGAGCTGCTCGAGCTGCCCTGCGACGTGCTGGTCCTCGCCGCCCGCGAGGACCAGGTGACCGGCGAGAACGCCGGCCGGCTCGACTGCCGCATCGTCGCCGAGGGCGCGAACGGGCCGACCACGATGGACGGCGACCGGATCCTCGCCGAGCGCGGCATCGTCGTCCTTCCCGACGTGCTCACGAACGCGGGCGGCGTGACGGTCTCCTATTTCGAGTGGGTGCAGGACCTCGGGCGGCTGTTCTGGGGCCGTGACGAGATCCGCTGGAAGCTCGAGGAGAAGCTGGGGGACGCCTTCGACCGCGTCTGGGCGCTCCACCAGGAGGAGGGGATGAGCCTGCGCGGCGCGGCGCTCGTGGGCGCGATTCGCGAGGTGGCCGGCGCGCTCGAGATGCGGGGGATCTACCCGTGACGGATCTCGTGCGCGACGCGATGGTCGCCGAGCCGCCGACCTGCGACGCCGGCGCGAGCGCCCAGGCAGCGGGGGAGGCGCTGGCGCGGCCCGAGGTGAGGGCGGTCTTCGTCGTCGAGGGCGGCCGGCTCGCGGGCGTCGTCACGCGGAAGACGCTCGTGCGCGAGGTGGTCGCCCCGGGCCTCGACCCGAAGCAGGTGGAGCTGCGCGCGATCGCCGAGGAGCCGCTCGCGACTCTCCGGGCCGACATGGGGCTCGAGGAGGCCTTCCTGTTCATGGAGGAGCAGGAGTTCGAGCGTGTCCCGGTGGTCGAGGACGACGGGCGGCTCGTCGGCGTGCTCTCGCGGGCGGTCGTGCAGCGGCGCATCGCGGAGGACCATCCTCCCGAGGAAGAGGAGCTTTACGAGCCTGCATAGGAGTGCGAGACTCGTCGCACGATGCTGTTCTCGCGGCGGCTGGGCGACGACGAGATCCGCGACTACCTCGCCGGGGCGAGCCCCTACGAGCTGGCGACGTTCGTCTCGAGCTTCGTGCTCTGGGACAGCCTGACCGACAAGGGGAAGGTGCACGCCGCCGCGGGCCTGAAAGTGCTCAAGAAGCACCAGGACGTGTTCGCGGGCTGCGACTCGGGAGCCGAGATCGGCGGGCGCGTCCACGAGGTTCTCGGAAGGTGGCCTGACGTGTCCCCGCGCGAGGCCGCTTTCCTCTCCGACCTCGTCAAGGCGCACCGGGGGGTTCAGCAGCAGGTGTAGGCGCCCGGAGGCGCCGCTCCCTCCTCGGGCTCGGGCAGCGCTGCCGCCTCGAGCGCCACGCCGTCGAGGAGGTCGCGCTCGCTGGCCCGGATTCCGTCGAGCCCGTAGACGGCCAGGATCTCGGCGAGGATCGCCGCGCCCGCGACGATCACCGGCCCTCGCTCGGGCTCGAGCGCCGGAATGCGGCGGCGCTCCTCGAGCGGCAGCGCCGCCAGGCGCGCGAGCTGCTCCTCGACGGCGCTCCGCGCGATGCGGTGGCCGTGGACGCGCTCCGGGTCGTACTCGACGAGGCCGAGGTCGAGGGCGGCGATCGTCGTCACCGTCCCGGCCACCCCGACCGCCTGAGCCGCGTCCACGGCGGGAAGCTGGTCGCCCACGTACGCGCGGATCGCCTCGACGTCCTCACCGAAGCGCTCGGTCAGCCGGACGCTGCCGACGTCGAGGCTCAGATGGCGATCGCCGAGGATCAGCTCGGTCGAGCCGCCCCCGATGTCGACGATCAGCGTCCCCGGCGGGAGCTCGCCGCCCGTCGCGACGCCGCGGCGCACGACCTGCGCCTCCTCGTCGCCGGAGAGCAGGCGGGTCGTAAATCCGTAGCTCCACTCGATCTCGCCGAGGAAGGCCTCGCCGTTCTCGGCGTCGCGGACTGCGCTCGTCGCCACCAGCAGCGCCCGCTCGGCGCCGAGCTCCTCGAGCCGGCGGCGGTACTCGCCGAGCACGTTGCGGACGCGGGCGATGGGGAGGGGGAGCAGCTTGCGCCGCTCGTCCACGCCCTCGCCGAGGCGCGTGATCTCCGTGCGCCGCTCGACCTCCACGACCCGCCCGTCCTCGACGTCGGCGACGAGCAGGCGCGTCGTGTTCGTGCCGAGGTCGAGCGCGGCGACGCGCATCAGGACTTGCGCGGGACGACTCCGGTGATCCGCCCCACGGCGGCGCGCACCTGGGAGACCGCCTCGAGCAGCACGTTGAGGCGCGCGCGGCTGACGCGGAGCCGGTCGAGCGCCGCCTGGAGGCGCGACGAGCTCCCGGCGAGGCCCTCGAGCTTCGTGGCGAGCCGCTCCGTGTCGGCCAGAACGCGGTCGACGCCGCCCAGCAGCTCGCCGCCGGCGGCCTTCAGCGCGCGGTAGGCCGCGAGTCCCCGCACGGCCACGAAGGCGACGCCGCCGAGCAACCCCGCGACGAGGATGGCGAGACCGCTCCAGACCCACGATTGCACGAATCAGAGGCTATACTTGGGACTGCGTCGCGGGGTGGAGCAGTCAGGTAGCTCGCCGGGCTCATAACCCGGAGGTCGCAGGTTCAAATCCTGCCCCCGCTATGAACAAGTAGAAAAATCCCTGCTAAGCGCAGGGATTTTTCTCGTTAGGGGCGGGGCGACGATGTGGACCCGCGACAAGTGCCCGGCGATGACTTCACACACCACGAGATCGGGATTCGGCCGGAGGATCCGGTGTCGCTGGATTGCGCGGGCGAGCACTGTCCAGGGCGTCGAGGGCGAGCTCGACGGCCTCGTCGGCCGTTAGCGAGCGTCCTTGCTCCCACGCTTCGGCGAAAGCGGCTGCACCGAGCTGCGCGCGGGCCGCTGTGAGCGTCTCTCCGAGCTTCGCCTCCATGGCGATCCATGATTCCAGCGTCGCGCCGATCTGCTCGCGTAGAGCCTCGCCCGTGGCGAGGATCCGCGCCGCCGTTCCCGGCCGTCCGGCAGCTGCGAGCGCGCGCGCGAAGCGGCAGAGGTCGAGCGCGATCTCGAACCGGTCGCCGAGGGCGCGGTGGATCCGGTTCGCCTCCTTGAGCGTCGCCACCGCGTCCTCGAGCCGGCCCTCGTCGACAGCCAGCATCGCCAGGGAGCCCAGCGAGCGCGCCTCGACGCGCTCGTCACCCAGCGCACGTGCGCGCCCGACGTTTTCCTCGGCCAGTGCGCGGGCGCGTTCGCGATCGCCGAGCTCCCTGCACATCCAGGCCAGGAGCCACTTCGCCAGCATCGCGTAGTGCTCGTCGCCGAGCTCTTCGAACGCTCGCGCGCACTTCTCCGCTATTGGCTGCGCCTTCGCCCAGTCGCGTTCCTGGGCGGCAGCGGTGGCGATGTACGACTGAGACAGCGCGGCGCCCCACCGATCGCCGAGTGAGCGGTGCAACGTGAGCGCCGCCTCGGCCCGCATCGTGGCCGTCGCGGAGTCTCCGCTCGCCGCTGAGACCGCGGCCGCCCCGACGAGTGCTCTCGCGCGCGCTGCGGTCGGACGCTCGTTGCCGTCGAGTGCGCGATCGAGGCGACGTCTGGCTTCACGCAGGTGACCTCTCACGTTCCAGAACACCCACAGGGCTCCGGCCAGCCGTAGGACACGCTGTGTCTCGCCGATGACCTGGAGGCGGTCGAACGCGGCTCGGACGTTGTCGTGCTCGGCTTCCAGCCGGTCCAGCCACGGGCCGGGGCTCGCGCTCGCCCCGCGGAGGTTCGGCGCCGCCTCCTCCGCGAGCGCGAGGAAGTGCTCCGCGTGCTTCCGCCGCAACCGATCGGCCTCGCCCGATTCCTCGAGGCGCTCGGCCGCGTACTCCCGGATCGTCTCGAGCATCCAGAACCGTTCGTCCGTGTGGCGGAGGAGGCTCTTGTCGACGAGTGATTGGAGCGGGTCGAGGTCGGCCTCCGCGAGCTCTTGCGCGGCTTCGAGCGTGCACCCGCCGACGAAGACTGCGAGTCGCGCGAAGAGGCGCCGCTCCTCCTGCCCCAGCAGCTCGTAGCTCCATGCGATTGTCGCGCGCAGCGTTTGCTGGCGCGGGTCGGCGTCCCGGCCTCCCTTGAATAGATCGAGACGGTGTGAGAGGCGCTCCAGGATCTGGGCGGGAGAGAGGACGCTCGTGCGCGCTGCCGCCAGCTCAACAGCCAGCGGCAGGGTGTCGAGGCGCCGGCAGAGCTCGGCGATCGTCTCGTCCGGCGCGAGATCTGAACGAGCGGAGAAGAGCTCGACCGCCTCCCGCTCGGCCAGCGTGGGCACTGCGTACTCGACCTCGCCCCGCACGCGCAGCAGCTCTCTGCTCGTGATGAGTACGCGTAGGTTCGGACAGGACTCGAGCAGGGCTGGGAGCTCCGGCGCGGCCTCGACGACCTGCTCAAAGTTGTCGAGCAACAGCAGCAGCTCGCGCTCCGCAACGTGTTCGGCAAGGCCGTCAGTCGCCCCCACGGCCCGGGCCACCGTCTCCATCACGAGGGTCGGGTCTCGGAGCGGCGCCAAGCCAATCCAGAAGACGCCGTTCCTGAACTCGGGTACGAGCTCGGCCGCGGCCTCGATCGCCAGCCGCGACTTGCCCGAGCCGCCAGGCCCGGTGAGCGTGACGAGACGCGTACCGTCGCGAAGGAGCGCCCCGATCTCCGAGACCTCGCGCTCCCGGCCGACGAACGAGCTCGCCGGCCGGGGCAGGTTCGTGTTCGAGATCGTCTTCAGCGGCTGGAAGCGTCCCGCGCCGAGCTGGAAGATCCACACCGGCTCGGCGAAGTCCTTCAGGCGGTGCTCGCCGAGGTCAGCAACGTCGACCTCGACCCCCGCGAGCTCGCGGGTTTCCTTCGAGAGCAGCACCTGACCGCCGTGTCCCGCTGCCGCGATCCGGGCTCCCTTGTGCACGTCCGACCCCACGTAGCCCTCCTCGGCTAGGTGCGGCGTGCCGGTGTGCAAACCGATCCGCATCCGGATCGGACCCGTAGCCAGTCCCTCCGTTGCCTCGGCTGCCGCGGCGAGCGCCCCCGGTGCGGTCGGGAAGGCGACGAAGAAGGCGTCTCCCTGCGTGTCGACCTCGACGCCGCCGTGCGCGGCGAAGGCATCTCGGAGGATACGGCGATGCTCCGCGAGCGCACGCGCGTACTCTTCCGCGCCGAGCTCGTGCAAGAGCTTGGTCGAGCCCTCGACGTCGGTGAAGAGGAACGTGACGGTTCCAGAGGGGAGATCGCGGCGCACGGCATCATGATGCGCCAAAGCAGCTGCGCCGGCACGCTCGTGCTGGGTGAGCGGGCGGGCCCGGCGTCTCGTCGTCGCGGTACCGGCCGCGGGTGACCTGGAGCGCTTGCCGGCGAAGGCGCCCGCCGGGTCGTCGAGAGCTTCGCGGCGATTGCCGGCAGCCCGCACCGGTCGGGAAGCCGCGCCGGGGCCGCGCGGGCTTCCGCGCCGAACCTCGAGAACATGTCCTTTACTGCGCGTATCCGCCGCGGCGAGGACAGCCTGGAGAGCGCGTTCGGTGCGCTCACCGGTACCTATCCGTCTGGGTATCTCGACCAGCTCGACGCCGAAGACGCCGCGCGGTGAAGATCGTCCTCGACGCGGACGTTCTGATCGGCGCGCTCGACGGTTCCGATCCCCACCATTCGCAAACGCGCGTTCTCTTCACGGCCTGGCACCGAGGAGAGACGACCTTGCTGACCAGCGTCGTCAACCTGTCCGAGGTGCTCGTCGCGCCGGACGCGGACCATGGGCGGTTCAGGCGAGCGCGCGCCGCGATCGTTGCTCTGGGCGTCGCGATCCATCAGCCGAGCGAGGCGATCGGAGTCGAGGCGGCACGACTCCGGCGCGCCCATCCGATCAGCCTTCCAGACGCCTACTGCCTCGCGACCGCTCGGCATGTCGACGCGTCGATGACGTCGTTCGATCAGAAGATCATCCGTGCTGCCCGGGCCGAAGGGATCCAGGTCGCTGCGAGCCCGGCGATGGCCACTTCTCAACGGACTCGACCTCGACGAGATCGTCGCTAATGGGTCCAGTTCGCGCCCCCGCTACTACAAAGGCCCTGCTAAGCGGGGCCTTTTGTTTACAGGACAGGCGCGGCGCGCGCGATTTTATACCCCTTTTTTATACCCATCGACGAAGGCAGGTCCAGTGAAACTGTCCGTTTTCGCGCCTCGACGTTGTCTCTGCCGGCGACTCACGACCGCTTTCGACTCGAACGCTGACCGGTCGATCCAGAGCAGGTTCGCGCACCAGTCCTCATCCGTCGCCGACGGCGCGGTGGGAGTGATGACGCCCTTGCCCAGCAGATCGAGCAGCTTTCGGGTGTAGCGCACGACCACCGATCGAGCGTAGTCCACGTGGGCCCGCGCCGACGAGGTTGCCAAACAGCCATGTCCGCACGGGGCGATTACGCTGTGCCGGCGTGAGCTCCGATCCTCAACTCCGAAACCACGCTGCCTTCATCTGGTCGGTCGCCGACAAGCTGCGCGGCGTCTACAAGCAGTCCGAGTACGGACGCGTAATCCTTCCGCTCGTCGTCCTCCGCCGCCTCGACTGCGTGCTCGAGCCGACGAAGCCCGCCGTCCTCGCGAGGCACGAGGCGCTGAAGGGTCGGGTCGAGAACGTCGCACCGGTCCTCGAGTCGATCGCGGGACAGCAGTTCTACAACATCAGCCCGCTCGACTTCCGCCGTCTGCTCGACGATCCGGCGAACGTCAAGGGCAACCTCCAGTCGTACATCGCGGGCTTCTCGCCCGCCGCACGCGACGTGATCGAGAAGTTCGGGTTCGATGCCCAGATCACCCGCCTCGAACGCGCGAACCTGCTCTACCTCGTCGTCTCGCAGTTCGCCGAGATCGACCTTCATCCAAACGCCGTCTCGAACGTCGAGATGGGCTACCTGTACGAGGAGCTCGTGCGGAAGTTCTCCGAGCTCTCGAACGAGACTGCGGGAGAGCACTTCACGCCGCGCGAGGTCATCCGGCTCATGGTGGACCTGCTCTTCGTCGAGGACGACGAGGTGCTCCGGAAGCCTGGGATCGTGAAGACGCTCTTCGACCCCGCGTGCGGCACCGGCGGGATGCTCTCCGTCGCCGAGGACTACCTGCGCGAGCTGAATCCGGAGGCGCGCCTCGAGGTCTTCGGGCAGGAGCTGAACGAGGAGACTTACGCCGTCTGCCGCTCGGACATGATGCTCAAGGGCCAGGACGCGTCGCACATCGTCCAGGGCAACTCGTTCGTCGACGACGGCCATCGCGGCCGCACGTTCGACTACATGCTCGCGAACCCGCCGTTCGGGGTCGAGTGGAAGAGCGTCCAGCAGTTCGTCGTCGACGAGCGCGAGAAGCTCGGCTTCAGCGGCCGCTTCGGCGCGGGCCTGCCGCCGATCAACGACGGCAGCTTCCTCTTCCTCCAGCACATGAGCTCGAAGATGAAGCCGGCCGCGGAGGGCGGCTCGCGCCTCGCGATTGTCTTCAACGGCTCGCCGCTCTTCACCGGTGCCGCTGGCTCCGGCCCGTCGGAGATCCGCCGCTGGATCATCGAGAACGACTGGCTCGAGGCGGTCGTCGCGCTCCCCGACCAGCTCTTCTACAACACCGGCATCTCGACCTACTTCTGGGTCGTGACGAACCGGAAGAGCGCTGAGCGTCGCGGCAAGGTGCAGCTGGTCGACGCGCGCGAACTCTGGGTGAAGATGCGCAAGAGCCTCGGCGAGAAGCGGAAGGCGGTCTCGTCCGAGCAGATCGAGGAGATCACCCGCCTTTACGGCGCCTTCGAGGAGAGCGAGCGGGTCAAGATCTTCCGCAACGAGCAGTTCGGCTACCAGCGGATCACCGTCGAACGGCCGCTGCGGCTGCGCTACACCGGGAAGGGCGCGCGTGAGCGCCTGGAGGCGTCGAAGGCGTTCGCGAGGCTCGGCGAGGAGCAGAGGGAGGGCTTGCTCGGAATCGTCGGCACGCTGTCCGAGCTCGCGACGACGGATCGTGCCGAGGCGACCGCGGCCGCGGTGGCGGTGAACGGAAGGCTCTCCAAGCCGGAGGAGAAGGCGCTGCTCGAGGCGCTCGCAGTCCGCGACCCGGAGGCACCGGCTGTCGACGAGCCCGACCCCGAGCTGCGCGATCAGGAGAACGTGCCGCTGCCGCCCGAGCCGGCGCGGTTCGAGCCGGAACCGTCGGCGCGCCTCGCGAGCGAGCCGTACAGGCGCGCGGTCGACGAGTACATGACGGCCGAGGTGCTGCCATATGCCTCGGACGCTTGGGTCGACCTCGACAAGACGAAGATCGGCTACGAGATCCCGCTCACGCGGCACTTCTACAGGTATGTCCCGCCGCGACCCCTCGAGGAGATCAATGCTGAGATCCGCGCGCTCGAGGACGAGATTCAGGAACTGCTCGGCGAGGTGACGGAGTGAGGCCGTGGGGCCGGGTCCAGCTTCGGCGGTTGGCGAAGCTTGGCACTGGCCACACGCCAAGCCGTCAGCACCCCGAGTATTGGGAGAACTGCACGATTCCGTGGCTGACGCTGGCCGACGTGTGGCAGTTGCGTGACGGCACGAAGCAGGTCATTACCGAGACCTCTGAACGGATAAGTGAACTCGGCTTGGCGAATTCCGCCGCCGTGCTTCACCCGGCTGGAACCGTGGCGCTATCGAGGACGGCTTCCGTCGGCTTCGCCTGCATCCTCGGCAGGGACATGGCGACGAGCCAGGATTTCGCGACCTGGACCTGCGGGCCGAGACTTCTCCCGAGATTCGTCCTCTGGGCGCTACGCGGAACCATCGATGAGATCGTGGCGACGACGATGGGTTCAACACACAAGACGATCTACATGCCGGATATCCAGGAAATCGCGATCCCGCTTCCGCGAGTCGAGACTCAGGTGGCGATCGCAGACTTCCTCGACAGCGAGACGGCACGCATCGACGCCCTCGTCGGCAAGAAGCGGCGGATGATCGACCTCGCTCGGGAGCGAGTGTGTGCCGTCGCTGACGCTGTCCTCTGGTCCGACGTCGACCGTGAGATCCCCCTCATGCACGCCGTTCAGATTCACCGGCCAGTGATGTACGGGATCGTTCTACCGGGGCCGGATGTCGGTGAGGGCGGGATCGCGATCGTAAAGGGCGGGGATGTTGGGGCCGGGCTCTCGCTGGATCGGCTTGCTCGGACGACCGCTGAAATCGAGCGACCGTATGCGCGCGCCCGCCTCCGCCCAGACGATGTCCTGTTCGCGATTCGCGGTGGAGTCGGCGACGCAGCGATCGTGCCTCCTGAGCTTGAAGGTGCGAACATCACCCAGGACGTAGCTCGGGTCGCACCCGCAGCGGAGTTTGCGTCGGAATGGGTGCTCCACGTTCTTCGCAGCGAGACGTTTCAGCGGCGGGCTAAGGAGCTTGTACGGGGCGCCACGATCACCGGTCTGAATATCCGTGATCTTGAACGGATCCGCATTCCCTGGGCGGAGCGAGCGCGTCAGGAAGCCGATCTTCGGATGCTTCGGCCCGTCACGGTTACCTCCGACAACCTTCAGCACCGCTTGCAGCGCCAGATCGACCTTCTTCGCGAACACCGCCGCGCGCTCATCAGCGCCGCCGTCACCGGGCAACTCGACACCGCGAAGGTCGCCGCGTGATTGGCGCGACCGAGCGGAAGTTCGAGGGCGCGATCGAGGCGTGGCTGCTTGAGCATGGCGGCTACGTCAAGGGTGATCCGCGGGAGTTCGACCGCGGGCTCGGGCTCGAACCCCATGAGGTACTCGCCTTCGTCGCTCAGACCCAGCCGGACGAGTGGCGGGAGCTCGCCGGGCGGCACGGCGGCGAGGACAACGCCCGCACGAGTTTCCTCAAGCGTCTCGCGGCCGAGATCGACGAGCGGGGCACCGTCGACGTGCTCCGCCACGGCGTGAAGGACCTCGGAGTCGAGATCCGGCTCGCGTACTTCAAGCCGGCGCACGGGCTCACGCCCGAGCTCGTCGCACGCTACGAGGCGAACCGGCTCGTGCTCGTCCGCCAGCTCGCCTACGGCGCCGACGAGACGAAGACGATCGACCTCGCGCTCCTCGTGAACGGCATCCCAGTCGCGACCGCAGAGCTCAAGAACCCGATCACCGGCCAGAACGTCGAGCACGCGATCGCGCAGTACCGGCGCGACCGCGACGCGGCAAGCGTGACGCTCGCGCGTCGGGCGGTGGTGCATTTCGCGGTCGACCCCGATCTCGTCGCGATGACGACGAAGCTCGCGGGCGAGGCGACCCGGTTCCTGCCCTTCAACCGCGGCTCGGAGGAGGGCGGCGCCGGGAATCCCTTCAACCCAAGCGGCCACCGCACCGCATACCTGTGGGAGCAGGTCTGGGAGCGGGAGGCGTGGCTCGACCTGCTCGCGCGTTTCGTCCACGTCGTTGGCCCCGACAAGGGTTCGCTAGCGGAGAACCGGGCGAAGGCGCGGATCATCTTCCCGCGATTCCACCAGTGGGACGCTGTGCGCAAGCTCGAAGCTGCAGTTCGTGAAGATGGCGCCGGCCGCAGCTACCTCATCGAGCACTCGGCCGGCTCGGGCAAGTCGAACTCGATCGGCTGGCTCGCGCATCGGCTCTCGAGCCTCCACGACGCGGGCGACCGGAAGGTGTTCGACAAGGTCGTGATCATCACCGACCGGCTGGTGCTCGACCGTCAGCTCCAGGAGACCGTTTACCAGTTCGAGCACGTGCATGGCGTCGTCGTGCGGATAGACAAGGACTCGGCCCAGCTCGCCGAGGCGCTCGCGGGCGAGCAGGCGCGGATCATCGTCACGACGCTCCAGAAGTTCCCGTTCGTCCTCGACAAGATCGAGGTGCTGCCTGCGCGCCGGTACGCGGTGATTGTGGACGAGGCGCACTCGTCGCAAACGGGCGAGGCCGCGGCCGACCTTCGCCGTGCGCTGTCGGCAACCTCGGAGCAGGAGGAACTCGACGCGGCCGAGAGCGAGGAAGCTGCCGAAGAGGCCAAGCGCGGCGACGGTCAGGACCTGCTCGCGCGCTCGCTCGCGGGGCGCGGCCGGCCCGGGAACCTCTCCTTCCTCGCCTTCACGGCGACGCCGAAGGCGAAGACGCTCGAGCTCTTCGGAACGCCCGTCGAGACCGCGGAGGGCCGGCGCTACCGGCCTTTCCACCTGTACTCGATGCGGCAGGCGATCGACGAGGGCTTCATTCTCGACGTGCTCGCGAACTACACGACCTACAAGACCTACTTCCGGATCGAGAAGGCGATCACGGACGACCCGGAGTACGACAAGGCGCGTGCGCGGCGAGCGATCGCGCGCTTCGTGACGCTGCATCCGCACAACCTCGCCCAGCGCGCCGAGATCGTCGTCGAGCACTTCCGCGCCAACGCTGCGAAGAAGATCGGCGGGAGGGCGAAGGCGATGGTCGTGACCAGCTCGCGTCTCCACGCCGTCCGCTACAAGCTCGCGCTCGACAAGTACGTCGCCGACAAGGGCTATCCGGACGTGCGGACGCTCGTCGCGTTCTCGGGCAAGGTCATCGACGACGGCGACGAGTTCACCGAGCCGGGCATGAACGCCTTCCCGGAGTCGGAGACGGCGCAGCGGTTCGGCGGCGACGACTACCAGGTGCTGATCGTGGCCGAGAAGTTCCAGACCGGCTTCGACCAGCCGCTCCTGCACACGATGTACGTCG